>JBOFMR010000001.1:0-1797 GCA_051658485.1 Phocaeicola sp.
ATTAGAAATTTTAAATTGGTTTATTTTTTAGGGGCTATGTTCGCGGCTCTTATGGCATTGAGCAGTTGCTCAGAGGATGAAGAGCCTATTATCCCCGTTAAGGAGTACACCATAAGCTTTGCGGCAGGCGACAATGGAAAGGTAACTCCAGAAGGAGAACAGAAAGGTACAGAGGGGACAATTATTGAAGCCACAGCTACACCAGCAGACGGTTATGTACTTGAAGGATGGTACGAAGGAGAGAAGAAACTCGAAACAAAAAATGATATCACCATTACTGAAAATACGATAAAGGTGAAATTAACAGCTGAAACTGGAGGGAAAACCTATACAGCGAAATTTATTTCTCAATATACAATAGCTTTTAAATCTTCAGACGAAACTTTAGGAACGGTAGATAACCCTGGAGGAACTGGAGATAGCGGAACTTTTTTAGAGTCTACCGCAACAGCTGAAGAGAATTGTAGGTTTGTTGGATGGTACGTAGGAAATGACCCAGTAGTAGCAGGTGACGATATCACCATTACTGAAAATACGATAAAGGTGAAATTAACGGAAGTAACTGGAGAGAAAACCTATACAGCGAAATTTATTTCTCAATATACAATAGCTTTTAAATCTTCAGACGAAACTTTAGGAACGGTAGATAAACCTGGAGGAACAGGGGATAGTGGAACTTTTCTAGAGTCTACGGCAACAGCTGAAAAGAATTGTAGGTTTGTTGGATGGTACGTAGGAAATGAGCCAGTAGTAGCAGGTGAAGATATCACCATTATTTGGAACACACTAATGGTGACATTATCAGAAGCAACAGGAGATAAGACCTATACAGCGAAATTCGAAGCTACTGCCCCTGCTGAATTTAGTTTTACTATTCAAACAACAACTGATGATCAGAACTATTGTCTTCCCTTTGGTACCAGCGGCATCACTGGCACTTACGATTTGACTGTTGATTGGGGAGATTCTTCAAAACCTTTAACAATTCCAGCAGGTACACCTTTGACTAGTAAAATAGAGCATACTTATGCAGTAGCAGGAGAATATACCATTACCATTACGAGCTCGGAAAGAGATTATGCCAAATCGCAAATGCCTGAGGTAAGCTGGAGACAGGATGTGCTATTAAAATCTATAAACACCCCACTACTCAACACAGCAGCAACTAACTTTAATGACGTGTTTCGTGATTGTTCTTCTCTCAAATCTATCCCTGCTGGGTTATTTGCTAACAATACAGCAGTAACTGCCTTTTGCTATACGTTTTATAAATGTTCTTCTCTTACCTCTATCCCTGAAGGGCTATTTGGTAACAATACAGCAGTAATTGACTTTGGTGGGGTGTTCTCTGGTTGTAAATCTATCACCTCTATCCCTGAATGGCTATTTTCTAACAATAGAGAAGCAACTAACTTTAGCTATGCGTTCTCTGATTGTTCTTCTCTTACCTCTATCCCTGAAAGGCTATTTGATAACAATAGAGCAGTAACTGACCTTGGTTGGGTGTTCTCTGGTTGTTCTTCTCTCACCTCTATTCCTGCGGATTTATTTCAATACAACAGCTCAACAACTAGCTTTATTAGTGTGTTTTATAGATGTTCTTCTGGCTCACCCGATAAACCCTGGGGACTACGCATATATTTTCGTTAGCCTAAATAGGAAGAACTTCACATCAATTACTCCTCTTAAGCTTGCCCTAAAAGCTTTGATTTTAGCATTAAATGATTCTGCAAATGCATTGGTTGCTCTGTTAATGAAGAAGTTTAATACCTCCTCACTATTCTCATAAAGCGTATT
>JBOFMR010000002.1:0-1149 GCA_051658485.1 Phocaeicola sp.
TGCATTTGCAGAATCATTTAATGCTAAAATCAAAGCTTTTAGGGCAAGCTTAAGAGGAGTAATTGATGTGAAGTTCTTCCTATTTAGGCTAACGAAAATATATGCGTAGTCCCCAGGGTTTATCGGGTGAGCCATAAAAGTTGTAACTTGTGATTCACCTGCAAAAATCGCAACTTGGCTCTGATTCAATGCGTAGAGATTGACAAACAAACTAGTCAGCTGTAGCAGACAATAAAAAAGTTGGCAACAAACCAAGACAACACACCATCCTTTATCTCCCAAAAAACGCAATCAGCTAATACAAGAGAAACAAACTGAGAGTCAACTGCAGATGGACTTCCCCATTAATAGAACCACACCAAACAAAGAAAAAAAAGAGCAATAAACTACCATTCAAAGACAGAATAGATAGCAACTGGATAACAACCATAGCCCCAAAAAGAAATAGCACACACCCACTAAAAATCCATTTCAATAAGCCTCTACCAAAATCTATTCACAAACGACCAACCAAGTCAGCGTTCTACAACTATACAACACGTGTTGCACAGTAGAAGAACACGCGTTGCACAACTGTGCGACACGTGTTGCACAACCATAGAACACTAAAAGCAATAGAAAAAACATACACTACACAATCCAGGAAGCCACATACGAGCCCCAACCTAGCGAAGATTAGAGCAGCCACAACCTTTACAGACTATTACTATCCAATAAAACTGAATGCCTTTAAAAAGTCGCTTGACCTTCCTATAAGAAAAACCATTAGAAAGCAAATAAACGTCGTTTTAGGTCTACTCTATGAGTTTATCAAAAAAATCATTAGCTAGCGCAAACAAACAAAAAGAACGTCATTCCACAACTTTTGCAGGTGAGCCAACTTTTGCGGGTGAGCCGTTTCATAACTTTTTCCGGCTCACCCGATAAACCCTGGGGACTACGCATATATTTTCGTTAGCCTAAATAGGAAGAACTTCACATCAATTACTCCTCTTAAGCTTGCCCTAAAAGCGGCTCACCCGATAAACCCTGGGGACTACGCATATATTTTCGTTAGCCTAAATAGGAAGAACTTCACATCAATTACTCCTCTTAAGCTTGCCCTAAAAGCTTTGATTTTAGCATTAAATGATTCTGCAAATGCATTGG
>JBOFMR010000003.1:0-1780 GCA_051658485.1 Phocaeicola sp.
ACTGCCATGCATACCCCTGTCGACAACTCTTACCAGCTCTATCTGCTATTTTCCAGGGAACTTCATCTATTTGGAGATAATCGCTTTGCAACACCTCCTCACAAAGGCTTTCGTATAGAGGGAAAAGTTTATTAGCTACGGAATGCACCCAGTCATTTATGGTAGAGGTAGGTAATTTTGTACCAAGCTCAGTATGCATTTTGATTTGTCTATACTCAGGGATATGATAGATGAATTTACTTGTTATTAAGTGAGCCAAGAAATCAGCAGCGACATAATTCCCACCAATAATAGCTTTTGGGAGTGGTGCTTGAAAAACTTTTACATTCAGAGCATTCTTTTGGCTTTTAGCACGAAGAATAGGAGATTCAACACATTCAACCCAAAGGCTAGCAGGTGTGCGATGTAAGATTCTTACTACATCTTTTCCTATAACATCATACTCACCCAGATTAATACTCTTTGGCAAAACAGTACGCCATTTCTCTTCTAATCCACCATATTGATACTTTGAGGGGCGAGATGGCTCTTTTTTTTATTTTCTCACGTCTCTTGGTGTTTTTTTTCTATCTCTTCAGCCATCTTCTGCGTAGCAAGATCTTTTTCATCAAGAGCCTACCGGCATTGATCATAGAAAAGGTTAGGTCCATTATCGAATACTTTATCTTTTTTAGAACCAGAAAGGAGTTTTTCAATATAGGCAATTCGCTCATCTTTGTGTTGAGCCAATAGTTGTAATTCTGCTATCTCAGTTGGTAATTCCTTTTGTTTCTTCATTCCTTCATACCTTTAAGCTGTTGTTTATTAGCGAAATAACCAATATTTTCTTCTGCTATTCACATTTGAATTTGCATCTTTTTTGCTGTTCTTCTCTAGTTTATTTTCCAAATGGGAACGATGTCTTCTAACAACTTTAGGAGAAATCCCTTTCATTAGAAGGACTAATTCATCCCATCTTATAGAGCGAAAACCACTGCTCTCTTTTAGAAATATCTTAGAGTGGAATCTACCTTGAGCCAAACGTTTGTAGTAAATAAGATAGCCACCTCGCTCCCAATGAAGCAGCTTCATAACTTTACGAGAGCGGCCAATAAAAATAAATCACCATTGGTGGGATCTAAATCGAAAAGGCGAATCTCACCACAAAGAGTGTCAACACCTTTACGCATATCAGTACTGATATGCGTGAGCCTTTTTTTTCTCCTAAAACATGCTATTATTAAGAGTGTTGATAGATCTTGTATTTTTTTAGAGATATACATCTCCCATTGCTGTTGACTAGATAGGCTAAAAACAGCTAATTCTAGTATGAAATTACGCAAAATCAACACCTCTCATGGTTTGTCTTTTTGTTATTAATTATTTTTACGTATTAATTGTCATCTGAATTTTGCCAATTTAATTCTTCTTCTTTTTTATTTATGCCAATGTTGAGCCCATTTTTTAGCATCTATCCCCCTCCCTTAGTTAATAAAAAGCAGTAGCATATATGCATCCACTTGTGAAACTCTTTTTTTGTCAGATATTAACATCCTACAGAATACTTCTGAGGGAAATAAAATAAGAAAGTGTACACCTGTTCAAGTGTTATCATATATAATAAGGCATACTATTTCCCCCTTTATCTCTTCTTTCCACTCTCCTTGAAAAAAGTTTATTTTGTTACTCTCGCATTACTAGCTAGTTACCCTTATTTGCACTTTTTTCTCAAAAGAAAGAGTTGTTTTTGTTTGGAGTATATGTTTTAAAGCACTACTTTTGCATCCGCTTTCGAGAGAGA
>JBOFMR010000004.1:0-35506 GCA_051658485.1 Phocaeicola sp.
ATGCCATCGTATCCAATCCGCCCTACTCGGTAAACTGGGTGGGTGCTGATGACCCTACGCTGATAAATGATGATCGTTTTGCCCCTGCTGGCGTATTGGCTCCCAAGTCGAAAGCCGATTTGGCCTTTGTGCTACACGCCTTGAGCTACCTCTCAAGCAAGGGACGGGCAGCCATTGTCTGTTTCCCTGGTATCTTCTACCGCGGGGGTGCCGAACAGAAAATCAGAAAGTACTTGGTGGATAACAACTATGTAGAGACGGTCATCTCTTTAGCACCCAACCTCTTCTATGGAACTTCCATAGCGGTCAATATCTTGGTGCTCTCAAAGAGTAAAACCACCAACCAAACGCAGTTTATCGATGCCAGTGGCGATGCTTTCTTTAAGAGGGTAACCAACAACAACCTGCTCGAAGATAAGCACATTGCTGCTATCATGCAGCTCTTTGATAGCAAGGAGTCGGTAGCGCACACGGCCATTACGGTAGACAACAAGCAGATAGCTGCCAACGACTACAACCTCTCAGTTAGCTCCTACGTTGAGGCCAAGGATACACGCGAAAAGGTAGACATCGTAGAGCTCAATGGCGAGATTGCGAAGACGGTTGCCAAGATTGATGAGCTACGTATCAGCATCGATGCCATTGTGAAGGAGATGGAGGGGTAGTTATGCAAAAGGAGCTAAAGTTCTTAATTTACAACACCCCCGAGTCCGATGTCTCTATTCAGGCAGTGGTAAAGGGCGATACCATTTGGCTGACCCAGAAGGGAATGGCCGAGTTGTTTGATGTGGAGGTGCCTGCCATATCGAAGCACCTTTCGAATATCTTTGCAGAGGGCGAACTACAGGTGGAGGCAACTGTTTCCAAAATGGAAATAGTTCAAAAGGAGGGAAGCCGTCAGGTAAAACGGTCGGTGGAGTTTTACAACCTCGATGCCATTATCTCCGTAGGATACCGGGTCAATTCGCGCAAAGCGACTAACTTCCGAATCTGGGCCACGGGAGTCTTGAAAGAGTACATGACCAAGGGTTTTGCCATGGACGATGAACGTTTAAAGCAGGGCAAAACTGCTTTTGGCACAGACTATTTCAAAGAGCTACTGGAGCGCGTACGCTCCATCCGAGCCAGTGAACGACGAATCTGGTTGCAAATAACCGATATCTTTGCCGAATGTAGCCTCGATTACGACAAAGAGTCTGAGGTAACGAAGGAGTTTTATGCCTTGGTACAAAACAAATTCCACTACGCCATTACGGGCAAAACTGCTTCCGAGCTTATCTACACCTTGGCAAATCGCAGCAAAGAGCACATGGGGCTCACCACTTGGAAGGGTGCTCCCGAAGGTCGAATCCTGAAAAGTGATGTGACCGTGGCCAAGAACTACCTAGAGGAGAGGCAAATCAAACAGTTGGAACGTGCCGTTACCGGTTACTTTGACTACATAGAGGATTTGATAGAGCGTGAAAACTCCTTTACCATGGCGGAGTTTGCCACCAGTATCAATGAGTTCCTAGCCTTTCGGCGGTACGATGTTCTAACGGACAAGGGGAGTGTGAGTAAGAGGGAAGCGGATGCAAAAGCAAAGGCGGAATATGATGAGTTTAATAAAACACAAAAGATAGTCTCTGACTTTGAGAAGGAGATGAGAAAATTAGCACGAGGAGGGAAAGAAAATGAGTAATATAGATAAGTTGTTGGAAGGGGTTGAAGTGGAGTGGAAGATGCTGGGGGATGTATTAACTCGTTCAAATGGTACAAAAATTACCGCAGGACAGATGAAAGCAATGCATAAAGATCAAGCACCTTTGAAAATTTTTGCAGGAGGTAAAACTGTAGCATTTGTAGATTTTGAAGATATACCCGAAAAAGATATTAATATAAACCCGTCTGTTATAGTTAAATCTCGTGGTGTTATAGAGTTTGAGTATTATGATAAACCTTTTTCACATAAGAATGAGATGTGGTCATACTATTCAGAAAATAAATATTTAGATATAAAGTTCATTTATTACTATCTAAAAATAAATGAGTCTTATTTCCAAAATATTGGTAGTAGAATGCAAATGCCTCAGATTTCAACGCCACATACAGAAAAATTCCAAATCCCCATTCCCTGTCCCAACAACCCTGAACAATCCCTTGCCATCCAAAAAGAGATTGTTCGTATTCTAGACACCTTTACCGAGCTTACAGCCGAGCTTACAGCCGAGCTTACAGCTCGTAAAAAGCAGTATGAATACTATCGGGAGAAATTGTTGACCTTTGAAGAGAGAGAAGTGGAGTGGAAGAAGTTGGGGGAGATAGGAGCATTAGTTAGAGGTAATGGATTACAGAAAAAAGATTTTACAGAAACAGGAATTCCTGCAATTCATTATGGTCAGATTTATACTTATTATGGAACTTATACTTCGAAAACACGTTCTTTTGTTTCAGTTGAAACAGCCAATAAGTTGCGGAAAGTAAATTATGGTGATGTCGTAATAACAAATACCAGTGAGAATGTAGAAGATGTTGGAAAATCTGTTGTTTATTTGGGTAAAGAACAAGCTGTAACAGGTGGTCATGCTACTATATTTAAACCATTAGAATCTATTCTAGGTAAATATATTGCTTATTTTACACAAACTGAAATGTTTGCAAGTCAGAAAAGAAAATATGCAAAAGGAACAAAGGTTATTGATGTTTCAGCTACAGACATGGGAAAAATTTTTATCCCCGTCCCCCCACTAGAAGAACAAGCCCGCATCGTCTCCATCCTCGACCAATTCGATACCCTAACCACCTCCATCAGCGAAGGGTTACCCAAAGAGATCGAGTTACGAAAGAAGCAGTACGAATACTACCGCGATAAACTGTTGTCATTTCCCAAAGCAGCAGAAGCAACAAGTAGCACAAACTAGTTTCGTTACAATACCGTTTCATGAAAAACGAAAGAATTAGGATGCGAGAGACTCAATTAGGGCTTGACAACCCAGCCGAGCTTGCAAGGCAAGAAGAGAAACTCAGCAAAAGAAGAACTCTACATGAAAGGTATTGACAATAGTTACTACTACGAAGGGTATACCGAATTTAAAAACTCGGAGTTGGAATAGCTTTTATCACTCAACCTATCATATAATATAGAAAATAGGCTCTATTTCTATATTATATGATAGGTTGAGTATGGCAAAGGGTACAATGAGCACCAAGTTACCTCGAAGCTTAGAAGAGAAAATGCAAGTGGCGGAAAATTATCAGCACTTTAGTCACACACTATTTTTTTATCACCTTATGATTCCTAAAACACTACTACCAGAGCTACAACTGCGCTGGGCAAAAGTCCGTACAGCCATGGCTGCGGCACAAATAGAGGCCTGCCTACTGGCTACCAACGTCAACTTGATTTACCTCTCTGGGAGAGTCATAAATGGCTATGCCTACATCACCCTTACGGAGGATCCGATATTCTTTATAAAGCGACCCGTGGGATTGGAAGGAGAGCAGATAACCTACATTCGTAAGCCCGAAGAGATTGTTTCACGGCTGGCTGATAGGGGAGTAAAGATAGCCCAACGGGTAGCCCTAGAGGTAGACCAACTTACCTACAGTGAAGTGAATCGCTTGCAGGCTGCTATGGGAGGAGCTGCATTGGCAAATGCTACCACCCTCTTTAAGCAGGCTCGGTTGATTAAAACGCCCTACGAAATAGAGTTACTACGTAAGGGGGGAGCGAGGCATGTGGAGTGCTACCAGCAACTACCGGCACTCTTCGTTCCGGGTATGAGAGATATCGACCTCTCCATCGAAGCCGAGCGTCTTTTTAGGCAGAAGGGCTCTTTAGGGGTTATTCGTGTTTTTGGCTCCTCCATGGAGTTGCACATGGGATCTGTTCTGGCAGGTGACAATGCACAAACTCCCTCACCGTATGATTTTGCTATGGGAGGAGCAGGAACAGACCCTGCATTACCACTCTCTGCCGATGGTACACGGATAGAGAAGGGGATGGCTGTGATGGTAGATATCTGCGGCTCCTTTACAGCCAATATGACCGATATGACGCGTACCTACTCCTACGGGAGACTCTCGGAATTGGCCTACAAGGCGCACCAAATCTGTTTAGAGATTGATGCCGATGTGGCTGCTATGGCAAGACCGGGTATGGCTTGTGCCGATCTCTACAACCGTGCCATAACCAAGGTCTCTGAGAATGGGCTCTCTCCCTACTTTATGGGAACGAAACAGCAAGCTGGGTTCATTGGTCATGGAATCGGTTTGGAGCTTAATGAGGCGCCTGTATTTGCGCCACGCTCTCGAGACATCTTGGCTCAGGGGATGACCTTTGCACTAGAACCCAAGATGGTGATTCCGGGTGTGGGTGCTGTGGGTATAGAGAACTCCTATGTGGTTACGGCTACTGGAGTGGAGTGTGTGACAGAACTGTGTGGAGAGATTGTGGAGTTGTAAGCGTGCTTCGCTACAGCAAAATTCAAGACTACCAATATCAATGCTCGCTTTTATTGCTCAATTCTTGGAATTTTAACAATAAACTGCTCTCCTTCCACATCATTGATTAATTCAATATCTTGTTTTGCTGATAAAGCTCTCTTAATACCAGAACCTAAGCCACTGTATGGCATTGTATGCGTTGAAAACATAGCTATTTGATTGTTGCGAATAACTGTATTCCCAAATTTTATATCTTCGGTTGTCAGGCTATTGGGTAATTTACCTGGGCTAACAATCTCTACCCTATTATCAAATATTAATAATAAGATGGGGGCATTCCTAAAATAATCGCGGTGTATTAGTGCATTCTGTAACAGCTCGATAAGTACCATTTCTGGTATCTCTAATACACCTGTAGAGTTAAACTCATTTCCTTCTTGCGTGTGTTTTAGATTACTTTTTAAGAAAGCCATACCTTGCTTAAAAAGTTCAGGGATTGTTCCTTTTAGGTCTTCAGGCTTACTTCGGTATGAATTCCCTCCTTTATCATTCCCAAAGAATGAGACTGCTTTTATGGTAAAGGCAGGTTTTATATTCTGTGGTTCCCTTCCGAAAAAGAGTAGACCTGCCAGCGAAACCTGGTTGTTTCTTAGAACACGCTTTGCTCTTAAAGCCTCTTCAAAGTTTAATCCTTTCTCTTCAAAAGTCGTTTTAAACTCTGTTTTAAAGTATTCCGTAAAGACTTCTTTATCTATATCAAGCATGCTTGTGTCATACACCTCCATTTCGTCGGCAAATAGGTTGCTGCTTTGCTGGAATAACCTCATAATTTCATAATTGTCGGTTAGCAAGCGTTTGTTTGAACCCTGTTTTAGGTAAATCTCCCCTTTACTCGTTTTATAGGGTTTATTAATACCTTCTTGAATACGTACTATTAGAATAAAGCGAGCTATACCTTCAATATCGACTTTTACCACCTCTGTAGCAATGTAGACAACCGGCTTTATGTTGTCGGCTATTTGTGAAACGACCTTGTCATACTCTTCAATTTGGCTAGGCACTAATCCTACTATTTCTCCTGTTACATCTTTAATGCCTATGAGTATCATTCCTCCCAATGAGTTCGACATAGCAACTATCTCTTTGGCGATGCTATCATGGTGAGGCATCTCTTGTTTAAACTGTACTTTGCTGGTTTCACCCGCACTTACAATGTCTAATAATTCGATTGCATTCATCGTTTTCTATTCTCCCAGTTTTTATAAATACTCTTTCGTATATCAAAGGCCTCTTGTCCACCTTCCATAATACGTATAATTTTATCTTGAATAGCTTGACAATCTATGCCGCCTTGCTCAACTCTTATTTCACTCTCTGGCACATACTCACATGCAAGTACCATTTCACTGTCACCCAATACTGGGATGTTGGCATTATGAGTAGCAAAAATAAACTGCATATCTCCCTTTAGCCTTTTTATTTCATGTATCACATCTTGATAGATGGTTTGATTATCTAAATCATCTTCGGGCTGGTCAATTAATATGATATCGTTCTCTTTCTGTGATAGCAAAAAGAGAATAAGTGCAGAAGCACGTTGTCCCAAAGAGTGCTTATCCAAAGGTTTTCCCTCATAGTTGATAGCTATTTGGTTAGGTACCTGAAAGGTCAAACAATCAAATAGATTCGTTTGAAATCGGTTCTTAATTTCAGCTAATTGACTCTCTGTTACACTCTCTGAAACTTTAAGGAATGCATCTTTGCGCATCTCTATAAAGTCAGCATACTCGTTAGAGAGGGTGTTGTAGGTAGTATCTCTAATCCCAGTTCCCTTTAGGAGCTCTTTTAGGCGAGTTGTGAATTTTTCTTTTTTAGCTTTGTAGTTTACTTCTATTTGAAGCTTACCGCCAACTCTATTTATTTTATCTACTTCTGCTTTGACTAAACTGTATTGTTCATGCCACAAATTATCTAGTCTATCAACAGCTTCGTTTAAAAGCTGTTCTAATTCGACTCTTTTTACCTCTGACTTTTCAATCTCTATTAACTTCAGTTTTGATGTCTCAAATTCCCTGTTGATTTTAATAAAATCATCAGGATTAAGTTCGGGTATATCTATTTCTCGCTTAATTTTCGCAAAATCCTCTTTAAGTGCTCCTTTTTTTTCTTTTAGTTTCGCTAAAATAACTTCAAACTGTTCTTTGGCTTTTAGCGCTTCTGAGTGGCTGTTTTTAAGTTCAGTGAGCGAGGCACTTAATTTTATAATAGCCCTATTAGCCTCTGTAAATAGCTCGGGGTTGGTTGTGGAGTCTAGCTTTTGATTAAATGTATATTCGTGATTTTGAATAAGCAACTGCAATTCATCTAAATAGCCATCAATACTTGCCTGAAAGTTCTGTAAGCGATTGATATCTAATTCAAATGAAGTTTGTAGTTGTAGTTTCTCAGCTACTCCTTTATCATGAAACAACTTTAGTTTATGTGTTGCATTTGCTTTTATAGTCTCGGTCTCCTTCTTTAAAAGAGCCAAATTAGCATAGCTTTTTAGTTCATTGATTACGCGTTGAATCTCCGATTTTTGCCTAGCTATTTTCTCTTTAACCTCTCTTAAATGGTTCCCGATTAGCTTATTGACCAAATCGGTTTCAAAGTCTGTGTTTTTACTAGATAGGTCTTTTTGACCAAAGTAGATAGGTTGCTTAAGAATAGCATCTATTGTTATATCTTGCTGCAATACTCCATTAAGGTATATATCCTCTTTCTGTCCATAAATTCGTACTACCTCATATATGGAGCCGTGCTTGTCGACTATTTCAACAACAGACTTTCCTCCGCTTTTTAGCACATACTTAATTAAATCTTCTTTATACTCTTTGTCTACAGAGAGCGAACCATAGGCGATATTCAGCGTGTAACGTAAGATTTCGAGGATGGAGGATTTACCGCTACCTCTTATGCCTATTAAACTATTCAACTCAGGAGAAAAATGCAATTTTTTTCCCTTTAATAATCCTCCTTCAAATGCAATTGATTTTATATAGGAGTTTTTAATTTGTGGGCTCTCTTTGGTATGTACTCGATTTCGGTAATCAGTAAGGGCAAATAGAAGGGCCTCGAAATTAAAGTCGCCTAATTTCACATAACAAACTTCTCCTTTTCCTACCTCTTCGATTGACTTAGGATCGCTTCCCTCTACAAAGCAAGGAACCTTACCTTTTAGCCAAGTGGTGATCTTCGTTTTAAAATCATTTGTTCTGACTTTCTGAAAGGCTATAACAGAGCTCTGAAACTGTGGATTATTTCCCAAATCGATAACCCTTCCACCATCAAACTCATTCAGTAGTCCGCTGTTTTGTTCAACGTGGGCCATTACCACAAAATAGTTCTTATTAAATTTATCTAGTTTTAAAATTGTATCTGTAAGGTTGTAATTTGAACGACCATTTTCATTCTCGTAATTATGTTTTCCTTCAAAGTTAGTTGTGATAAATTGATTGATAAAATCATTTCCATCAGCTAGCCATTGGGTAGGATCAAAAACAATAATAGTATGCACTCCATTTGCACCATCATTTACAGATAATTCAACACCTGGCAGTATGTAAATCTGCTCTTTACGTGCTTTCTTAGTGATGGCTTTATATTCTTCCTTGTCGAACTTATTGTGATTAGTTATTATACCAACTTTAATGTTTTGCTTAACAAGTTTTGCTACATAGGCTGTTGCAAAAGAGTTATCCTCTCCTTTGTAAAGAAACTCTTTGTCAGCTTTTGTGTGCAAATGAAAATCAGCACGCAACCAAACTGAGCCATTCTCAAATAATTTATTTGTATCCATGCTCCTATTCTTATTATAAGCTCTTGATTTCTATCTTTGGGTAATAACAGCCGATTAGGTCTCTTTGTGTCCTAACTTAGCTTCACGCTCCAAAGAGTGATATGATTTACAAAAATAGGAACTTAATTCTAATATTTGATGTAATTCACGGCTGTTTTACCAATTCTTTTATCAGAGTTGTTGAATTTCAACAACTCCGCTTTATTTGGTGGTACTCGTGTACTTATTTGATGGAAAAAAGTATACCTTTGTTATGGTAAGAGATGACTAAACTTTCTAAAGGGAGTTGTATAATATGCTTAAGTTATCTACTTTAGACCTATCAAGCACAAAAACAGAAAAACATGACAACCTATAAATCAATAGCGGAACTAAATAACTTCATTGTACTAGACAACTACACCAAGCACTCCATTTTAGGCGATGTGGCCAATGTCTATCAAGCCGAAGCAGCCCTAGAGCGAGAATTTATAACGGATTTGGTGAACCAAGGTTACGAGAATCCTTCGGGAGTAACTACACCAGAGGCTCTGCTAGCCAATGCCCGCATACAGCTCGAGGCACTGAATGAGGTGAACTTTACCGATGACGAGTGGAAGCGATATGTAGAGGAGTATTTGGACAAACCAAGCGACAACTTGGTGGAGAAGACGCGTAAAATTCAAGATAACTACATTTATGATTTTGTGTTTGACGATGGACACATCCAAAACATCTACCTCGTAGATAAGAAGAATGTGGCAAGAAATAAGGTGCAGGTAATCTCGCAATTTGAACAGACGGGTACGCACAAGAACCGCTACGATGTAACCATCTTGGTCAATGGATTGCCATTGGTGCAGGTGGAGCTTAAGAGGCGGGGAGTGGCCATTCGTGAAGCCTTTAACCAAGTGCATCGCTACTCCAAAGAGAGCTTTAATACCACGCAGTCGCTCTACAAATATGTGCAGATCTTTGTGATATCAAATGGTACCGATAGCCGCTACTTTGCCAATACGGTGGAGCGTAATCGCAACAGCTTTGACTTTACCATGAACTGGGCAAAGGCGGACAATGGGCTTATCAAAGATTTGAAAGATTTTACCGCTACCTTCTTGCAGAAACACACCCTACTAAATGTGCTGCTTACCTACTCGGTATTTGATACCAGCAACCGCCTGCTTATTATGCGCCCCTACCAGATAGCCGCAACAGAAAGAATCTTGTGGAAGATACGAAGCTCGTACGAGATGAAACGGTGGTCGAGTACGGAGAGTGGTGGATTTATTTGGCACACCACAGGGTCGGGAAAAACGTTGACCAGCTTCAAGGTGGCACGATTGGCCACGCAACTCCCCTTTATCGATAAGGTCTTTTTTGTGGTGGATCGCAAGGATCTCGATTTTCAAACCATGAAGGAGTATCAACGCTTTTCACCCGATAGCGTTAATGGCTCGAACAGTACGGAGGGGCTGAAACGAAACATCGAAAAGGAGGATAACAAGATTATTGTTACCACCATTCAGAAACTGAACAACTTGATGCGCAGTGAGCGTGACCTGCCTATCTACCAAAAACGGGTGGTCTTTATCTTTGATGAGGCGCACCGTTCACAGTTTGGTGAGGCGCAAAAGAACCTCAAAAAGAAGTTCAAACACTATTTCCAATTTGGCTTTACAGGAACTCCTATCTTCCCCGAAAATGCGTTGGGTGCGGAGACGACTGCTAGCGTATTTGGGAGTGAACTCCATTCATACGTCATAACCGATGCCATACGCGATGAGAAGGTGCTGAAGTTTAAAGTTGACTACAACAACGTGCGCTCGCAATTTAAGGGGGTAGAGATGGAGCAGGATCTGAAGAAACTAACAGCTTCCGAAAATAAAATGGCCTTGCTACATCCTGCACGCATTAAGGAAATTTCTCAGTACATTTTGACCAACTTCCGTGTTAAAACACATCGAAATCAGGTGGGGAATCAAGGATTCAATGCTATGTTTGCGGTGAGTAGTGTAGATGCAGCCAAGTGTTATTACGAGGAGCTAAAGCGGTTGCAAGAGGGGTGCGAGAAGCCGCTACGCATAGCTACTATCTTCTCGTTTGCACCCAACGAAGAGCAGAGTGCGGTGGGCGAGATTTTGGAAGAGAGTTTTGAGCCCACGGCAATGGATAGCAGTGGCAAGGAGTTTTTAGGCAGAGCCATTGCTGATTACAATGCGATGTTTGAAACAAGCTATAATGTCGATAGCCAAGAGTTTCAAAACTACTACCGTGACTTGGCAAAACGGGTGAAGAGCAGAGAGGTCGATCTGCTTATCGTGGTGGGTATGTTTTTGACAGGCTTTGATGCGCCTATGCTCAATACGCTCTTTGTCGATAAAAACCTGCGTTACCACGGGTTGATGCAGGCCTTCTCACGTACCAATCGCATATACGATGCTACTAAAACCTTTGGTAACATTGTTACCTTCCGCAATTTGGAACAGGATACAGTTGATGCTATTACTCTCTTTGGCGATAAGAGTACGAAAAATGTGGTGCTCGAAAAGAGTTACCAAGAGTATTTAGAGGGCTTTACCGACCTAGTTACGGGACAGCTACGCAGGGGATATATAGCGGTGGTAAAGGAGCTAAACGAGAAGTTCCCCAACCCCGATGCCATCGTTACGGAGGGGGATAAAAAGGAGTTTGCTAAGCTCTTTGGTGAGTATCTGCGTATCGAGAATGTGCTCCAGAACTACGATGAGTTTACCTACCTAAAGTCCTTACAGGCTATTGATGCAACCGATTTGGAGGCTCTGGAGGCCTTTAAGGAGAGCCACTTTATAACCGACCAACAGTTGGCTACTATGCAGGCGTTAGAGGTGCTACCTGAACGCATGGCACAAGATTATAAATCGACCTACAACGACATTCGTGATTGGTTGCGTAGGGAGCAGGAGGGGAAAGGTTCGGAGAGTTCGGCAATCGAATGGGACGATGTGGTCTTTGAGATTGATCTGCTCAAATCGCAGGAGATTAATCTGGATTACATCCTAGAGCTAATCTTTGAGAACAACAAAAAGAGCAAGGATAAGGAGTCTTTGATTGAGGAGATTCGTCGAGTGATTCGGGGTAGCTTGGGCAACCGTGCCAAGGAGAACTTGGTAGTCGATTTTATCAACGAGACTGATTTGGATCTGATTCAGGACAAAGTGGAGGTGATTGACTCCTTCTTTCTCTATGCACAGCGCAAACAGCACCAAGAGGTAGAGGAGCTAATCAGCGAAGAGAAGCTAAACGAAGAGGCGGCGAAACGCTACATCGCTGCTTCGCTAAAGCGAGAGTTTGCTACCGAAAATGGTACGGAACTCAATACCATTTTACCTAAAATGAGTCCGCTCAATCCGCTCTATCTGCAAACCAAGCAGCGGGTATTTAAACGAATTAGCCAATTTGTGGAGAAGTTTAAAGGGGTAGGTGGGGAGCTCTAAAAGGGGGGTTACTCCTCTTTTAGTCCCCCCCCCATCAGTTACTTCGAAGGGTTAGGAGTGTGATCTCGGGCCATGCCCCCAACCTAAAGGGGAAGTTGCTTCCCGTTCCTGTATTGATATAGAGCATCTGTTCTCCTTCGTGGTAGAATCCGCCCCACTCTCTATGAGTCCACTTAGCTGGTGAGAAGTTTCCAATGCGAAACTGCATGGAGTGGGTGTGTCCCGCTAGCATTAGATCGATGTTGCTCTCAGGGAGAACCTCCCTTCTCCAGTGCGAGGGGTCGTGGCTAAGAACTATTTGGTAGCTCTCGGCAGAGACTCCCTTCAAAGCCTTTTTCAAGTCTCCATAGGCAGGAAAAGGAGGGGCACCATCATTCTCTACCCCCACAATCACTAAGCTATCTTCACCTCTGCGAATGGTGCGGTGCTCATTGAGTAGCAAATCCCATCCCATAGTGCGTTGGCGCTCTTGTAAATCAAGGGTGTTGCGCTTCGATTTCAGCGCTGTATTGTTGAAGCCATAGGTACAGTAGTCGTGGTTCCCCATGATTGAATAGAGCCCATCTTTGGTCTTGAATTGGGAGAGAACATCCATGAAAGGATTGAGCTCTTCGGGAGCAATGTTGACTAAATCACCCGTAAAAAAGAGTACGTCTGGGTTGAGGCTGTTTACCATCTCTACCAATTGGTTTATGCTCTCGGGAGAGGATTGATAGGTACCTATGTGGAGGTCTGACAGCTGTACCATGCGATAGCCATCAAATGCCTTTGGTATTCTGCTGGAGGTGATTGTCACCTCTTTGACGGTTAACTTCTTCCAACCGATGGTTGAACCGTAGATAGCTCCTGCTAGCGTAATGGCTGCTACGATGGCACCTGCTACATGAAACCCACCCATAACGGATGGGACAAAATGGGCAACTCCCTTTCCTAGAATGGATATTATGGCAAAAAAGAACTTAGGGAGAGATAGGCCGATGAGGAGGAAGAAAAAGATTCGAGTAGATAAGATCTGTCCTACACCACCCACAAAGGCGAATAAAAAGGAGATGACAAGAACCAATAGGGGGACCCAGTAGAGTAGTTTCCACGTCATTGCGCTGTTACGAAAAAAGGTGTTCCAGATGTATAAATCGGGAAGGAGGATAATTCCAATTGCTATTAAAATAAATCTCATTGATGAAGTCGCTTTGTTTGCTATTTATAACTAAAGATTGAGTGGGATTCCATGTACATCGACCCTGCCGTTTTCACGAATATTTGTCTGTAGCGAGGGCCCTCTCTTATGTGGAGACAAAGGTAGCTTTTTTCCTTTTTATTATGGCTCTCCGATAGAGATGTTAACCTGATTTATAGTATTTAGGCCTTGCTATCAGCCAAATTTCTTAGGAATGTTTTCTATCTTTTACACTTTCAAGCATAAAGCCCGAGACACAATAATAGGCAATCTCTTAGGAGTGTTTTCAAAGTCAAAAGTTATGTGCTCTACTCGCCATCACTCTATCCTCTAGCATCCAGAAATCAATCACCCCCTCTTTTTATTGCAGAAGCGAATAAAAAGAGGGGGTGATGTGTCGTTGATTCGATATCGAGTTGAGTTGCCGTAACCCTGTGATGAGTCGTCAGCCTTTAGTTAAGAGGCTGTTGCTCTTTCAACTTACCAATAGCTGTTTCAAGCATAGCACTAACGGTGCTACTGTGGTCTCCACCGGGATAAAAATGGGGAATGATGACTCCTTCTGGAACCCCTGATTTTTCAAACTCTGCTATGGCAGCTTTTGATTGTATAAAAGGTACCCAATCATCCTCCTCAGCGTGGAATAGGTGTATCTCAGCCTGAGGTATCCAATCAGATGCCGAATTATTAGCAATAGATAACTCTGCTATTTGGGCATATCCGTTTTCACGTGTTTCATCATTGAAGATAGCCTTTAATGTGGGTGTTTTATGACAACTCTCGATCAAACTCTTCGCTCCTGTAATTCCTTCATTGAAAAAGGTACTAACAGGAATATTGTTGTAAATGGTGTGTGACAACGCTCCCCAAGACATAATATCGAAACGGGGGTACTCATAATCTTCGGGTATATTTTTAGCTAATTCAATGAATAGTTCTGGAACGTAAACTCCCGCAATGCAATAGTTTGCCATTACTTTGTCATTGTTTATCTCCAGCATCTGCTGCAAAAACATTGAGACAGCTCCTCCTTCAGACCATCCCATAATGGACACCTCTCTCTTCACCTGTAGATTCAATAGATCGGTCAATTCATAAGCTGCTTGCAATAGGTTGTAGCTATCTTTAGCCAACGCTTTGCTGTAGGCATAGAGGTGCTCTACCTGTTTGGACTCTCCATATCCACTGTAGTCTGGCATGACAACAAGTTTCCCTAGGGAAGCAAATGGAAGACCAAAAAGTCTTACCTCTTCGAATGGTCTCTCTTCGCTTGACTTATTTTTCAATTTGCTGTAGTCAAAGTATGAGGGAATAAACTCTTCTACCTGATAGGGGAATATGGTGTAGTGGTTGTAGACAACCGTAGAGATCTCTCCCTCTTTTTTGGGTATTATTACCAATCCACTCTCTATCAACTCTTGATTCTCTATGTAGCTTGATTTGAAGGTGACTCTGTAATAATCGACTCCATACTTCATCTCGTCGGTTGAGACCTCTTGGTTTAGCTCCTTAAAGCTTGATTTGACCTCTTCTGCTGTCAAACTACCTACTTTGGTATAGGTGAGTAGATACTTTTCAGCGGGGTTTCCCTTCTCTTTCTTTAGACAGCTAGTTCCTAGCACGGTTATTGCCAATAAGAACAGAGGAAGTACTAATATTCGTGTTGTTTGTTTCATGTGCTCACTGTTTTAAATAATTGTTGTATATAAAAGTTCATTACTGAAAGAGAAATAGAAAGCTATTTTCTCTTTTGTTTTTGTTTAAGTGCGCTTAAAGGGCGGTTGGGAACGGGCTGCAAAAAAGTTATTGGAAACTACCAAGAGTTGACTCCTCCTCCCTTTTGCCGACAATATAGGAAGAAAGCGTGTAGGCAATCTCCTCATCTGTGGCATTGATACCCTCTTGCCGACAATATCGAAATGAAAGTGTGAAAAGTGCATCTGCAACACCATCATAAAGATCCCTCTTGTTAGCAATATACAAATGAAAGCTATTTCTTTTGAAATAAGTACCATTTTAGAAGAAAAATGGGATCTGTGCTCTTTTTTCTATTTGAATGGTAGGGTAGCTGAATCTTTTTTCTCTCTTCCAAAAAGAGGGGTAGGGCACTAAAGCATCATCAGCCGATTCCCTATTACTCGAAACTCAATCATCCCCTCTTTTTCTTGCAGAAGCAGATAAAAGAGGGGATGACATGTTCGTTGATTCTAGATTGGATTGAGATGGGTTGCTGTGACTCTGTAATGAGTTGTCAGTCTCTTTTCGCACCACCTCATTTATTACGTTTCTCGGGCTCTGGAACCATTTTGATGGGTTGTCAGTCTCTAGTTAAAGGACTATTTCAAATCCTCAATGGCTGTTTTAAGCATCTTACTGACTGTACTTCTGTGGTCTCCGTCTTTAGGAAAATAGGGTATGATGCGTCCTTCTGGAGTTCCTGATTTTACAAACTCACCCATAGCGATTTGTGATAGTACAAAAGGTACCACCTCATCACTTTGAGAATGAAATAGATACAGATCACTTTTAGGCACCCAACCAGCTGCTGAATTACTTTCAGCAGATAATTTTGCTATATTATCATATCCATTTTTACGTGTTTCATCATTAAAGATGGCTCTTAATGTAGGCGTTTTTTCACAAACCGCTATTAAGCTCTCCACTCCTGTAATTCCATCATTGAAAGCGGTGTTGACCGGAATATTGTTATAGATGAGATGTGCTAATGCTCCCCAAGATATAATATCGTAATTTATATTCTTAGCATCTACGTCTACATCTTTTAGAAAGTCAATGAATATTTCGGGTGCATAAGCTCCTGCAACGCAATAGTTAGCAACTACTGTGTCGTTGTTTTTTTCCATTAATTTCTGCAAAAACATCGAGACAGCTCCTCCTTCTGACCATCCCATAAGGCTTACCTTTTTCTCTACCTGTAGATTCAATGTCTCTGCCAATTCATAGGCTGCTTCCAATAGATTATAGCTATCTTTAGCCAAAGCTTCGTTGCATACATAAAGGTGCTCTACCTGTTTGGACTCTCCATACCCACTGTAGTCTGCCATCACGACGAGATGTCCTAAGGAGGCAAATGGAAGTCCAAAAAGCCTTACCTCTTCAAAGGGTGTTTTTTGAACTGTTTCGTAATCCAACTTGCTGTTGTCAAAGAATGAAGGGGTATCTAGTTCTTTCTCTTTAGGGTAAATGGTGTAGTGATTGTAGACAACGGGAGTCATTTCTTTCTTTTCCCTCGGTATTATTACCAACCCACTCTCTACCAACTCCTGATTTTTCACATAGCTTGATTTGTAAGTGACTTTGTAGTAATCCACCCCATACTTCATATCGCCGGTTGGGATATCATCTTTTGGTTTTAATTTAGTTAAGCTCTCTTTTATCTGATCCGCTGTTAAACTATCCACTTTCGTATAGCTAAGTAGATGTTTGTAAATAGATGGTTGGGGAAGGTCTTGATCCTCTTTTTGACAGCTGGTTATTCCTGTCAATATTATCGCCAATAATAATAGAGGAAATTCTGAAAAGCGAAATGTTTTTTTCATACGTTCATTTTTTTAATTTAGTGTTGTGTATAAAAAATAGATTGCTGCCGTAAGTAAAATAAACAGTAGCTTTAGAATAGGAAAAATTGCAATTAAAATATTTTAGGGGGGGTGAAAAGATTCTATTTTTAAGTTCAAATCAAAGAGGATACTTAAACCACTATTGGAAGGTGCGCTAGCGTGTGACTGGAGAATCAAATAATGGCAAATCTAGTTGTTTGACGTTCGGTGTCTATCCAAACTCAAAAGGGATAAAGAAACGACTCAAAGAACGATTTCTGGCTGGCATGAAATTGGTAAAAGCTAATGACAACGAAGAGAGTAATTGCTCTTGTTATTTTACAAATATATGCGTTTCTTTTAATTGAAACCTGCGTTTAATTTTTTTTAATATTACTGTCTAATAAAAAAAGGATGAATCATTCTATCACCTGACCCTCAATTGCTTGCTGATACTTATTTAAAGGGGGCTTGTTCCTTTTGGAGCTAATGTTTTTTGATAAACTCAATAGAGCAGACTTAACTTGAATATTATTTGCTCTCTAATGACTTCGATTAAAGAAATATTAATACAACTTTACCCCTAAGAATTATTTTCAACTATTTTTAGCCTTCTACTATTTCACTACGTAATTATCTGAATCTTAATACTACATTTCATGAAATACCATGATTCCTGATTTGTAGTACACAGCGTTGTTATTTGTTACCATTATCTTTATACCGCCTGTACCCAAGAATGTAAAATGTACGCTATATGTCATGAATCAACAAAAAGGTGAATTTGTAGTACACAGTAGAAATCGAAAAAAAAGTGTTTTATGCTGATTTCTAGGAAATTATAAAATTATAGGGGCAAAGTTGGGCTAACTTTTATCGGATAGTAATAATAGGTCAAAGAATCTATGGAGTGAAACTCCTTCAACAACTGTGCGACTAATGCATCGGTAGAATGTTTTAATGCAAAGCTAAAAAAGTTGAGGGTAGATTTAAAAGGGGTGAATGATGTGCCATTCTTTCTATATAGAGTGGTGAACATCTAGGCTAAGTAAAGAGATTAACAATTATTCTCCACAAAGGAATCCCCAGGATTTATCGGGTGAGCTGTTTATCGGGTGAACCGTAAAACTCTTTGAACAAACCCCATTTTTGACACAAAGGGTTCACACATAACTCTCTCTATGTGTGAACCCTTTGTATAAATAAGTACTCCTTGGGTCTATCTCTTCCAAGGGAGTCAAATCACTTGGTATAGTCCTTGATCTGTTGCTCCTCCTCTTGTTTGCAAATAAGGAGTGTATCCCCTTTATCAGCTACGATATAGCCATCCAATCCTTGTACGATGACTAACCGCTTGTCGGGTGCATGTACGAGGGTATTTTGGGTGTCGAAACAGCGTATATCGCTTCCCACAGGTGAGTTGTTGTTGCTATCGTGTGGAAGTAATGCATGCAAGGCGCTCCAATTGCCCAAGTCTGACCATCCAAAGTCAGCTGGCAAAACGTATGCTTGGGTTGTTTTCTCCATCACTGCATAGTCTATCGATATGCTTTCGCATGTAGGGAAGAGAGTTGCTATCACCTCTCGCTCTTGTGGAGTTCCCAACACCTCATTCATTCCATCAAATAGGGTTGCTAGCTGCGGGGTGTGGCGTTTCATCTCTGCCACGATGGTGTTTACATTCCATACAAAGATGCCTGCATTCCAGAAGTAATTTCCTGCTTTTAGATACTCCTCAGCAATCTCTCGGTTGGGCTTTTCTTTGAATTGGCTCACTTTGCAAAGTGGGTTCCTATCTGCTTCTTGATTCGCCTCTACCGTTTTGAGTTGATTCATCTCTTGCGCGACTGCTTCGCCTGCAGCAATGTATCCATATCCTGTTTCAGGACGATTGGGTTTGATTCCGATAGTCACTACTGCCTCTTGATTGGCTGTAAATTCGAGTGCTTTTCGTATAATGGATCTAAACTCCTCGGTATCGCTAACAAAGGCATCGGCAGGTGTGACTACGATATTGGCACGGGGATCTCTCTTTTTAATGCTCCAACAAGCATAAGCTATGCAGGGTGCTGTATTGCGTGCCATTGGTTCGGCTAGAATATTTTCGGCAGGTACCTCAGGTAGATGTTCACGAACAAGATCGACATATCGTTCACCGGTAACAATCCAGATTCGTTCGGGTGAAGATATCCCCTTAAAACGCTCTACGGTAAGTTGTATCAGTGATTTTCCACATCCCATAACATCAGCAAATTGCTTGGGACATTCAGGTGTGCTCAGTGGCCATAGGCGACTCCCTATTCCTCCAGCCATTATTACGATGTGATTGTTCATATTCTATCTTTGTTATCGTTTTCGTTTTTGTTTATAGATAAGCACCCATCATCCTCTCGTTTCAGCAGTTTAATTTGTCTTTTGTTCATCAATTAGGACCACTTACCCCGTGTGCTTATCTAACTAAATCTCTCTTCTTTTCTCTCTTCTATTCTCTCTTGGTGATCCAATGATCTACCCATTTCTCTTAGCCCTTCAGGGGACTTTTCGATACGATTTATCTTTTGTAAATCAATTGTTTGCCACTTAATTCATCTCTTCAACCCAATTAGTTGACTTCAACCCATATCTATGTAGGGGGTCGTCAGAGATAGAAATAACTGAGCTGCGATTTTAGTGGGAGCGTGGTGAGCTCATGCACACTCTCTATTTGAGTAAAAAGAATGAAAAGTCTTTTGTTGTGGACGGCATTTTTGTTTTCATGCATACTCTCTATTTGAGTGAAAAGAGTACCTTTTGCTCTAAATAGTTCTCAAAGATATACATTCTCCTTTATATAGCCTAAGAAGAGGGTACCAAACAATACTTTTGGATATAAAAAGAAGCGAGGTTCTCTTTCTTTATAAAGAGAACCTCGCTTATGCTGTTTTGTTCTAAAACGTTTTTTTCTTTGGCGTATCCTTCGGATAGTTACGCAGTTAGAAACGTTGGAGAATTACTTTCTACCAAAAGTATAAGTAGCTCCGATGCTCAACACACCTTTTGTTTCAAAACTTTTTTGGTCGCTCCATGAAAGGAAAGTAGAAGGAGCAAATGTAAAACGTCCCTCCATATTTAAGGCCAAATTGCTATTCAAGTTGTATGCTACACCTACACCTGCACTGGCTCCTGCGTTAACTTTGACTGATTTTCCATTACCGTCTACCGATCTTAGAGCCATTAGAGTCGGTCCACCAAAAGCATACACGTCAAAAAGGCGCTCAGCTTTGTATCCATCAATAAGAGTGGTTAGGTTAACCATTGCATCTATATTCCCTTCAATAAACTTCTTGTTTTTGATTTTATGGTTTGTGATTGAGTTCTTTGCATCCAAGTTTGCCCAAAGGCCATTTATTTGACCACGTACTGACCAAATGGGAGTTAGGTGTTTACCTGCTGACAATCCGATGTTTAAAGTGGGGGCATTAAATCCACTGTTAATTACAGACATACCACCGATTCCTGCACCTACAAAAACATTGTCACTCCACTTATTTGCTTGAAAATGATCTTGCGCTTTTGCTGTGATAGCTGTCCCAGCTAATAGCAAAGAAAATGCAATTAGTTTTGATTTCATTTGTTTGTTTTTTTACTTAGATTTCGAATTGAATTATTTTTTGTGAATCTCGAGTTTATTGGTTATTTACAAGGATAAACACTGAAGAGCTACAGAATGTTTTTACTTCTTCGTTGTTATTCTAGTTTTTTTGATATTCGAGAAGGATTTTTTGGGATGGGCTCTTTAGACCTTCATCTTTATTTACCTCCTTATATCTCTAGTTATCATCTGTTTGGAATCTATTACCTCCTTGATGATGGTTATTATCAAGTCGTTTTTATTCCCTTTTTAAAATCACCAAAATGAATATTACGATGGAGTCATTTTAATAATCTCGAAAATTGTAGGCAAAATTACCATTTAAATTTTAAATTATCAATTCGTTGGCTCTATGAAATTTGTTGCTGTTATGTTTTTTTATTGTATCTAGCTTACTCTTTCCCTACGCTTGGGCCCCTTTAACTAAATTGAATATATATATTCGAATAAATACAACATCTCCTTGTTTACGGCTCTCTTCCAATGGAGAAGAATCGCCCTCTTTCCTAGAATGCTTCGGTCATGTTGAAGTAGAATAGGGTCTGTCTCTCGCGGGTACTATATCCCACATCGAGTCTGAAATTCATGCGAGGTTGTACCTCTATGCGTAGCCCTGCTCCGAAGTTAGGAAGTAGAGCATCTGGATCTACGATGGTCTTTCCCATAACACCTACGCCTGCCCAGGTGGCAAAGCCCAATCTACGCCACAATCGTTTCCACTTGGTTGCACCATCATTGTTCAACATGTGTCTATATTCAACCAAGGCGAGTGAGGTCGATTTATCTCTATATTGTCCCAAATAGTATCCCCTTAGATCAAATGGCGATCCTACCATTGGCATCCTTCCTAGGGGTACATCACCAAAGGTGTTCTTTGTGTTGACGGTCCAAGCCAATGTTCTTCTTTCACCTACCTTGAAAAACTGTCTGTAGTCTACGGAGAGTTGTCCAAATGCGTGATCACTGCCTAGAAACTTAGGGGCATATCCTGCTCGTAGCTCAAAAAAGAGTCCCCTATAGGGATTGGCTGGTACATCTCGGGTGTCGTAAGAGGCTACAAATCCCACGGTATTGCTGAGTGTGATGAGTCCGGTTGTATCTCCTCGTTGTTCGATGTAGTGGTTGTCGTTGGCTACACCAGAAGAGATGTGGCTCATCTTCTCATATACAAAATCGACCATAGGTCCAATGAAGAGAGGAGTCTCTTTGATTCGGAAAGAGGCTACTGGATTGATTTGTATCTGTGAAAGGTAGTAGGCTGTTGTTTCGCCTCCCCGCTCAGTTTGGTTGTTTTTCTGAAAGCCTACCCCATAGTAGTTGTCAGCTGCATTCTTCACCGTATAGCGTCCCGTTAGTCGAAACTTGTCCCCCTTGAAGTAGAATTGGGGATATAGCATCAGGTTGAAACCCAATTTCCGTCCAAAGGTGAGGGCAAAGGATAGAGGCAATACCGATCGCAACAATGTCGAGTCTGACGGGGTTGTTCTAAAGGTGCTTAGCAAGCTACCTCCCAATACAAATCCAAAGTCGGGTGTATAGCCGGGTCCCCCCAAGATACTATATTTGAAATTGCGCTCTCTCTTCACTTTAGGCGCATCCTTCTCTGCTTGCAGCTTCTCCGTATTGGCTGCATCTGTCATCTCTTCCTCTCTATTTATATTTTCTCCTTCCGTAGAGGGGGGAGTTGTTTTCTCCGCTTGCAACTTCTCCGTATTGGCTGCATCTGTCACCTCTTCCTCTCTGTTTAGATTTTCTCCTTCTGTAGAGGGGGGAGTTGTTTTCTCTGCTTGCAGCTTCTCCGTATTGGCTGCATCTGTCATCTCTTCCTCTCTATTTAGATTTTCTCCTTCCGTAGAGTGGGGAGCTGTTTTCTCTGGTTGCAGCTTCTCCGTATTGAGGTTGGTAGTGGAGAGAGGTAGCTCCTTGTTAGCGGTTGTTTGCGCGTTTGCTGAACAGAGAATAAATGCCAAAGCTATGGCCGTTAGCATCCTTTTTATTAATCTTTTTGGCATGTTTTTTCTTTTATTGTTACACCCTTCTTGGAGATGCTTAAAAAAGGGATTCTCTTGCATCTTCTCTTTTGGAGTAGACTCTTTTTTGCAAGACAATCCCTTTTTTGTTACTCGCTAAAGATGACGTTTCTAATCTCTAGCTTCGACCCTTCACGCAGGCCATCCGGTGTTTTACCAGCTCCCTTGTATTCCCATCCTCCTGCACTCGAATTGAAGGAGATAGATAGATGTGTGGGAATCTCAGTATCGGGTTGAGCTGACCACTCTTCAGCAATTCGATAGAGGGTATAGCTCCATTTGGTTGGATCTTTTGCATCTTGTACCGGATTATGTTGGTAGACAAAGCGAGGAGTACTTTCCAAGCCGATATCACGTATGCGGTACGCTTCTGGGTTTTCTTTAAGGAACTGATCAGAGGGTTTACCATAGCAGAGAGGTATGGTTAGCCTGCGCCACTCTCTTACGCTTTCTGAGCTGATATATCCTCCAGCTGCTATGCGGTAAAAATGGGTGTTTTCAGGAGTAACCTCATCGTATATTCGTTTTTGTAGAACCACCCACACCTCCATTGAATCTCTCTCTTCAGGCATATCTATACCTCTCCATTTAACAGCTCCTTCTGTAGTAGGAACCCATTTTTCAACCATTGTACCGGGTTCATACTTAAACTCAAAGGTTACTGAAGTAGGACGATTTTTGTAGGGTACTCCAAAGCATACGTTGTCACGTTGTTGGTCACGATCTATAAAATGTTTGGGGTTTCCTCGAAAAGCACCCGAGAAGATATTGGCTGATGCAATTCCCGAGCCAACCGTTTTCCCTCCTGTGGGGTTCATAAGTGTGGTAAGCACTACGTGTCCCGATGGATCGGGGAAGTTGGAGGGTACGCAGGCTGCTTTGTCAAGAATGGCTGCCACATCGTTGGTGTTGGCCCAAGGGGTTGATGCTCCAGCCTGACCGATGTTGTAATATCCATCTCCATTCTTGAAGGTCCCTTGAAGGTACCATTGGTTCATATTATTGTAGTCTAGTTGCAGTGAATATCCTCCGTAACTAGCCACTACAATGAGGTGTCTTACGTTTCTTCCACTCTCTGAGATGAGGGCAAAATGCACCGGTTTTAGGAAGTTGTTTACGCTCTCTATGGAAGGTGATACCCGTGTAAGTGAGGGCAGGGAAAGGTATTCAATCTTTAGATCGGATAGGTCTACCGTTTCGTTCATCTCCACGTAGGCTGTGTCGGGTTTGGCTTCAGTACCATCACCATAAATAATTTTCGACTTCAACTGTCCCTTCATCCGTATTTCAGTAGGGGTGTTTCGGTCTGATTTATCAAAAACATCCTCTGATATGCAAGCAGTTGTTCCTGCTACAGTTATTGCTAGGAGCATGATGTAGCTCGATAGAGTTTCTATTTTTAGTTTCATCTGTAAAAATCTTAATTAGTTGAAATAGTAAGAGTAACCAAATTGAATGCGTAGGAAGCTCAATCCATCGCGAAAGGAGAAGGCATTCGAGTGACCCTCTATGGTGTCGTCAGTAAGGTGTTTCTTTTTGGCAAACTCAAATCCCGATGTGCCCAATTGAAACTCAATAGCCGATCTAGGTGAGGTGAAATAGGTAATTCCCGGGCTTATGCCAATACCTACGATGTAGTTGTCCGATCGAATTTTACGTATTCGTTCGTTGGGCTTTCCTGGGTCAGAGATGGCTCTGGAGTAGGAACCTTTGTATCCGTAGTAGATAGAGGTTTCATTGAAGAGGTAGAATTTGCGGTCACTACCCAACGCGATGTAGTTTCGAATAAATCCGTGTACCTCAAAACCACTGGTTAAATTTTGAGTTTTGTACTCATCCGCATTAAATGAAACTCCCAAGAAATCGGCTACCAAGGTTTGATCTCCCTTGCTGTGGTTGTAGCGTCCACGTAGCCCCACGGAGGTGCGTGGATTTAAAAAGTATCCTGCTACAAATGATAGGCTCAATGACTTTTTCTCTACCTCGGGTAGGTCAATGTTGGCGATGAGGAAATCATTCTCTCCATCTTTCCCCCCAAAACTTAAATTTAGGCCTACAAATTTATCTTCTTTCTGAAAACGAAGTCTCTCTAGATTCCGTTTGTCAAAATTGGCTTTATTCATTCGTACAGAATCTTTAGAAAAAGAGCTCTTAGGGCTTCTTAGCTCACAGCTCTGATCTTGTGCCCAGCTGCTCGTTGATGCAGTTAGGAGCAATAAACTAATCAGTAGCTTCATCTCCATACCAATGGTAGTAAAAATAGAATAACGTTTCATTTGTTTTTCTTTGTTAGTTTTATTCGTTATTGCATTTCATAGTTTTAGCTTGCAGCCACTTAGGAGATGCAAATGTAGTTCAAAAGTAATAACAGAGCAGCAGGTAATATTGTTTTTTTGAGTAAGCTTTTTATTTGTTAATTTGTTTTTTGAACTCAGCGGGATTAATCGCTTCGAAAATACAATTTTTATATAAAAAAATATTTTGTAGAAATCGCTTTAGAGGAGCTAACTTTTGTGCTGATTTCACCAATTTTGCTGAATAGAACCTTTCTGTGCCTATTAGGCTTCTCTTTTGTTTGTGGAGATGTAAAATAGAGCCTTGAAAAACCTATTTCCTTAGTTTTTATTTTATCAATTTAATAGCCTATTGCTTTTTGTGAATAGTGGAAGGGGTTGTACGTTTTTTTACAAAAAAGTTTAAGTAGAGGGTTTCGTTCTCTTTATCATCGGATATGTAGTCATAAAAAACAACTCTCCCTATCTGATACCTCAAATAGGGAGAGAGTAGGCGCTACTAGAAACTGTTTGCGATTCTGCGCACTTGTGGCAAAGCCGATGCAGTGGGGGTACTCCCTGTGGGTGTGGGAGGTAGCCCTACGGTTGTTTCTTTTAGGGGCGTAAAGGGAGAGGAGAGGGTCTGCTTATACAAACCCTCTCCTCTAATTTGTCAGCCCTCTCTTGATAAAACTGAGAGGTAGCTGTTTCGTGCAAATTGGTATCTATCTTTGATGGGGCAATGCCTCTCTTGATAGTTCTTGGGAGGTAGCTCTTTAGTACAACTCCTCTCCGTAGGTAAAGAGTTCTGTAGCCTCACTTAGTAAGGGGCTTACTCTATCTTTGGCTGATAATAACACCTTCTCCATCGGAACCTTCCAGTCGATACCTAGTGCAGGGTCGTTCCATAGCACTGAGCCTTCACAACTGGGTGCATAGAAGTTATCACATTTGTATTGGAATATCACCTCTTCACTCAACACCACAAAGCCGTGTGCAAAGCCGCGTGGAACGAATAGTTGGCGGTGGTTCTCCTCCGTTAGCTCTACCGCTACGTGCTGCCCAAAGGTAGGCGATCCCTTGCGAATATCTACTGCTACATCCAATACAGCCCCTTTTACCACCCGCACCAATTTGCTTTGGCAGTGAGGAGGACGTTGAAAGTGTAGCCCACGTAGTACCCCGTATACCGATTTACTCTCGTTGTCTTGTACAAAGTTCACTTCACGTACCTTCTCGTTAAACTCTCGTTGCGAGAACGACTCAAAGAAGTAGCCCCGATCGTCTTTGAATAGGCGAGGCTCTATAATTACCACACCCTCTAGGGCTGTTTTGATTACTTCCATTTTTGCTAATTTTAAAAAGGGAGATCGGTTACCCATCTCCCTACCTATTTTTCTTTTATACTCTTCGTTACTCTCTACTAGAAAGAGATGCTATCTGCTGTCTGCAATCACCACGACCATCACTAGGACCCTCACCATCGTTGCAATCTCTAGTTTCCCGTTTGCGCTGCTATCCGCTGTCTGCCATCACTAGGACTATCACCAGGACTATCACCATCGTTACAATCTCTAGATTCCCGTTTGCGCTGCTATCTGCAATCACCACGACCATCACCAGGACCATCACTATCGTTACAATCTCTAGATTCCCGTTTGCGCTGCTATCTGCAATCACCACGACCATCACCAGGACCATCACTATTGTTACAATCTCTAGGTTCCCGTTTGCGCTGCTATCTGCTGTCTGCAATCACCACGACCATCACTAGGACCCTCACCATTGTTACAATCTCTAGGTTTCCGTTTGTGCTGTTATCTGCTGTCTGCAATCACTAGGACTATTACTAGGATCCTCACCACGACCCTCACCAAACATTGCTAGCGCTTCAGCATCTCACTTTACCACTTCTTCTCCTCTAGCTCCTCTATTACGCGCAATAGATATTGCCCGTATTGGTTCTTTAGCATCGGTTGAGCCAACTCACGCATCTTCGCTGGGGTAATCCACCCTTGACGCAGTGCGATGCCCTCTAGGCATGCCACCTTCAATCCTTGGCGCTTCTCGATCACCTCGATAAAGGTACTCGCCTCGCTCAATGAATCGTGTGTGCCTGTATCTAGCCAAGCAAATCCCCTTCCCAGTGTCTGCACCTTTAGCTTTCCCTCTTTCAAGAAATGTTGGTTCACTGTAGTAATCTCTAGCTCTCCCCGTGGCGATGGCTTAATCTCTTGTGCCACCTTTACCACCTCGTTGGGGTAGAAGTAGAGTCCCACCACCGCATAGTGGCTTTTGGGCTCAGTAGGCTTCTCTTCGATGCTCAAGCAGTTCCCCGTTTGGTCAAACTCAGCCACCCCATATCGTTCAGGGTCGCTCACCCAATAGCCAAATACCGTAGCCTTCTTCTCCTCCTCAGCCGTACGTACCGACTGTTTCAGCAGATTGCTAAATCCGCTTCCGTGGAAGATATTATCTCCCAATACCATACATACCGAGTCATCCCCTATAAACTCCTTACCGATGATGAAGGCCTGTGCCAATCCATCGGGGCTAGGTTGCTCTGCATAGCTTAGTTCTATACCGTAGTCACTTCCATCTCCCAATAGGCGTTGAAAAGCGGGTAAATCATGTGGAGTAGATATCACTAAAATCTCCTTGATACCTGCTAGCATCAATACCGAGAGTGGATAATAAATCATTGGTTTGTCAAAAATGGGTAGCATCTGTTTGCTTACCCCTTTGGTAATGGGGTAAAGTCTTGTTCCCGACCCCCCTGCTAGTACAATTCCCTTCATATCTTCTTCTGTTTGATAAATAGATTCCTCCAACTCTTCTCTTCCTAGAGGGGATGACTTTTGCAAATATATTGATTCCCTTTAGATATTGCAAATTTCCTTTACATAAGCTTTCGCCTCTCTCTATAAAGATTTTTATTCTTTGTTTGTCTCAAAAGGGTGCTCTCTTTCCTCTCACGGTTAACATAGAATCCCTCTTTTGTATTAGCACTGCTCCACTCTCTACCACTACTCTTTTTTTTGCGTATAAGAGCTTTTTGAAATAATTAGGGTCTGCTGAAAAAGCGACAATAGGTTGATTTATAATACTATATGGGCTCATTTTATTGCATAAGTGCAAGGTTTTTTGCATGTTCTTGATTAAAATCTTGCACCATGACTAGATATGAAAACAGTCACAGCTGTCTATAGATGAATTTTAGACTTCCTAGAAAGAATAGTTTATTCTAGTAAATGCAAATAATATGCCTTAGAATGTTTTCTAAAGGCTTATAGTGGGAGAGTGCACAAATATGGTATAGAATCCTTTTCATTATTGATACCTTAATGGTGGTGTAATGACTTTTTCAGCAAACCCTAATTAATCCCGTTGTCTCACAAAGCTCCGTTGTTTTGCTCTCCGATAAAACTTAATCCCTTTAGAAGATCACTTGATTTTCCTATATATAGAATTTATTGGAGAGTAAATAAGCTTCAATTTAGGTCTATTCCGTTGAGTCTCTTACAAAATCATTAGCCAATGAAAAGATAAGCCCATTTTTAAGGAATCGCAGCAACGAATTGATTATCAGATAATATAATAACTCGTGCCATTTTTCACCGGATAGCAATAATTGAGTTTGTCTCAAAAGAAGATGAGAAACCCTCTTTGAGAAGTCTCAGTAAACTATTGCTTATCAGATGATACAATGACTCGCTCCCTTTTCCACTTGATGAGGCAGAAAGAGATAGAATGTTGATCCCACTCCCTCTTGACTATCCGCCCAAGTTTTTCCTCCCATTGCCTCTGCGATGGCCCTGCAGATAGATAGCCCCAATCCCGTACCTTGAGCCGTTTCGTTCAACTTCTCAAAGCGTCCAAAGAGTCGTTCCGCCTTATCGGCTGCTATTCCCACTCCCGTATCCTTCACAAAGAGGAGTATCCCCTCTGGGTTGGAGTCATATCCAATTTGAATTTTCCCCTTTGGCGTAAACTTGATTGCATTCTCACAGTAGTTTGTAACCACCTGCAACACCTTGTTTCGGTCTAATTTCACCAAGCAACTCTCCTTGGGGATAGAGACCTCAAAGCTTCTTTCATTGCTCTCATAGCGCCCCTTAAAAGTGGCATGAAACTCTTGGAAGAAGAGGTTTAGGTCAAACTCTTCGGGATGTAGCTCCACCAATCCCGATTCGATCTTCGACAGATCGAGAACATCGCCAATCAGCTTCAGCAGCGAATCGTTGTTGCGGTTGATGATCTCACTATACTCTTTCCTCTCCTCTGGGCAATCCGACTCCTGCAACAGCTCCGAGAATCCGACAATGGCATTGAGAGGGGTACGTATCTCGTGGCTCATATTGGCCAAGAAAGCCGATTTCAGTTTGTCCGACTCCTCCGCTTTAGCCGTGGTAATCTTGAGCTCATTGATGAGTCGATTGTAGTCCGATACATCATCAATCTTCAAGATAGCACCGCATGATTTTCCCTCTTCACTCATCACAGGAAGTACCGTTGTCTTTAGCCAAACTCCCTCTTCCACCTCCTTCTCTTTGCTATGCATCTCTCCATGCTCAAAGGTCAATCGAGTAGGGCACACCGTACAATCTCCTGCACCCCCTTTGAGGAGGCATCCATTGCCAAAGCAACATTGAGTTCCCTTGCTATAGAACTCCTTCATCCGCCCATTAAGCGCCGTCTCTGCATTGCTCCAGATCACTTTTAAATCATCGGTAACATAGACCAAGAGTGAGTTTATGTTGTTTAGGATAAGCTCAATGTCGTGGTTTCTTGTCTTCAACTCCATCTCCGCTCTCTTCCGTTGATGAATGTTTGTCGTTATCCCATGAACCAATCGGCACTCTCTCCCTTTATCTCTCTTTAGCTCGATGTAGTGGTTGGACTCCCACCACTCGTACTCTCCCGTATACTTAACATCCATTCTAAACTCCATCGATGCTAAAACATTTTCAGAGCTCTTCCTCATCTGCTCTATCTTTCCCAAGATATAATCCCTATCCTCCGGATGAATATTATCGAGAAACTTTTCGGGCGTCTGTTTACCATCCACTCCATATTTCAAATCGGTGTTGTGCTGAACTGTAAAGTAGTTCTCGTTCGTGTTGTAGCTCCACAGGTAAGCCTTGAGTACAGGCATAAACTCCGAGAAGAGCTTTAACTTGTTCTTCATCTGGTTGTACTCTGTACAATCATTTCGCAAGATAAGAGCATGCTTAGCCTCCTGATAGGTGGTGGGAATGCTCTTCACTTCACTCTCTACCACTCTTCCATCGGCGAGTAGTAGCTGCTCCGAGCCCTCATATTCACCCCCTTCTATCTCTCTATCCAATGTAGATTGTAGCACTTTGTAAGAGGGCTTTTCTCCCTTCTTGGTGCCATAGAGTTTGGTAGAAATAAGGTTGGTATAGCTATATCGCCCAGTCTCCAAGTTCTTCAAGGCGACCGGGATATTCAACTTATCGAGTAGCTTGAGTAACTGGTTTGTCGACTCCTCTTTGCTCTTTGTGATCGCCTTTCGTATTGCAATTGCCCCAATAGCTCCCACAGCTAGGAGTATGAGTGTAATGATCGTTAGTTCACCCACTCCCAGAAAGATTCCTTCGGAGGAGGGCGTTGATATAAATGCTGTATTACATAGTAGTTGTCTCATATAAAGATCTCTTCAATAGTGTTCTCAATGGTTCAAATAACACGCTATAATTCACTCTGTGAATGTTTCGATAAGTGTTGATTCTCAATATTTCAAATAGTGTGCTCTAACAAGTTCTAAGAATGTTTCAATAAATGTTGATTCTCAATATTTCAAATAGTGTGCTCTAACAAGTTCTAAGGATGTTCCAATAAATATTGATTCCCAATGTTTCAAATTATGCGTTATAACAAGTTCTAAGAATGTTTCAATAGGTGTTGATTCTCAATGTTTCAAATAATGTGCTCTAACAAGTTCTAAGGATGTTCCAATAGGTGTTGATTCCCAATGTTTCAAATAGTGCGCTCTATCACGTTCTAAGAATGTTCTAATAGGTGTTGATTCCCAATATTTCAAATAGTGCGCTCTATCACGTTCTAAGAATGTTCTAATAGGTGTTGATTCCCAATATTTCAAATAGTGTGCTCTAACAAGTTCTAAGAATGTTCCAATAAATATTGATTCTCAATGTTTCAAATAATGCGTTATAACAAGTTCTAAGAATGTTTCAATAAATATTGGTTCTCAATATTTCAAATAGTGTGCTCTAACAAGTTCTAAGGATATTCTAATAGGTGTTGATTCTCAATGTTTCAAATTATGTGCTATAACAAGCTCTAAGAATATTCCAGTAAGTGTTGATTAGTGCTTCCCTTGGTGATTGATGCAGATGCCCTGCTTGTACCATGCATAGAGGCGCTCTATCCCCTCGTTAATCTCTATTTGGTGTCTCCATCCCAGTGCGTGCAATTTGCTCACGTCGGTTAGCTTACGTAGGGTTCCATCGGGCTTGCTGCTGTCCCAACGTAGCTCTCCTTTGAAGTCGATAACCTCCATGATACGCTCTGCTGCTTCACGAATGGATACCTCTTTTCCTGTTCCTACGTTGATGTGGCAGTTGCGTACCTCTTTGGCTCCCTCGGTATAGGTATCCTTAAAGTTTACATTTAGCAAAACATGTACGCTTGCATCGGCCATCTCTTCACTCCACAGAAACTCACGCATGGGTTTCCCACTGCCCCACAGGGTTACTGCTTCGGCTGTGATGCCATACTTTGCCAATAGGGTAGTTATCACCTCTTCGCTGGCACCACCGTCTACTTGCTCTACTGGACGTAAGTCGAGGTCTTTGCGTAGGGCTTCCCAGTCGCCTCGGTACAATGCGTCTGCTAGGTGAATCTTGCGAATCATGGCAGGCAGTACGTGACTATTCTCTAAATGGAAGTTGTCGTGCGGGCCGTAGAGGTTGGTTGGCATCACGGCTATGTAGTTGGTGCCGTACTGCAGGTTGAGGCTCTCACAGAGTTTTAAACCGGCTATCTTGGCGATGGCATAGGGCTCGTTGGTATACTCCAAAGGGGAGGTGAGGAGGGCACTCTCTTTCATGGGCTGCTCTGTCTCACGGGGATAGATGCAGGTGCTCCCTAGGAAGAGGAGGTGCTGAACTCCGTGCTTAAAGCTCTCTCCAATGACGTTGTTCTGTATCTGTAGGTTGTTGTAGATGAAGTCGCCACGATAGGTGAGGTTGGCCATGATGCCGCCTACGTGTGCTGCGGCTAGGATGACTGCTTCGGGCTGCTCTTCGTCAAAGAACTGCTTCACTGCTGCTGCATCTAATAGGTCCAGCTCTGCGTGGGTGCGTCCTACTAAGTGGGTGTAACCTCTTGCTTGGAGGTTGTTCCAAATGGCACTGCCTACTAGGCCGCGGTGACCGGCGATGTATATTTTGGTTTCTTTTTTCATAGTGTGGTGTTTGTTCATTTCTTTTTTCTTGATAAAAAAGAAACGGAACCAAAGAAAAAATCAAGTCTGCAGGTGAGGGGCTACTCCAGAGTTGTTTTTTGCTGAAGGAAAGGAACTCGCACTTTGTGCTCAAACAGCCTTTCCTTCTTTACGCAAAAATCAACTCTTCCGTTTAACGCCCCTCACCTGAGGCCGGTCTTTCTTGGTGTGGTGCAACATTGCTTCGCTTCGCTTGCTCGTTGTTTTTTTCTTTGCTTGCTTGCTTCGCTTTGCTTGCTCGTTGTTTTTTTTCTTTGCTTGCTTGCTTGCTTCGCTTTGCTTGCTTGTTGTTTTTTTCTTTGCTTGCTTCGCTTTTCTTTGCTTGCTTGCTTCGCCTTCCGCTTTTATTTCTTTATAAATTCTTTATCGTGTTTTACCATGATGCGTACTAGCTCTTCGAAGGAGGTTTGTGTGGGGTTCCATCCTAGTAGGGTGCGTGCTTTGGTGGGATCTCCTAGTAGTTGTTCTACCTCTGCGGGTCTGAAGTACTTGGCGTCTACCTCTACCAATACCCTTTCAGTGGCTGTGCAGATTCCCTTTTCATTGATTCCTTCTCCTTCCCAACGGAGGTTGATGCCTGCCTCTTGGAAGGCTAGTGTTGCAAACTCCCTTACGGTGTGGTACTCTCCTGTGGCGATGACAAAGTCTTCGGGCTTGTCGTGTTGTAGCATGAGCCACATACACTCCACATAATCCTTAGCATAGCCCCAGTCACGTAACGCATCTAGATTGCCTAGGTAGAGTTTATCCTGCATACCCATTGCAATGCGTGTTGCCGCTAGTGTGATTTTACGTGTAACGAAGGTCTCTCCTCTACGCTCACTCTCGTGGTTGAAGAGGATTCCATTTACCGCAAACATGCCGTAGCTCTCGCGGTAGTTCTTCGTAATCCAGAAGCCATACTGCTTGGCTACTCCATAGGGGGAGCGAGGGTAGAAGGGGGTGGTTTCACGTTGGGGCACCTCTTGCACCAATCCATACAACTCTGAAGTGGAGGCTTGGTAGATGCGACACTGCTTTTCCATGCCCAACATACGTACCGCTTCCAACATTCTGAGTGGTCCCATAGCATCTGTATCTGCAGTGTACTCTGGCACGTCAAAGCTCACCTTCACGTGACTCTGTGCTGCTAGGTTGTATATCTCTGTAGGTTGCACCTCCTTGATGATTCGAATCAGCGAACTACTATCGGTCATATCGCCCCAATGTAAGTTTACCGACCTGCTTTTTTTTGTGTCACGCATCCACTCATTTAAGTAGAGGTGTTCTATGCGCCCTGTGTTGAAAGAAGAGGAGCGGCGAATAATGCCGTGCACCTCGTACCCCTTTTCTATTAAGAACTCGGCCAAGAAAGATCCATCCTGACCCGTAATTCCTGTGATTAATGCTATATTTTTCATTTTATATCTAATGCTAATGGATTCTACAAAGATAGATAGACTCTTTTACTCGTGCAACTTTAACCTACTCCAAATTGCTCCATTTTGCCAATCTTCGATGGGCTCTAATCTTATATCTCCCCACACCTCTCCAACAGCCTTTTTTCTCCTCCAGATCTTTGGCTTCCCTACATCTCATAGGGTAGAAAAAAATGACCCGTTTGCAGTTCTTATGGTATGCAAAACGGGTACTGTTATTATTGGTTGCAGATAAAATCTGCCTCACTTCTTATGGCTGGTTGCAAAGTTACTATCCCATCTCTTAGGATGCAACGATTCTTTGGTAAAAGTTCTCTGTTTAAACATTTCTACCACCTATTTTACAACAACCCACGACTTATCCCTCTCTTTTCTTTACTTATGTAGATATCTATCCTTCTCTCTACCGCATCCCTCTTTATCGTATCCTTACACACTTTCCCTACTACTCAATACCCCCCCCTAAAACAAAACTTACCCCAAACAGCAAACTTCAGCTTGCTATTTGGGGTAAGATATTTATTTAAAGAAGTTCCCTTATTGCGGAACGCATCTTAGCGGATTACAGCTAAATACTGTAGAATGCCATAGTACGAAACGCTCGTTAGCATCGAAATAGAAGACTAAGCTGGCACGAACAGACAGAGGTATTTTACTTGTCTCTATATAATTAGTTAGATAAGTAACAGAAACCCCTTGGCTTTCTGCTTCGAAACGACCATCTTCGTCGCCGTAAATTCCACCCGTAGCAGGGAAAAATATTCCTTTTAGTCCATGAGCGGTAGCTCCTTTTCCAAAGAACCTCCCTTTTGTACCATTCACTGTTTGGAAATCAGAGCCAATCCTTCCAATTTTAGAATAGTCATCTGGGTCCGTACTCTTGTGAGTTCTAAGTGGGCATTATCTCTCTCTCCTTAAAACGATGCGAGGAGCTACTATTTAGATAATAATACGTTAAAAAAGGCTCCCTCGCCCGCTCCAATTATTATCTCTTGGCCTACAGGGATGGTGGCACCGTAAACAACAGACTCGCCAGTGGCTTCCTCTTTAACAGTTGCAGTAATGTTCATACCCTTGATCTCTTGAGGGAAAGCATAGACGTTAGCTACAATGTCATTGCCTTCCAATCTAGCGTTATCAACGGTAATCTTACCTTCTTTAGGTCCAATCGTCAATGCTCCTGTCTTCCCATCTAGCGTAGCAGTCGATGCGAGATTACTTAATACAATGCTTGTAATAAGATCCGATTCTAGCTTAGCAGGAATCGTAAAATGAATATTCACTAACGATACAAGTGTCGTGAGAGTATCCATAGGGGAAGTTTGGCCATTGTAACTTCCTTTAGCCCACATGTATTGTCGATTATTAAGATAAAGTTTCTCCATGCTATCAACGTAGGGTTGATTGCTCAAGTCCAAACCAATCTTAGCTACTCCTTCACCTATATTGGCTTCTGAGGGGTATACGAGATACAATGGAGTACCTACAGGTGTATTGTGAGGGACCGAACCTTTAAAGTTGGCGGTAGCTTCTTCCTTTTTATCTACCATCTCTAAATAGGTGGCGGTGTTCATCGTTGGAATTAAAGCAACCATGTGATCCGTTTTTTCCCACGTTTTTTTGAAACTATTCGGTGTAGGAAGTGTAGCTGCAATTACAAAATCTTTTGGGCTATAATCGGGGTTATCCTCTTTCGAGCATCCTCCCAAAACAAATGATGCCAATGCAATGCAAGAGGCAATAGGAAATAGTGATTTTTTTTTCATTTTTTTTAAATTAAAATTTTTATCAAGTGTGTTTTTAACAGATATTTATAGACATCAATAGAGTTTTACTTAAATGAAGACTGTATCTGTCTACTACACACAAAGTTAGTTTTTTTTTATAACCAACAAACGATTTGTTCTTTTTTTTATATTATGCAGATATCTATCCTTCTCTCTACCGCATCCCTCTTTATCGTATCCTTACACACTTTCCCTACTACTCAATACCCCCCCCTAAAACAAAACTTACCCCAAACAGCAAACTTCAGCTTGCTGTTTGGGGTAAGATATTTATTTAAAGAAGTTCTCTTATTGCGGAACCTATTTTGCCTATTAGCGCGGACTCCCTTTTTTAATCCTCTTTTTTCAGTTCTGCTGTCAAGGTGAGCATTTTACCCACTTCAGCCGTTCCCCCTTTAACGGTGGCGCTGTATTTTATACTATTGC
>JBOFMR010000005.1:0-10837 GCA_051658485.1 Phocaeicola sp.
AACTTATGCAATTATTAATCAGACAGATACACGACGAATGTTCAAATTTAACGGGACGCTATTGACCCTACATAAGAGGTAATAGAAACCTTCCCCCAAGAAGAGACAAGGATTAGCTAGAGAGATATCCACACAACATTCAAAAAAAAGATTGAAGAATAGGTGAATATAAAAAGAGGCTACCTTCACCACAACTCACTGACAATAAGCAAGTGTGAAGAGGTGAAGGATAAATAGACAAAACTATTAGAAGGGAGGGGTAGGCACTCTAATCTTCCGATTTTCGAGAATAGAATGAACATATAATAAACACTACGATAATAGAACAATGACCTATCTGGATCTATGATTCATATAGAACTAAAAGTCTAAATGACCCCAAACACATCTAGTTTTATAAACAGTACAATTAAGATGTTAAACCTCTATTTCTGTTCCCGAATATAGCTCTTCTTCTCTGTGCCAACACCCTTAATGGTTAACTTCTTCCAACGCGAAGGCATAACTGACTCTATTTGTACAATCTCACCATTGGGCTGAATATCGATACCACCAAATCCCATCATGATGGTTTGAAGTATACCCCCTGCACCCGTAATAAAGTAAGGATTTGTTCCGCCTTTACACTCCGAAATAACACGGAAAGGAGGCAATAAGTTAGGCTCGTACGAATCCTTAAAGAAGAAGTTTGCCTTTTTGGCATCACCTAAGCGGCTATATAGCAATGAGAAGATAGCCTGCGTCATGGCTGGCGTCTCTTTTTGAGGTACACGCACTTCGTAATACTCCAAGTCTTTTCTTATTTGATCCTTATCTGTAATAACCTTGAGCGGGAATGCCAATAGGTTCACATCGGCTTGCTTAATGGGTTCACCTTGGTAGCTATCATACTCACTAGTTACACCATTTGCCAACTGACGAATGGGAATATTTTTGGCTATTTCCATCCATATAGCGGGTGGAGTGATACCTAACTGCTCTGCACACAGCGTGGCACATTCCAGATTTACACGAGCAGCTGCATTGGTAAAGGCATTGTTATCTACATTTTCTGCCCATTCATCGGCAGCAACAACATTCTTTATCTCATATTCGCCTTTATCGTTCTTCTCTACACGGCTGCACCAAAACTGAGCAGTAGCCTCTAACATTGCCCAACCTTTCTCTTTCAACCACTGTTTATCTTGCGTTACGAGGTAGTAATTCCAAGCAGCAATGGCTACACAGGCAGTTATATGGTGTTCAAATGGTCCTGTTAGTGCCCATATCGGAGTCTCTTCTACCCCAGCACCTGCACTCTCCCACGGATACATAGCCCCTTTGTAACCATACGAGAAGGCATTCTTCTTGGCCATTTCTAGACGGTTGTAGCGATATTCAATCATACTTTTTGCCATTTCGGGATGAAGCAATAGCATGGGTGGGAACATCCAAAAATCGGTATCCCAAAACACGTGTCCATTGTAACCTAATCCACTCAGTCCCATAGGCGATGGCGAGTAGTCCGTATTCTCTCGGTTGAAAGCATAGAGGTGATATAGCATGCTGCGTATATCTTGCTGTGCCTGTTTATCACCCTCTATTTCGATGTCGCTCTCCCAAAGTTTATCCCACGCCTTTTTGTGTGCATTCATCAAACGCTCTTTACCCTCTAGCTTGGCATAAACAGTTAAACGTTCGGCTTGGTTCAAAGGATCGCTGTATTGAACGGATGAAATAACGGTACCTACTACCGAGAAATCGTAACTCTCACCCGCCTTCATATCGTGTTTAAACTTGATAAGGTGCATATTATTGTCCTTCATTTCGTGCACAACTCGAGGTTCAGATCCATGAGGTTCATTGAAGATAAAGCTATTCGAGGCTGCCATGGTAAAATTGCCCGTAGGGCTTTTGGCAACCGAAGTTATTAGTTGCAAAAGTGCATGAGGTCTATCAATCTCATTATAAAGCTGTTGCCCATCACGCAGTGACGAGGGGGTCTCCATCAAATTGTTGCAACCCACATGAATGTTTTTTTTGGCTATCAACTTTACATTCATCAACACATTGTAGGGCAGGTGTCTCAATGCACAGTAGCTATACTCCACACGCAATAAGTCTTTGTAGTCAAAAGAGGCGTGAAACATACCGTACTTCATATCAAACGACTGCTCCATATTCGATATATTTCGGGCATTTATCTTCTCACTACCGACCCAAATTTCTAGGTTCAATAGATTGTAGCTAGGCAAGAAATTGCTTACCCGCCCTCTGCCATACATATCATACGTACCTGCTAGTATTACTTCTTTAATCTTTAAGGGTTCGGGAGAAGATACAATTCCCAACACACCGTTGGCACTAGTTATGCCGTAATAATCTAGTGGCGAAGGGTTCTTTGTCGAGATAATCCAGGGGTCTTGTGCCATTACTTTGCACACAATGAGTGCAAAGAATAAAAAAAGGGATGTTACTTTTGTTTTCATTGCTTTTTAAATGCTGGATTCAATTAGCAAATGCAACTGAATCCTAGTTAACAATTTGTTTTAATATTTCGTTTGGTGTGAGGTATCCAACTCTTTTACAAGCTCGATTATTTAAGGATGCTGTCTATCTGTTTATTGCTCACTTCACTAAAATCCATACCCTTTGGAATATATTGTCTAATCAATCTGTGAATATTCTCATTAGACCCTCTCTCCCAAGAGTTGTATGATTTACAAAAATAGAAAGTTATTTCTATTTTGTGCTATTCCCTAATACTTTGAAAACTCTTTTCCATGATCAATCGCAATGGTCTCTGTCAAGTTCTTTACCTTTCGCAAAGCCTAATTCCTAAGAACATTACGCCAAAGAATGAGCAGATCCTTGGAATGCACAAAAGAGTCTAATAAAGTGGTTAAAGTAAATTTGCACGAACTCGACTCAACGTCTCGGGAGTCATTTGCAAAAGCGAAGCGATGTAGATAAGCGGTGTACGCTTCAATATTTCAGGATGCCGTTGTTGCAGCTTTTTATAACGCTCGTGAGCCGATTCAAATCGCATAGCATCCGCTTTTACTTGGGATTCAATCAATGAATTCTCCAATATTTGACGATACATTCTATTAAGATCAGCATGTTTTTCAATTAATAGGTCCAATTTGTCTCTAGGGATGAACCACACATAGCCCCCCTCTAGCGCCTCTACAATAAGCTTAGATGGCTTTTGCATGAAAATACTCTCTATACAGATAATCATTCCACCCTCATAACTGATATGCTCAGTCAAATCTTTCTCATTCTTATAGTAATATTGGCGAAAAAGCCCCTTCTCGACAAACATCAGTGAGGTACAAATTTCCCCCTCTTCCAAAAGGATCTCCCCTTTTTTGCATTTTTTCCTGACGACTATTTCTGCCAATGCATATATACCCTCTTTACTTAAAGGGAATATTTGCATAGAGAGCTTTCTAGCGATATCAACAGGAGTAGTTGTTACCATGATTTTCTGTGTTTTTTATTTGTATTATATCGGTTAAGCAAAGATAAAAAAAAAGAATGTTTTATTTCACTTTTATGCAATCAAATCCTTCACCAAAAACGCCAATTACAGCACTTTGAGATACAAATGCATTGGGGTCAATATCTTTAATGAGGCGGAATATCGTAGTTGATTCTCGTTTTTTAGCCAAAACAAACATCATTTTTACATTCGCTTTGGTATAACAACCCACCCCATCAATAATGGTTACACCTCTAGCCAAATCTTTATTGATACGATACCCTATCTCTTCATGCTTCTTAGATATGATAAAGAACTGTACCGATTGGCGTACACTATTAATGACTTGATCAAGCACAAAACTACATATATACAAGGTAGCAAAACCATATACTACCTTTTCCCAATCTCTCAAAACGAAATAACTAGAGCTAATGATAATCATATCCATAATCAATATAACCCTACCCAGTGTTATATCTCTGTACTTATTAATAATGGCTGCCAATATATCAGTTCCTCCCGAACTACCATTGGCCGAGAAGGCAACTCCTATTCCCCCACCACAAAAAGAGGCCCCTATAACACAAGCCATAAAAGGTTGATCAGTTAATAAAGACAAATCAGCAGCTATATCTTGTATAAAAGGCAAAAGCGCAGTCATAGTAAAAACAGCAAAAATTGTTTTTACACTAAATTTCCAACCCAAAATAAGCAAAGAGGCAACCAACAGAACTGCATTAATCATAAAATAGGTGTATTGCACTGGAAAGCCTGTAGCAAAATAAATAATGGAGGAAATACCAGATACACCACCCGTAGTAATATCGTTAGGTAAAAGGAATACAGTCCATCCGATACTATACATTAACATACCCAAAGCAATCGTTATATAATCTCTCAACTCACGCATGATACGTTTCTTACGCGTAGTCACAAAAACTGAAGCCATACCTTTATTTTATTTTTGTTTAAATTGGTTCAAAAGTACAAAAAGTTTCTAGGCTATAAAGAGAATTGGCTCTTATTTTAAGAAAGAAATCCACCTTGTTGAACCAATTAAAACATCCTATTTAAAAGAGGCTTTAAATCTCTAACTGAAGAGGTAAACAAGATTTGCTGCATCATCTTAATATACCCAGATGACCTCTTCCAATAAGCAATGAAATAGACTCTAGACTTTCACATCTGTGCAGCTTCCCACAACATTTAGAGTAACCGATGAAATACAAAAACGGCGCAGCATAAAATCACGATGAAACGATTCATCGAAATAATAGAACGAAATGACATTTATAATGGCCTTTCAAAAACTATTTAGTCAAGAATTAAGCAAAAACAAAACCTTTAAACGCCTTATATATCCCAATAAAATAACATTAATAAGTTATAATCTAAAAGACAAAAGAGACAATTGAAGTCCAACTATCATAAAAAGCAAAAGTAACAACACGAATGTAAGAAAAAAGCCATTTGTCAAAGCAAAAAGCTTTACATTTACACAAATATAGAATCAAACAACCCAACAATAAAAATAGATAAAATCAGAATGACACAAAAAATAAGATTTACAAAGATGCACGGAGGAGGCAATGATTATATCTACATAAACACCCAGCAATTCCCCATAGAACATCCCAAAGAGTTATCGATAGAATGGAGTAAATTTCACACAGGCATAGGCTCAGACGGATTGGTACTCATAGGCGCCTCGGAGAAAGCGGATTTTAGTATGCGTATCTTTAATGCGGATGGATCAGAAGCAATGATGTGCGGAAATGCAACCCGCTGTATTGCTAAATTTGTATACGAAAAAGGGCTAACAGAAAAAGAAACGATTACTCTTGATACACTCTCAGGAGTAAAAACATTAAAACTTCACCTAGAAAAGGGGATAGTAAAAGAGGTGACCGTAAATATGGGAGAACCGATACTTAAAGATTCAACACAAATAGCTACCCATACAGGAGAAATGTTAGCAAAAGCACTAGAGGTAGAAGGAGTTGAATACAAGGGAACTTTTGTATCAATGGGAAATCCTCATTTAGTTATTTTCGTAGATGACATTAAAAGTGTAAATTTGTCGCAGATAGGACCACTATTGGAACGCCATCCGCTTTTTCCTGAAAGAGTGAATGTGGAGTTTGTCCAAAAGCTCGCAGACAATTCATTGCGAATGCGCGTGTGGGAAAGAGGTTCAGGAGTAACAATGGCTTGCGGTACAGGTGCATGTGCTACGGTAGTAGCTGCAGTGCTCAACCAAAAAGCAACTAGAGAGACAATTGTCAGAATGGATGGAGGCAATTTAACTATCCAATGGAATGAAGCTAACAATTGTGTATATATGACTGGGAGTGCAACCAAAGTATTTGAGGGAGAAATAGAGCTATAAACATCAGAAGAGTCAGGAAATTTAAAACAACAAAAATTATGGCATTAGTAAACGAACATTTTTTGAAACTTCCGAACAGTTACCTCTTTTCGGACATTGCAAAAAAAATAAATACATTCAAAGTTACACACCCCAAAGTTGATCTCATCCGACTAGGAATTGGAGATGTAACCAGACCACTCCCTAAAGCATGTTTAGAGGCTATGCACAAAGCGGTTGATGAGTTGGCTAGCAGCAGTACATTCCATGGATATGGCCCTGAACAAGGATATGATTTCCTAATCGATGCAGTAATCAAACATGATTTTGCTCCACGAGGCATTCAACTCGATGCTAGCGAAGTTTTTATCAACGATGGTGCAAAAAGTGATACGGGAAACATTGGAGATATTCTGCGTCACGACAACAGCATAGGAGTTACTGACCCAATCTATCCCGTATACATCGATTCAAATGTAATGTGTGGTCGTGCAGGCGTACTCGAAGATGGCAAATGGAGCAATGTGGAATATATGCCTTGCTCAACCGAAAATAACTTTGTCCCACAAATTCCAAACAAAAGAGTTGATATCATCTACCTATGCTATCCCAACAACCCAACAGGAACAGTTATTAGCAAAGGAGAATTAAAGAAATGGGTAAACTATGCATTAGCTAACGATGCACTTATTATGTACGATGCAGCTTATGAAGCATACATACAAGACCCTACCATTCCTCACTCGATCTACGAAATTAAAGGAGCTAAAAAATGCGCTATTGAATTTCGCAGCTTCTCAAAAACAGCTGGCTTCACAGGAGTCAGATGTGGATATACAGTGGTTCCCAAAGAGTTAACTGCCGCTACACTTACCGGCGAACGCATTCCATTGAACAAACTATGGAATAGACGCCAATGCACGAAATTCAATGGTACCTCATACATTACCCAACGGGGTGCAGAGGCTATCTATTCGGCCGAAGGGAAAGCACAAGTAAAAGAGACTATTAACTACTATATGACCAATGCCAAGATTATGAAAAAGACATTGGAGAGTGTGGGGCTTACTATATATGGAGGTGAAAATGCTCCCTATCTATGGGTTAAAACTCCAAATGGAATGGGTTCTTGGAAATTTTTCGAACAAATGCTCTATGAGGCAAACGTAGTAAGTACCCCAGGCGTAGGATTTGGTCCTAGTGGCGAAGGCTATATTCGTCTCACTGCATTCGGTGAGCGCAAAGAGTGCGAAGAAGCTATGGAACGAATAAAAAAATGGCTTCTTTAAGTCAGGAACTCTGTTTTTTTCGCCTTAAGGTTTGATTTAATCTACGGAAGAGGTAACTTTGTAGATGTACCCATTTGGGGGTTAAAAGAATAACTAAATAAGAGAATCTGCATGGTTCTTGCAATCTCGGATGGCTTGGTTGCCTCCCCGAGAAGAAATAAAAAGCAACAATTGAGAATTCACTTTATTAATAGCAACAAAGCAAAATTTAGGTATCATGTCAAAATTAAGATTTCGCGTCGTAGAAAATGCTTTTAAGAAAAAAGCAGCAGCTGTAGAGGTTCCAACTGAAAGACCTAGCGAATATTTCGCTAAATATGTATTCAACCGCGAGAAAATGTTCAAGTATCTACCTAGCACAGTATATGCAAAATTAATTGATGCAATGGACAACAGTGCTCCACTTGATCGTTCTATTGCTAATGAAGTGGCATCAGGTATGAAAAAATGGGCATCTCAACTAGGTGTCACACACTATACACACTGGTTTCAACCACTTACAGAAGGAACGGCTGAAAAACACGATGCTTTTGTTGAGCACGATGGCAAAGGTGGAATGCTGGAAGACTTCTCGGGTAAGCTCCTTGTCCAACAAGAGCCAGATGCATCAAGTTTTCCTAATGGTGGCATCCGTAACACTTTTGAAGCACGTGGATACAGTGCTTGGGATCCCTCTTCACCTGTATTTATCGTAGATGATACTCTTTGTATTCCAACAGTATTTATTGCCTATACTGGAGAATCTTTAGACTATAAAGCTCCCCTTTTAAAATCTATCAGTGCCGTTAATAAAGCAGCACTTGATGTGTGTCACTATTTCAATCCTGAAGTAAAGAAAATTATCACTTACCTCGGATGGGAACAAGAATATTTTTTAGTTGACGAGGGTTTGTATGCAGCTCGTCCTGACCTATTATTAACAGGACGTACGCTGATGGGACATGAAGCATCTAAGAACCAACAACTAGATGACCACTACTTTGGTGCTATTCCTAGCCGCGTGGCTGCGTTTATGAAAGATCTTGAAATCCAATCTTTAGAACTTGGAATTCCAGTAAAAACTCGCCACAATGAAGTAGCTCCAAACCAATTCGAACTAGCACCTATCTACGAAGAGTGTAACCTAGCAGTAGACCACAATATGCTTATCATGTCATTGATGCGTAAAATAGCTCGCCTCCATGGCTTCCGCATGTTGTTCCACGAAAAGCCATTTAAAGGAATCAACGGATCGGGTAAACATAACAACTGGTCACTTGGAAGTGATACTGGATTCTTGTTAATGTCGCCAGGTAAAACTCCCGAAGAGAACTTACGCTTCATCACTTTTGTAGTAAATACATTGATGGCCGTATACCGTCACAACGGGCTACTTAAAGCTGCCATTATGAGCGCAACGAATGCACACCGTTTGGGTGGTAACGAAGCACCTCCAGCCATCATCTCTTCATTCCTAGGTACACAACTGACACAAGTACTTGACTTGATGGAGAACAGCACTAGCGACGACTTAGTATCTTTAAGTGGTAAAACTGGATTAAAACTAGATATCCCTCAAATTCCTGAACTTCTAATTGACAATACAGACCGCAATCGCACCTCTCCTTTTGCCTTTACAGGTAATCGATTTGAGTTCCGTGCAGCAGGTTCTGAAGCCAACTGTGCTAGCTCGATGATTGTCTTAAACAGTGCCATGGCAGAACAATTAAGCATATTCAAGAAAGATGTTGATGCATTGATTGAAAAAGGAGAGCCTAAGATTTCAGCAATTATCGAAGTGTTGCGTAAATATATCAAAATTAGTAAACCTGTCCGTTTTGATGGGAATGGTTATAGCGATGAGTGGAAAGAAGAGGCTAAAAGACGCGGTTTAGATTGCGAAACAAGCTGCCCTATTATTTTCGACAACTACTTAAAACCAGAAACAATCGCTATGTTTGAATCGGTTGGCGTATTATCTAAAATAGAGCTAGAGGCACGTAACGAAGTGAAATGGGAAACCTATACGAAGAAAGTTCAAATTGAAGCACGTGTATTGGGTGACTTGGCAATGAATCACATCATCCCAGTTGCTACTGAATACCAAAGCAAATTGATTGATAATGTATATAAATTAAAAGACCTTTTCACGGCTGAAAAGTCAGAAAAACTATCTTCTGTAAACTTGAAACTTATTGAAGAAATAGGAGAACATACAATCTTCATAACCGAACATGTAAATTCGATGGTAGAGGCTCGCAAGGTAGCTAACAAGATTGCCCACGAACGTGAGAAAGCAATTGCTTACCACGACAACATTGCACCTATGATAGAGGAGATACGTTACCACATTGACAAGCTAGAACTAATAGTAGACAATCAAATGTGGACATTACCTAAATATCGTGAATTGCTTTTCATTGGATAAACTGTTATCTAATGACTTTTGTTCGCTGTTTTAAATTTGAAAAGGAGAGTGTCGTGAGGCACTCTCCTTTCTTTTTACGTAATAGTTCGATCAACTCCTTATGGCTAGATACCATACAGATGTTACAGAAGGTATATTCCATGCCCGCTTAGCTTGCTCTTTTAAAAATTCCCCACAGGCATCGTAGCGTAACTTTTTTTGCCAAGCGTGATGACAAGCAGACTACAAATTACGGTTTTACAGATAAAGGAGTATTTGGTTCTCCAACATAAAACATAATAATTTCAGCGGGTTCATCGCCTCGATTTTCACCATAATGGATACCATTTATTACCTCTGCAACGGCATCTCCTTTGTGGAATGTTTTTTCAGTACCCTCTTTTGTTATAACAGTTAATTCACCACTTAGCATCACCCCGCAATTAATAATAGAATGAGAATGCTCATCCAACCGCATTTTCGGTGGAAAGGTATATTTCATGATTGTTATTACTGGCTCTCCTGTAGGGTAATTGGGTAGGTTTACACCATCCCAACTTTGAGATGTTTCTATTAATTTTTCTATTTTTACTACTGGACTGCTTTCTACTTGTTTTTCTGTTTGTTTATTCAAACAGCTAACTTGTGTAAAAGCCACTCCTAAAAGTAAAATTATTGTTTTCCTCATTTTTAATATTGTTTTATTTTGATTGCTTTCCAAAAAAGATTCGTATACTGAGGTGCCTTACAACAGATACCCAATCTCCTTCAATTTTGTACTTTGCTACTAATATTTTCCTTCCATTTTAGGATAAAAGCCTACACTTCCCTGCTTCAATCATATTATCCCTAAATTGATGCTAGTACAAATAAGCCCAAAGATAGTGTTAATATTTTGAATGTCTTAATAATTGTATAAAAAAAGCAAGAAAGATGCAATCTATTGGATTGTACTTCTTAATCTATCTCCAATAGCTATTTCGGTATCGCTAACCACCAAATCATTTGGCCTCTTCAAAGCAAGTTAAAGCTGAATAGTAACAACTTAGCATACATCTATTCTAATTTAAAGGAAGATGATTCATAAAAATCTGCTCACAAGGTATTACACTTAAAAAAAGTTCTCTGTTTTTTTACAAACAGCAATGATTTTAAAGGAGTCTTTTCGAGTTTTTTTCTTTTCATGAGTAAGCCCTCGGCAAACTCCGTATTGTGATATACAATAAATCCTTGAGATGTACTTGTTTTCCATCTCAAGGATTTCACTGTTTTAAAGGATGTCGTGGATTTCCATGATTTCATGGATGTGATGGATTTCAGAGAAT
>JBOFMR010000006.1:0-3935 GCA_051658485.1 Phocaeicola sp.
AGAATGCAATTGTATTTTCAGCAAAAAACGGAGTATACTCTAACTGCAAAATGCGCAACAGTATTCTTCTTATCACGGAGAAAAACCACCCCTTAGGAGTAGGTAGAGTAAACGTAGATACAACACTTACACTTCAAGATAAAGACTTTGACAACGGAGTAAGAATCATCAAGGACACAAAACAAACAAGCATCGAGATTGTAAGCAAAAACACAAGCCTTCAAAACGACCAAGGAATCAAGTACATTCCAATTATGCTTACTCAAATCGTTTGTTCAGATAGCGGTCAAGGAATGATTGAACCAGCAGGAATTACTGAACAATTCGTTAGAGATATAATAGCTAAAGACCTATCAGACGCAAACATCGAAGCCAAACTAAAATCCTTAGGCTACAACAAGATGGATGCACAAGCATTCTCAACTGCTCTAGCGAACGCACCCGAGATGGCAGAACTAGCAAACCAAAGCGGAGTATTCGGTGTAACAAAGCTAAACAAAGATTTCTCAAACGTAAATCCTGACGCTTTCAACCTTGCTATTCAAAATTCAATGGTTATAAAAAACCTATCACAAAGAGTAGACCTAGACGAGAAAGAAGTAAGAAGCTCACTTGATTACCAAGAGCAACAAGAAGCAGCAAACATTAAAGCATTAGGTAGCGAATACGTTTATTTAACGCTTCAATTCACATCATCAGGTCAAGAGATAGTACAACCTTTGCCAAGTTACAAAGATGGCATAAAAGTGCTAATTTCAAAGCTAAACAGTGACGGAGTAACAAACACCAAACTAACAATCAAACCTGCAAAAGGAGAATTTATAAACGGATCGCCACAAAATATCGAAATCGTAGAAAACGGTTTATCAGGATATTTCATTCCTAGCCAAAACGGTTACGAGTTTCTTCCAACAGCTCAATCTCACAACTATGGTATAGTATTCAACAAAGGAAACGATAGTTTTGCAAACATTCTAGACATAGACCTAGAGGGCGGAGTAGACGCAGTACAAGACCCAATAACAAAAAACTTAGTTCTTACCTTCCCCGACAAGCTTGAAATGGTAGGCACAGACGGAAACAAGTTCACAGCGAAAACGCTTGAAACAATGGGCTTAGAATTAAGAAACGCAGGAACATCTGCTATTCTAGTTATTCCTCCGAGCCTTCCAGCTCACAACGAGGGGATAATGTTAAGTTTAGGCACAGAATACACTTTAAACTCTTCATTTCCTAATAGTAGATTGTATTTTGGTAACACCCACATAAAAGGCGGAGAGTTCGTTTACAAAGATGACGTTAAAAAGTCAATCATAGTACAAGACATTGACCCAACAGACGACCCTAATCAAAGCGGAGGAACAATGTTCATCGTAGGGATGCAATTCAAACCCACGTTATTCGATGCAAATTCAGTTTCACAAAAAGGCTCTGTTCACATTCAACTAGTAGACCTAGATAACAACGTACTAGCAGATGTTTCAGGCAAACCAATCGAATCGGTGCAAACAGTAAACGCAGGAGAAGCAATCAAACCAATGTATTACATAGGAGCTTTTATGGCGAAAGAAGCAAAAGAAGTACACATGAGAGTATTCTTAGACTTCCCAAGTGAAGAGATAGTAACGGTAGGTTCAGACACTTGTTTAATGCTTCAATCCACATCAAAGAATGAAACATCAGGCTTAGCTATGCAAGAATTTACCGAGTTCACGGGAGTACCAATAAGGTATTTAACTAGATACTATGGCGAGAACTTCTTTAACTTTGCTCAATTCAACACTCAAAATATGGCAAAAGCAGAAGTAAAAGGCTTCCCTTCAATGGGCAACAACACTTATTTTAGTGCAGTTAGCAAAGTCAATATGGAGATATCAGGCGGTTCAATGACAATTTCAGACAACGGAGTAGACTTCCCAATATGGAACGTAACACAATTGATTACACCATTTGATGCAATTCAACTAGAAAACGCAAACGTAAATCTAAAAGTAACGCTAACAAACAAGATTGGAGCCTTCAAAGTTTCACTAATGCGGTACGATGGAAGCTTTAACACACCACCACCACCACAAGTAGTTAGATACGACAATTCAGTGCCAATTTTTACACCCGATTGGACAGAGGTAACAAGTCTTTATATTTCAGAAGAGCCACAACTAGACGAGCACTCAAAAGAAGCGACATGGACACTACCTAAAGCGCAAGCCTTAGCAATAGTATCTTATCCTGCAACAAGCGAAAGCCCTCAACTAATCAGCCTGAAGGATATAGAGCTAGACATCACACCATCAGTTGATAGAATACTATTTATGAACAGACTAGTAATTAACCAAAACACGACCGAGTCTAAATACCACTCCGAATTAATAGCCCACTCAAAAGGAAACAACCTAAGAGCAACCGTAAATGACACATGGCGACACATAGCACTATCAGATGTTCAAGGAGATGGAAACCTATTCAATAATAAGATTTATGATGGAACCTATGGCAACATAGAAGCCAAATCAGATATAAACTACATAAGAGCGAACTACACAGTATATTGTTTCAGCGACAACCAAACCGAAAGTTCAGCCTTAATTAAATTAGTGAAAATCGGAACAGACAAAAGCGAAACCGAAATAGTAGGAAGTGAATCGGCAGCATGGATACCAGCTAACCAAACAACACCTATCAAGCTATCAGCTTCGGCAACGTTTGAACTAAAGAAAGGGGAAAGTATAATGATTCAAGTAAAATCAGACAAGAAGAATGGGTTTTATACAGAATCAACTTATAACAACCCAATGTACACAATAGACCTAACAACAAGATAAACAAAAAAGGATCGTGCCAAATCGGTGCGATCCACTTACAATTATGAAAACAGACATCACACTTAAAAAAAGCAAGAACCATTGGGCCGACCTAGCAAACAAGTTTGAGGAGCGAGAAAAGAAGAACGGCAGACCAAAAGCATTTAAAAACGCAGCTCAACTATTTAAGCTAGCGTGCGAGTACTTCAAGAGAGTAGATGAAACACCTTACCATAAAGAAGATTTCATAAAGGGAGGAGAAATGGCAGGCGAGATAGTCAAACTTAAAATTATGCGACCATATACGTGGGAAGGGCTAGAGGCTTACTTGTTTGAGAAAGGGTATATAAGTAACTTGAGGGATTATCAATCAAACAGAGATGGAAGATATGGCGACTTTGTTCACATCATACGCGCTATCACCAAAATAATGTACGACCAAAAGTTTTCAGGTGCTTCGGTTGGGGTATTTAATGCCAACATCATAGCTAGAGATTTGGGGTTAGTAGACAAGTCAAATGTAACAGTAACCAAAGAACAACCACTCTTCGGGGATGAAGAAAGTAAATAAAGTAGAAGGATTCGTTTACACTACTGCGATAAAGAAATTAAGGTCTTTAACAAAGCGCATCAGAGTAATACCCGGAGGAACATCTGCGGGTAAGACTTTTGGCATCATACCAATCTTAATTGATGCAGCAGCAAGAAAAGAAAAACTAGAGGTATCAGTAGTGTCGGAGTCTGTTCCTCACCTACGTAAAGGAGCTTTAAAGGACTTTCTAAAGATAATGAAAGCAACGGGTAGATTCATAGAGCAGAACTTCAACAAGACGCTTTTAACGTATACCTTTTCAAACGGTTCCTACATTGAGTTTTTTTCAGCCGACCAAGAGGGTAAAGTACGTGGTCCTAGAAGAAATATTTTATATATAAACGAGTGCAACAACTTATCCTTTGAAACGTATCATCAACTAGCAATCAGAACAACAGACTCAATATGGTTAGACTTTAACCCCTCTGCGGAGTTTTGGTGTCACACCGACATAGGATATGAAGATAAAGACGCTGAATGGCTTACATTGACTTATAACGACAATGAAGCACTATCTAAATCAATCGTAAAGGAAATCGAGA
>JBOFMR010000007.1:0-2074 GCA_051658485.1 Phocaeicola sp.
CGGAAGCAACTAGAGGGAAAACCTATACAGCGAAATTTATTTCTCAATATACAATAGTTTTTGAATCTTCAAACACAGATTTGGGAACGGTAGATAAACCTGGAGGAACAGGGGATAGTGGAACTTTTCTAGAGTCTACCGCAACAGCAGCTAACGAGAATTGTAGGTTTGTTGGATGGTACGTGGATACTGAGCCAGTAGTAGCAGGTGAAGATATCACCATTACTGGTAATACACTAAAGGTAAAATTAACGGAAGTAACTGGAGGGAAAACCTATACAGCGAAATTTATTTCTCAATATACAATAGCTTTTGAATCTTCAAACACAGGTTTGGGAACGGTAGATAAACCTGGAGGAACAGGGGATAGTGGAACTTTTCTAGAGTCTACCGCAACAGCTAACGAGAATTGTAGGTTTGTTGGATGGTACGTGGATACTGAGCCAGTAGTAGCAGGTGACGATATCACCATTACTGGGAATACACTAAAGGTAAAATTATCATCTGAAACAGGAGGAAAAACCTATACAGCGAAATTCGAACAAGCTGTTCCCACTGTCGAATTTAGTTTTACCATTAAAACAACAGCTGCTAATCAGAGTTATAATCTTCCCTTTGGCACCAGCGGTGCTATTGGTGAATACGAATTGACCGTTAACTGGGGAGATGGAACAGAAATCCTAACAATTCAAGCAGGGACACCTTTGACTAGTAAAATAGAGCATACTTATGCAGAAGCAAAAGAATATACCATTACCATTACGAGCTCGGAAACAGATTATACCAAAGCGCAAATGCCTGAAGTATCATGGAAGGATGATAAGCTATTAAAAACTATAAACACCCCACTGCTCAACCTAGAAGTAATTAGCTTTAGTACTATGTTTTATAAATGTACTTCTCTGATCTCTATTCCTTCTGGTTTATTTGATAACAACACAAAAGTAAAGAACTTTACTGCTGTGTTTTATGGTTGTTCTTCTCTGACCTCTATTCCTCCTGGTTTATTTGATAAAAACACAGCAGTAACTAGCTTTGCGGGTACGTTTCGAGACTGTTCTGGTCTCACCTCTATCCCTGGAGGTTTATTTAAAGACAATACAAAAGTAGATGACTTTCAGATGGTGTTTTCTGGTTGTTCTAAAGCAAAAGTGAATCCTAATATTTTTTGCGACGAAGAAACAGAGAAAGAGACTCGGTTTAAGTCGATAACGACAATTCTTTGTTTTAATAATGCATTTAACAATGTTGGATCCGAATTAACAGATATTGAAGCAACGCAAAGTGCTTTTCCAACTTTGTGGGAATACACCATGCCTATTATGGGAATCACTAGTGCGGATTGTTTTGAAGGTGCTAAAGCAAGTAATACAAATGCCGTCCCTGATGGCTGGAAATAATAACAATTTTCCCATAAACATTTAATATTAGACCGCTGCTTGGTTAAGAGCAGCGGTCTTTTTTTGTTTATCCTGTATGGGTTATAGTACGAATCCGTAATGGCAACATATCGTTCAAGGTGTTTTTCCTTTCCACAGTGGAAATAGCAAGATGTATTTTTGTAATACAAAAAATTATCTTGCCCCTTGCCAAATTGGACAAGGTGGATGGAGGACGTTACCTCGAAACTCGGTAACTTAATAACAAAACGGCATAATGACTATGATCGTTGTGCTGTTAAGCTGTTTTTTTGGCACAAAAAAAGAGCCCTCGGAGAGCGCACAACTAGCCTGCTAGTTATAGTGTGCTATAACCCCTGAAGAAAAGGTTGCGACAAAACTGTTCCATTTTCTTGTGCCGTTTAGATGGCATTGGAACCATTCTAGAGATGTGATAAAATTAGAGAAGTAACTACTTTATACTTGTGTTGACATATTTTTTTAAAAAAAAATATGTTTCTTTGCAATTGAAAACTATTTTGTGAGTATCACAGGTGTAAAGATTAAAACATGTCAATTATGATTAGAAATTTTAAATTGGTTTATTTTTTAGGGGCTATGTTCGCGGCTCTTATGGCATTGAGCAGTTGCTCAGAGGATGAAGAGCCTATTATCCCCGTTAAGGAGTACACCAT
>JBOFMR010000008.1:0-1058 GCA_051658485.1 Phocaeicola sp.
TAGAGTCGAAAAAGTATCTTACCTCTTTGCTTTTGCACATCATTCCACTTTTCTCTGGACTTAAATAGCAAATACCGAGAACGCGCCAAGAGCTGTTTTAAAGTATCACCATTCTCAAACTCCTCAGGTTTATAGCTCTCTCCCTGCTCTTTAGCTTTACTCATTCCTTGGTTCTCTAAGTCAAGAGCTTCCCAACGCTTGTCAACTCTGATTTTCTGCACTCCCTCTAAAGCTAGCTTTTGTACATGAAAACGATCCACAGTAATATCAGCCTTAGGGAAAGATCGTTTTATGGCATGATGCATATTGGCAGCCATATCAACCGTTATTTCACGCACTTTGCGACGAGAAACCTCGGGTATCTTCAGTAACACCTCTCTAATTGTATCACTCTTTGTTCCATTTATCATGGCTATTAAACACTTATCGCCTGTTCTTCTATCGCGATTTGTGAGTACTGTATACAGCTCACCGTTGGAAAGAGAGGTCTCGTCGATGCTTAAATTGGGTCCCATATTGGACTTATACAGAATGTAATCAGTGGCATGGCTTTTTTGCTTCCACGCATTGAAATTACTTAAATGCTCTTTGTATTGTCGCTGTAGCTGTTCTGCATCCAGCTTGTACTGTTTAGCAACAACGGCACAGCTTATAGGAGTTGTATCAAGATATACCTTTTAAAAAAGACGCAAACTCTTGCGTCATACGGGTACCACTCGCAGCTAAAGAGAAGTCGCGCTTCACCTCAGAGTTGGTAGAAGTATCAATCCAACGACGGCGGCGCACATGCAGAAGAACAGAACGGTCACGAAGAGGAAAATCTTTTAATGTAATTGATTTATGAAAACCGTTAGAGTAAAGCTTAGAGGTACCCGCAAACCAAGAGGCATCGTGCTTCTCCTCCAAATAAATCTCCAAGAAGGTAGAGCCTTTTTGAACATCGGTTACTCTAAAATCGGACAATATACCTTCAGGAAGAAGGCTTTCTAAAAGGGTAATAAGCATACTAAAAACGCAGTTAATTTATAAGGAGCAAAATTAACAAAAAGAACGTCATT
>JBOFMR010000009.1:0-1460 GCA_051658485.1 Phocaeicola sp.
CTACCCTTTCGCAGTCTTGTTTGAAAGCGATCCATTTTAATTTCCCATCTTCACACTCGTAGTCTATTACGTTCTCGATTCCAAGAAAATAAAAATAAGGCTCGGGTCGTTCTGATTTCTGTTCCTCGGGCAAATCAACAATCAAAATTGAGTTAATAGCTGTCTTAACCGCTGCCCATCCTTTTGTTCTCCACACGTCAGGCTCATTTAAAACCTCTTGACGGTAGTACTCCCAATCATCACGAAAAACAGAATTGTTAAATTGATAGTTGAAAGAAGGATTCTTCCCATCGAATACTCTTTCAAGCTCTTGATATATCGTGTTAGTTAATTGAATATTAGGTGTTGGGAACTTGAATAAGCTAACAAACACTGCGTATTTATCCTTTGGAATAAGCGTCTTAACCCACTCTAAGAACACATTAGCGGGTTGAGTTATATCAGACTGCTCCATATAACTTTCCGTGTGAAATTTAAGCCTATTCTCGTGAAGTACTGCTTTGCTTATTATGCTTCTGTGTTTTGGTTTTTGAAGCCGTTCTTTGATTTCCTCTATACTTAATGCCATACTCTGTTAGTTCAAATTCTGAATCACTAGGAAGATGCCACCCTCCGTTCTTTGGCATCCTAAGAAGCCTTTCAGCGTGACACAATTCGAACTCTCGCTCTGTTGTGCCACACATTAAGACTACTTTAGATTTCCTCTCGTGCATTAGGGTGCTGGTGTTGCCAAGTCATTTAATGCGTTGAAGTCTGTTGGTGTTAAGATAACCAAGTTGTCAGACCAGTTAGGCATGAATTTCCACTGAATGGTGTTCATATCAGGTGCTTCCAAACCTCCCAAAGACTTATCCCCAACAAACAATCCATAAATTGGAATTGGAAAGTACTGCGTTGGCGTTTCTCGGTCATCTACTAAGGCTCCAATACGTCCGAACTCGTCTACTAGGTAAATACCTACATTCTCGCACTCTAGGCTCTTCATTGCCTTAATTGTGCTTTGGTTGGTTCTCAAGATGTTACCCGTGAATGAAGTTGGTTCTCTACCAATGTTGATTTCGATACCTCCGATTGTTTCGTTACCACCTCCGTAAGTTCTTGCTGCTCCTGCTTCTGTTGCGGGTGCTTGAATGTAAGGTGACTGAACTACTTTTGTGCCGTCTGTGGCTGTTAATAGTGTACTCCAAGACGCTAAAAGTTTTGGATCACTTGCTGGAACATCGAAAGCGTTTTTTGTTGAGCCCGTTTTAAACACTCTCTGAAAAACGACTTTCTGAACTTGTCCGAATGATTCGGGGCACTCACTAATTGGAATGTTGTTGATTGAAGGTCCTGCTGGACAATTGCATAAAATACTCATAATCTTTAAATTAAAATTGAACAAATATATTTGTAGAGGATTATCCTCTTACACAAAGGTACTAATTTTTTAATTTCTTCTCTTTATTTTTCTTCTTTGT
>JBOFMR010000010.1:0-25387 GCA_051658485.1 Phocaeicola sp.
CACTTGATTTTCCTATAATAGAATCTATTGGAGAGTAAATAAGCTTCAATTTAGGTCTATTCCGTTGAGTTTCTTACAAAATCATTAGCCAATGAAAAGACAAGCCCCTTTTTAAGGAATCGCAGCAACGTATTGATTATCAGATAACATAATGACTCGTACCATTTTTTACCGGACAGCAATATATTTAATCGGTTTGTATTTGAAGAAAAACTCTTTTAGGATCTCTAAAAGAAGAACTCTTGGCTATGAAGATTCCGAGTTCTGTTGAATAAAACCTAAAAAACTCTCTCTTGGCTTATCATACAAAAATAAGGAGTTTCTGCGAAATAGTTGCAGAAACTCCTTTAAAAATATAAAGAAACGTGTAATAAGATCAGTTTAGTACTCTGTGTTGTTTGGATCAAAGTTTGTCCATCCATTTAGCCAATTGTCATTTGCATGAAAAGCTCCAATGTACTCTACTTGTTCAAAACGGCTTAACTTGCTGTCTGAAAATGAGGCTGCATTTAATACTGGACTTCCTGCATTGGGCATATACTCTACGCCAATGTTATGACCATCTTTAAAGTCTATCTCACTCATTGTTTTCACTTCATTGCCTGTTTGTGTTAGGAAAAAGGTAGTTGAATTTGACTCTCTACTTGTGTCATAGCTTGGCTTTCCTTCTGAATTATATTCTGTAACGAAAACATCTTCATACTTTCCATTGGCATCTGACCCTGTAATAGTCATTCCTGCAAACCAGATGTTCTCTAGTTTTAAGATTCCATCATTGGCGGCACCGGGGGTATTTCCTCTTTGACCATCTAAAATAAGCCCGATAGGAAATCCAATTGCTACGGAGTTGAAGAGGTTTAATCGGCTGTTTCTTCGTAGCTGAATAGCTGATTGGTAGAGACCTAGTGCAGAACCATTGTTGGGGTTGTAGCTACCTCCAGTGATATAATCTGTTGTATTTGTAAATTCATTACGTCCTACGGGGCCTACAATCGTAATGTTACTAAAGGTGGCAGTTGTGTAGGGCTCAATTTTTGCACCGTCACTAGAGTTGTCCGATTCAAATGCATTTGAGCGAGAAGTATCTGCCATTTTGGGGTCACGAATGATTAATCCATATTGTATGTTTCCACAGAAACCATTGTCCGTATCAAAATCGTCATCCCATCCTTTGTAGGCTATCAGATATTTAGCATCTACAGTACCGCCAAACCATTCGTAAGAGTCATCGTTGCAGTAAGAGACTTGTATGTGGTCTATTTGAGTACCTGAACCTACAGATCCAAAAGTGATTCCATTAATCTCTTGATTGGTCTTAAAAGGGTATCCTGCAAATTCTACACGTACATAGCTTAAAATACCGCTGTTGTCTGTTGGATTATTACCACCATGTTTGGTACGTGGCCCACCTTCTATTTGCATTTCGTTTTGGTTATTTGGTGCTTTCCCGCAAATAATCAATCCACCCCAATCACCTGGTTTACGATTTCCTTTTGGCTCTTCCGAGGTAAAAACGATGGGGTTTTTCTCATCCCCCTTTGCTATTAACTTACCTCCTCGCTCTACAATAAGGGCTGCTTGTGTCTCTTTGCCCCCTTTGATAATGGTTCCCGGCTCAATGGTGAGGGTTGATCCTTCTCCTACATAGACCCATCCTTTCAGTATGTAGGTACCTTTGGTCAATGTTTGTGTCCCTTTGAAGACAAAATTTTGATCCCCATTCCCAATGTAGTTTCCTGATGGTGCTGGATGACCTTGCTTGTCAAATAGTAGGTGGCTGCAGCTTGTGTGTCCTCCATCTGTGCCGAAAGCGTATGAATCTTCCGTCCCATTTCCGCCATTTCCGTTTGAAATGTCATTGTTACTACAAGCTGTTGCACCGCTAAGCATTAGGGCTGAGAATGCATAAATCATTAATTTGTTAGCTTTCATTTTTAGTCTGTTTTTATAATGAAAAGAGTTTATATTCAAGAGAAATTAATTCGTAAATAATAGTAAATCAATCGGGTCATTGTTAGGTAAATCCATGTTCTAAAGGTAAGGTGGTTACTTCCCTAAGTAAATAGCCTATACAAGGATCCCTTGTGATGATTTTAGAAAAAAGGAGCCACATCATTTTAAACTTATTACTAAGTGCCTATTGAAACAGGGGAGTAGCAATTATTCCTTACCAAATAAGTTTGTTCGTTGATAGGGTGGGCTTGTTTACAAGTGCTGTTCTTTCTACAGCATCTATGAATCCACTTGAAAAAGTACACTTTTTCATATTTACCCTTTCCAGAAGCGTATGCGGGGTATTTATTCCTGATAAAAAAACTTTTTCAAGTGGGCTCATCTATTAAAAAGTATAGTTTAGGTTGAGGCTGAAGTTACGTCCTGGTTTATATTGGCGTGTTACTTGCTCCACTTCCCCTTTTGTGGTTTCAGCAAACTGTTTGAAGGAGACCTTCTCTGCTAATAAATCTCTTACAGAGGCTTTTATCTCTAGTTTATCTCCAAACTTTTTAGAGAGGCTTAAGTCAATTGAGTTGCGTGGCATTTCGTATGAATCGGGTATTCTTACTTGATCGCCACTTCCCACGCTACGTCCTACACCGATGATGCGCTTGCCAATTCGGTTGTATAAGAGTGCCATATTCCACCCTTTATTTGGATTTTGGTAGAAAAAGCCTGTGTTAATAAGGTAAGGTGATTGTCCTTGCATGGGTCTATTTTCCTCCAAGGCACCCTCTGCGAAGGTTACTTGGCTCTTTATAAGTGAGCCATTAAAGCTCCAGCTAAAGTTTTGTAGTCCAATGAAATCTAAGTTTTTGCGGATATCGATCTCGATTCCATAATTGTTAGCACCTTTTGCATTGGTGTAAGAGTAGATGAGTCCGGTTCCTCCTGCTACGGTGTAGGTCCACTCGATAGGGTTTGTAAACTGTTTGTAGAAGATAGATACCGAGACAAGCTCATTGGCGCTTGGGTAGAACTCATAGCTTAAGTCAAAGTTATTAATATAAGCAGACTGTAAATCTACGTTTCCTTGTACATCACTTGCTAAATCGAAATCATAAAAGAGAGAAGGTGATACTTCGCGCAGCTCTGGGCGATTGGTTGTACGTCCGTATGAGAGGCGAAATTGGTGCTTCTCATTCAATTTGTAAGCTGCATTGAAAGAGGGGAAAAGGTCGTTGTAGGTATAGGTGTGGCTTCTAGGGCTTCTCTCACTCTTTTTTGTGTTGGTAATCAGTTTCATATTGCTGTGCTCAAAGCGCACACCTGCATATAGATTTAGCTTTCCAAAGGGAAGGTTGGCTCCTACATAACCTGCTGCTAGTAGATTATTGCCTTCGTAGTTGTTAATCCAGTTTACATCTTCGAGTAGGTATAATCCATTGGCACCATAATAGGGTTCCTGTAGCAATTCATTTGCAATATTGAAGTATCGAAATCCAGCAGGCAAGGTGTTGTTATTGCTATAAGCATAGTTGAATAGGCGTGCATTATAGGTTCTAGTTCGATATTCAGAATAGCCACCTACCTTTAGGGAGGGCGTAAAATTCCCAAACTCAAAGTTGCGCTCGTAATTGGCATTTGCCGAAAGGATATGCTCTTCCAACTTGGTGAACTCACGGCTGATGTCATTTGCTCTTTCTAATCCCAATCTTCCTGGTTCTAGTGCATCATTAATGAGGTATCGACGTCGGTCAGGCATATTTTGGTTGGCATAGGCATATCCGCTGCTCCAATTTAGTTTGCTTTCATCTTTTAGAGTGTGTTTTCCTGTAAATTGTCCGTTGTAAGTTATTCGACTGTTGTAGTAGTATTCGGCACTCTCTGTATTGTTGGCTTGGTCATCTATACCTTGTCGGAAAGTGTAACGGTCTCTGGCTAATTGGTTGAATATATTTTTAAACTCATAGCGACTGTTCCCACTTGCAGGTACATAGGTAAGGTTTAGCATAGCACCTATGCGCACATTTTGATTGTATTGGTTATCGCTGTAATTATGCAGATAAGTCGATCTTTCATTGGCCTCATCGTATGCACCAAAGAGTGCATTTTTCATATTGAGTAAGGTTTTATAGCTACTGCTATAGTTTGCACTCCCCAAAAGTGCAAAAGTACGTCCATTGTTGGTCACCCAGCGTTGAGCCACATTCATACTTGCACTCATATCAGCTATTGGCTTAAAGCTCTTTACACCCCAATCATTGTTGAGCCCATTGTTGAGCAAATCCACACTTCTGTTGACTCCTGTTATGGGGTTAAGGTTTGCATGTATATCTTTAAGGGTGCGATATCCATTATCAAACCCTAGAAAGTCGGTTCCACTTCCTTTGTTGTACTGAAACTCTTTAAAGTGTGTTTGGTCATTGATACTTCCACCTAGCGAGATCGCAATGGCATTGTTATTGGGAACATCTTTTGTATTGACCAATACGAAACCTCCACTAAAGTCGGATGGATATTCGGGCGATGGCGATTTAACTACCACCATATTATCTACTTGTGACGAGGGAATGATATCGAATGAAAAGGCACGTGAGTCAGCCTCTGAGCTAGGTACTGCACCGTTGTTAATCCACACATTGTTATAACGTTGCGCAAGCCCACGTACCATTACAAATTTTTCGTCAATGATGCTAATCCCAGGTATGCGACGAATTACTTCAGATGCATCTTTATCTTGGGTGCGAGCTATGTGTTGTGAAGATACTCCCGTTTGCATAACCAAGCTTGTTCGCTGCTGGTTTAGAAGGGCATTTTCAGTATTTCTTCTAGCTGTAGCCGTTACGACTACCTCTCCCAATGTTTGGTTGTCAGGGTCAAGTTCTACGGCTATCTCTGCCATCCCATTCACGGTAACTTCGACTTTTTTGGTGAGATACGAAACATATTGTATAACAAGTGTGTAGGTTCCATTCCTGAGTCCAGCCAATTCAAACTGGCCATCGAAGTCGGTAATGGTTCCAGTGGTTGTGCCATCTACTTGCACTGTTGCACCAATGAGTGCTTCTTTGTTTATCTTGTCTTTTACAACTCCTCGTATGGCGGCAGCTTGAGCTACTGCAACTACCATAAGGGCTACTACGAATAGAACGAACTTTTTAATTCCTAGATCTCTCATTTTGCGGTTCTTATTTTTTTATACCGCAAAGATGGGGGAAGAGTGTTGCATCTATGATACAGCTGTATGATGCTTCGTTTACATAATTATTTCAAAGTGATTTCATCCATTATAGGCTGCTTTTATGGGGCTAATTTATTAAAATGAGGCTCTTTAAGTAGTGATCGCTAACCTATTAGAGAAATTAAATTCGGATGGATACGTTTCAGCGATACCAATAGGATATTTAAATTTAGGCAAAAAAAAAGAGCTAAAATTCTGTTACGAATCCCGCTCACACTTTAAGAACCCCCCTTCTTGGGGTTCTTGTTTCATTGTTATCCTTTTCTTTCTTTTTTACCTGAAAAAACCTATAAAACCTATAAAACAAAAAATCATCCTTTTAAAAACTAATCTTCTTATAATCCTTAATTCTAATACCTTAAAAAATTTACCTTAAACTACTAATTACCTAATATTTAAACCTTAATTATTTAACTTAATTGGTAGTTTCACAACCACAGTACAAAGGTATTTATTTTTTTGAAAACAGCAAGCAAAGGGCTGCTTTAAAGCATAAAAAAGGGGAATTTCTTGACCTATATCATTTTTCTTTTCCCCTCTTCTATCTGCTCGCCTTATTGCTGTTGCTGTGTGTAATTCTTCTGTTCACGTAGGTGGATAATATTTTGGTTGCTACTCCCCCTAAATCGAAGGGTTGGAGAGTATAAGTCAGCTTTGAATTGTCCGTCCACAACGATGTCGACAAACTCAATAGCCTCTGTTAACAGTTTCTCTTTTTTTATTTGTTCAAAGGTGTATCCTGTATAGCACCAAATACTTTTTTGGGTAGCCTCTTTAATCCTTTTAGAAAGTTTTCGAAAGGCAGTGGGATTAAAGAGTGGATCTCCTCCCGAGAAGGTAACTCCATCTAGCAGCGGGTTGGAGTTAATTTCTTCTATGATCGCATCAATTTTTTCGGCGGTAAGCTGTTTACCTGCCTGTGGATTCCAAGACAAGGGATTGTGACATCCTTTACAACAGTGACTACATCCTGCTAAATAGATTGCATATCGAATACCATCGCCGTCTGCAATGGTTTCGGGGTAAATAGCTAAATAGTTAAGCATATGATTATCCGTGTTTAATTCGGTCGCGTTCCTCGGCACGTTTGGCAGAGTTCCATGAACCTAAATCGCCAGTTAAGTATCCTGTAATTCGTCTCATGCGTAAAATAGCTTCACCTTCGCAGACAGGGCATTTGTCATAAATAACTCCTTTAAATCCGCAAGATTGGCAAGTATCTACAGGGTGATTGATTGAACCATATCCAATTTGTTCATCGCGCATCACTTTTACAATCTTAGTAACCGCTTTTACATTTTTCTGAGCCTCTCCATCTAACTCTACATAAGTGATGTGTCCACCTTTCGTGATAGCGTGAAATGGTGCCTCTTTCTTTATTTTATCTGTTATGGTGATTGCCTCTTTTACATCTACGTGAAACGAGTTGATGTAATAGTCGTTATCATTAACTCCTTCAATCGTTCCATATTTGCGTCTGTCTATTTTAGTAAAACGTCCTGAAAGGCCTTCAGCAGGTGTGGCAAGTACAGAGTAGTTTAATTGGTATCTCTCCTTGAAACTATTTGCTACTTCATTCATCGCTTCAACTGCCTCGTATAGGGTATTCCAAGCCTCTTGGTTATGGCCATGTCCCTTTTTGTAAAGTGCCATCATTGCATTGTGTCCGCCAATGAAGCCAATGCCTAAGGTTCCTTGTCTTAATATATCACCTACTTGCTCATTAGGGTTAATCTCTTCCCCTCCCTTCCAGACGCCATTGCCCATCATAAAGGGGAATTGACGTGCCAATGCTGTACGTTGGTATTGGTAGCGGCTATATAATTGTTCAGCAATTAAAGTCGCTGTTTCGGTTACTCGTTCAAGAAATAGCTTTTTAGCTTCTTTTTTAATGAGCTCTTCTTGGTTTGAACCTACAACTTTTTCTGCTTTTATGCGTGCTTCAATAGCTATTCTGGGTAGATTCATTGTAGTGAATGATAGATTCCCACGTCCTAAAGAGCTTTTTTCGCCCGCAACATTCTCATATACACGAGTGCGGCATCCCATTGTTGCTAACTCATATCGGTAGCGCTCAGGGTCATTGGCTTCCCATAACTCATTCTGATTAAATGGTGTATCCAAAAACATAAAGTTAGGGAAGAGAGCTTTGGTTGTCGTTTGACATGCTTTAAGAAAGAGATCAAAGTTGGGGCATTCAAACTTAACCTTTCCAGCTAAAGCTGCCTCGTAATCCTTCATCGCTTGATTGTAGTCAGCTTCTGAATAGGAGACTCCTTCTTTTATCTTGAATATTTGAATAGGGAAAACAGGAACTTCCCCACGTAGACCGAGCCCTTCTGTAGTTGCTTGAAGTAGTTCTTCAATCACCATACGCCCTTCGGGTGAGGTGTCTGTCCCGTAATTAATGGAACTAAATACGACTTGGTTTCCACCGCGTGAGTGCATGGTATTAAGGTTGTGAATAAAACCTTCCATGGCTTGGTGTGTATCTTTGCGAGTTTGCTTGTACGCTTTTGTGGCAATTGTAGCTAAAGTTTCTGCTTTAATTACTATTTGTATCGCTTCAAGCTCCGTTAAAAAGAGTGCTTGTTCCTCCTCTTTGGGGATAATGCTACTGATATATTGTTTGATAAGCCCTTTTATCTTTTTCTCCTCCGTTGTAGCTTGCCCGTCCATCTCTAGGTAAAAGAGAATCATATTGCCTAAATGCTTCTGGAATGATTTGAGAACTCCTTTTGCCATAAAAAAGTCAAAAGCAGGAATTGCTTGTCCTCCGTGCTGCTCATTTTGATTGGTTTGGAATATAATTGTAGCTAATGTAGCATAGCTTTGTATGGACTGAGGAGTACGAATGCTTCCATTTTTGGTGCGAAATCCCCGTTCGAACAGGTCATTTAAATCATATTGAATGCAAGTTGTTGTTTTCGTGGGATAGTAATCCAAGTCGTGAATGTGGATATCTCCCAACTGGTGTGCTTCCGAAAATTGTTTGGGGAGTAGATATTTATAGGTGTAATCTTTGGTTACTTCTGAAGCAAAGGTCATCATTTGTCCTGCAGGTGTGTGGCTAGACATATTGGCATTGCTCAGATTGACATCATTCTGATCAATGGATACAATACCATCCATAATCTGTTTTAGCTGAGTTTTGCGTTCTCGCTCTACATTACGCCATTGGCGGTAGATAATATATCTCTTAGCTACTTCAGGATATATTTTCATCAATTCTTTTTCTACAAGGTCCTGAATCTCCTCTACGGTAATGGTAGGAGATACTATCTTTTCAATAACCCGCGCAGTGATAAGTTTAATTTCCTCTTCACTGTATTCTGTTTCAGTGGCTTGAAAAGCTTTGCTTATTGCATTCTTAATTTTGTTAGGAGAGAGAACTTCTTGCTTCCCATCTCTTTTAATAATGCACACCTCAGTGTTTGTCATAATGAAAATAATTAGTGTTGAATGAGTTCAAATCTTGTTTTCATCGGGTATCCTAGTGCTTTTTCAATGGGGGATACTCGCTTTAATTTCTTGTAATTTAGGTCTCTATTAGACCGAGTGCTAAAAAGAAGAGGGGATTTGGTCGATGAATTTCATATTATTCCCTTCTAAGTATTTTAAGCTTCACTTACAAAACTGAAACAAAGATAGTGCTTTTTCGGATAATCTATCTCCAAAATGAGGTTTAATGAGTTGATGAAAAAATGGAGATTTTTAGTCTAATTACTTTGTGTTGTTTATTTGTATAGTTCTGTACTATAGCTATTTATGTATGAATGAGCTTGTTTTGATGGCTGAAAAAGCAGTGCTACAATCCTCTGAATGGCAATGTGTTACAAAACACTTTTAGATTTTGGATGTTTTTATTTTGAGTTTTATTTGAACTTTTTTTGTTTAAAGAGTTTTCTATCTGTAATAATATGCAAACATTTACACTGTTAATTTCGATTACTTGGGCTAAACCTGTTAAAAAAAAAGTATCTTTGAAATATAAATAAAATAATGTTTTGTTTTATGATTGTTAAAATTGAGAATAATGAGGGCGAATAAACTAAAAAGATCATTTTTTTACATCTTTACTCTGTTTGTTTTGTTTTTTTGGACAGCATGTAGAGATACTAATCTGTTTGATATAGATAGAGCAACAGAAATCTATAAGAGTACTTTTCCTGTAAAGGATGTAGATGAGAACCAAACGTGGAAAACAGGAGGTGTTGTTACCGTTCATTTGGATATGGTGGAAGAAGCGAGCAAAAATTTCGAACTCTTTTTCTATACGGACAATCCGCTTAACATAGTTAGTCAAGCACGTTTATTGGCAAATACGACGATGAAAGGTGGGGAGCAAGCTCTTCTTTCAGTTGACGTTTCTAATGCCTATTCAGCTCTTTATGTGCTTCGGAAAGATGACGAAGGGGATAAGAGGGTGAAAGTAGCGGCAATTGAAAACGGTGAACTCTCTTTTACTTGGGGAAAGTTGTCTGTAGAGAATCGAAACGTGATATCCTCCTTTTCTTCTGACTCAAACCTCTTTCGCTCTTCCGAGGAGGTCTATCCTACAACTGTGCCTGAGGATGCTACCGATTTTATTGGTCAACAAGAGTCTGGGAAACGATATAAAGTAGGTGCAGCGAATCATGATTTGAACGTTTGGGCTAGTAATGTTACTCTTTATGTAGTAGAAGATGTTGATTTCACTAATTTATACTTGGCGGCAAATTGTAAAATGTACATTATGCCGGGAGTAAATATATCGTATAATCACTTTTATAGTATGCCAACAGGAGTGGTGGTAAGTATTGGAAAGGGGGCTACTTTCACCTCTGCAAACAATACGTTGCAGGTAAGCCATAACTCTTCACTTTACAATAGGGGTAGACTTCAATTGGGAGATCTTGATTTGAATGGTGGCAATTTTGTAAATGAAATAGAAGGAGTTGTACAGGCGACTGGAGCTTTAACGGTACGAGAGGGAGAGCCGTTTTGTAATCTCGGTAGGCTTGAATTGGATAGGGTTGTTATAAATGGAGGCCATTTCGTACACGAATCGGGGGGAGTTGCAAAGATAAACCAAACAGAAATAAATACGAATAACTCTAGTTGGGAGAATAATGGTTTGTATGAGACAAATCAATTTTCGGCTTCATCGGGAGGACTGACCTTGATAAATCGTTGCAAGGTTCTAGTAGCCGATCAATTCCATTTGCAAGGAAATCGGTTTCAAATGGATGGGAGCTCTTACTTGAACTGTAAAAAGCTTGATTTGAATAACGCAACTCTTCAAATGGGAGGGCATGCCTATTTCAGAGTAGAAGAGGTTGCGGAGATGGGGTACAATAACTTCATAGAAGGTGTGGGGGGAGAACCAACAGAACCTGCACTTTTTTGGATTAAGAAGAGTGTCAACATAGGTGATAATTTCTCAATAACTTACCGAGATAATCTGTTGGTGGCTTGTAGTGACCACTTTCCGAAAGATAAAGACCCATGGAATCCCTATTATAAGATGGAGGGAGCTTCCCAACTTGTTGGTGCGGAGAATGTAACCATCTCAATACCTGAATCGCCATGCAACCAAGGCATAAATAATCAGCCAGCTCCAGACCCTGAATATCCAAGTGAGGTTTATACTTATGCCTTCGAGGATAACTATCCACAACCAGGTGATTATGATTTTAATGATGTTGTACTTGATGTGCAGGCGCCTAGGCGGAATGGTAACAGTGTCGAGATAAAAGTGACTTTGCAGGCTTTAGGTGCTATCAAGCATTTGGGTGCTGGAGTGCGAATCGTAGGTAAGGCTAAAGGGAGAGTGCTTTCTGTAGCTTATAGCGGAGAGGATGTGCAAGATTTTAAGCGAACTTGGGGTGGTAAGAATGAGCTGTTTATGGATGGGACTAATGAAAAGGGGTTTGAGCGTGACTGCGGAGATGATCTTGTAATTCCCTTGTTTGGCGACGGTCATGCTCTGTTTGGTGCAGCCGGCCGAGGCATGATTAATACTTTACGCATTCAACAGATGGACTACACTCCTAAGACAATGATTATTGAATTGCAATTTAGTACAAGCCATGATGCGAAGGAGTTTTCACTGGAAGATGATTTGGATTTCTTTATAACCCACAATCAAGTTACCACGATGTCGGGTAGTAGCTATTACCATAATCCACGGGTAGAGGTTCATCTATTTGCCCATCGTGATTCTCCCACCTACAGAGGAACTACTTTCGATTATATTAAACAGGTAGCTGGCAAAGTAACTTGGGGCATTTCTGCACCCTCGTTTCGATACCCATTGGAGCTTGTTTCAATAACTGAGGCGTATCCGCTCTTTGCGAAGTGGGCGCAAAATATGAATACAAATAAGGATTGGTACAACTATCCGACTACAAATAAGACATGGAGATAAACATATAAGCCAGTGCTAAGAGGTGGAAAAAGGTGCCTCCTAGGCAGAATAGATGGAAAATAGAGTGGTTATATTTCCGCTTGTGTAGACTGTAAAACAGAGCACCTGTAATGTAAGAGACCCCTTCACCTAGTAAACTGTATATCATAGGTGTAGGGGTTATCTCATTAAAAGTCTTCAGCGGAATGAAAATAGAGCAGCCCATAGCAATAAAACAGATGGTTTTTAGGTTGCTGTGCTCTTTTAATCCTCGGTAACTAATGATGTGTCCCACAATCGTACATATCCAAAGAAGAGCAAGTAATGACCAGCCCCACACGGGTGCTTCTTGTCGGAAGAGGACCAATAGGATGGGAGAGTAGCTTCCTGCTATGTGCAAATAGATGGCCGAATGGTCGCATTTGCGTAGTGCATCTTTTGTGGCTGAAGGAGCCCAAGCATGGTAGAGTGTAGAGGCACCATAGGATGCTACTACACCTAATATATAGAGTGCCATACCTACTACAGCCCACATATCGCCTGCTGCATAGGCTACTTTTAACAAATATCCTCCACCCACGGCACCTAAAAGGCATCCTATAGCATGTGATAAGGCATTTGCCCACTCTTCTCCTTTTGTGTATTTTATAGCCACCTTCTTTTTATATAACGGTTATTTTATAGGTGTTAACCCCATTTTCTTTGCTTTCTCTAGTAAATAGTTCAATGCTGCATCGTGCTCGTTGGGTATAACTCCATCGAGTATAGCATCTTTAATTGAACTTTTTAAACTGCCAATTTCGCTGCAAGGTGTAAGCCCGAATAGTTCCATAATCTCTGTCCCATCTACAGGTGGTTGGAAATTACGTACTCTATCCCTCTCTTCTAACTCTTTAAGTTTATGGCGAACCAGCTTAAAGTTTTCCAAGAAGCGCTGTTTGCGACTCTCATTTTTCGAGGTAATGTCTGCTTCGCAAAGCGTCATTAAATCTTCAATGTCATCGCCAGCTTCGAAGAGTAGTCTGCGTACTGCCGAGTCTGTCACAATCTCGTCAGCTATAACAATGGGGCGCATGTGTAGCCCTACCAACTTTTGTACATACTTCATCTTCTCGTTCATCGGCAGTTTCATACGGTGAAAAATATCTTTTACCATCTTCTCTCCGATGAAATTGTGATTCTTAAAAGTCCATCCAACACGTACTTCCCACTTTTTTGTACGTGGTTTACCTATGTCGTGCAGCAGCGTAGCCCAGCGCAACCACAAATAGTCAGTGTGCTTAGCTATGTTGTCTACAACCTCTAGGGTGTGATAGAAATTATCTTTGTGCGACCGCCCGTTGCGTGTCTCTACTCCTTGCATCGCTGCTAGTTCGGGAAAGATGAGATCCAGTAGACCGCATCGTTCTAAATCAACGAACCCTTTAGAAGGAACAGATGAAAGTAGTATTTTGTTTAACTCTTCGGCAATTCGTTCTTTTGAGATGATAGCGATTCGTTCTTTGTTGCGTATCAAAGCTTCAAAAGTCTCATCCTCTATGTAGAAATTTAGTTGGGTTGCAAATCGAATGCAGCGCATCATGCGGAGCGGGTCGTCGCTAAAGGTGATGTCTGGGTCTAAAGGCGTTTTTAGCATACGCTCTTTCAGATGCTCAATTCCGCCAAAAGGGTCCACTAGCTCGCCAAAGCGTGCTTCGTTGAGGCATACTGCCATGGCATTGATGGTGAAGTCACGTCGATTTTGGTCATCTTCCAATGTACCATCTTCTACAATGGGCTTACGGCTATCTCGTTGATAAGACTCTTTACGTGCCCCAACAAACTCTACCTCCAGATCTTTAAACTTAACTTGTGCAGTTCCAAAGTTCTTAAAAATAGATACTTTCGCCGATTTCCCTAGTTTCTTACCCAGTGCCTTCGCTATTTCAATTCCGCTTCCTACCACTACCACGTCGATATCTTTCGAGGCACGATTAAGGAAGATATCACGTACATACCCTCCCACAGCATAGCATTCTATATTTAGCTCGTCGGCTGTTTCGGAGATTTGTTTGAATATTTTGTGCGTAAAATGTTTACTTAGTTCCATGATCTTTTCTAAAATAGAGGCAAAGTTACATTTTTTTGGGCGCAACCGTGTTTAGGTATCAATTAAATTGTATTTTTGCTTCACTAATAATAGATAAATTGATGAAACAGACGAAGGTAATTCTATTAGGAATATGTGTGGCTTTGACAGCATGCAGCGATTCGGGTGAAAAACAAGCGCAATTGCACTTGAAGCGAGCAGAACAGGCATTGAATGCAGGTGCATTTGGTGAAGCTAAAACCGAGATTGATAGCATTCGAAGTTGTTATCCCAAAGCATTTGAGGCTCGAAAAGCTGGAATTAAACTGATGCAACAGGTTGATTTGCAGGAGCAACGAAAGAGCTTGGCTTATTTGGATAGCATAAGAGTAATCAAACAAGGAGAGTTTGAAAAGATAAAAGGGAACTTCGTTTTAGAGAAAGATACCCTTTATCAAGAGGTGGGAAATTACTTCTATCCAACTCAAGTGGTGGAAAAGAATATGGGGCGTAGCTTCTTGCGTGGGCAGGTGACCGAGCAAGGAGTGATGTCTATTACCTCTATCTATTGTGCAGGAAGCAAATTAGATCACACAGCTGTGAAGGTAACCGTGGGCGATCTCTATGCAGAGACTCCTCACTCTTCGGAGGGGTATACAACAACTGATTTGGGTAAGCGCATCGAAAGGGTGGATTATCTATATGGAGTAGATGGGGGAGTGATTAACTTTATAGCTGAACACCCCAACGAAAAGGTAACTCTCCACTTCCTTGGTTCGAAGAAATATTCCGTACTAATGGATAAAAATGATTGCAAGGCAATAGCTGAGCTAAGAGAATTGACAGCTGTTCTCTCTAGTTTGAGGCAGATTGATGCGGAACGTAAGGAGGCACAACTCAAAATTGATTTTGTGTTGCGTAAAATGAATGAAGAGGTGAAAGAGTAAAGTCGCTATTTTGTGCACCACTGCTGTTCTGAATTTAAGATTCTCTATGGCGGCTCTCCTTTTCTATGTTTGGCTTTTCTTTTTCGTCTTTCAGTTGTTTCGCTCTCTTCTACTTAAAATAAAAGAGCAAAAAAAAGCTTCAATCCTTCACATGCTCTAATTATCAATAGGTTATGGTGAAGAGGGTGGAAAATAGTCTTCACCAAATCTTCACTGAAGAGTCTTTATTGACCCGGTTTTACTTGGGGCCAACTTTCTCAGGTGAGTCGAACTTCTTCAACAACCGTGCGACTAATGCATCGAAAGAATGTTTTAATGCAAAGCTAAAACAGTTTAGGGTCGATTTAAGAGGGGTGAATGATGTACCATTCTTCCTAGGTAGAGTGGCGAACATATATGCCAAGTAAAGAGATTAACAATTATTGTCCACAAATTTTGCAGGTGAGTCCTTTATTCCTCCTTGAAAAGAGAGATTGCTCTTTAAAGAAATATGCTTACGTTTTGTTCAAAACATCGGTCTATTTAATAAAAACAAGCGTATGTTTAAGATTAAACATACGCTTGTTTTTTGTGGGATAAAAGTGCCCTTTTTATCGATAAAAGCATCTTTTTAGAGTCTCTTTAGAGCTAATTTTATAACCGTTTCGACAGTGGCTGTTGGTTCCTCTTTTAAGATAGCTACTACCACCTTTTGTGAAGGAGCAGGCGCAAACCCCAACATTGTAAGTGCTGCAATTGCCTCTTCTTGCAGTTGCGTATTGCTATTACATGCTAATTCGCTGCTGACTGTAGCATCGCCTGTAGATGTGATTTTATCTTTTAGGTCTAAGATGACGCGTTGTGCTGTTTTAAGCCCAATTCCTTTGACTGTTTTCAGTAATTTGTCATTACCCGAGCTAATAACCGAGCAGAGTTCGGCAGGTGAGAGTGCCGAAAGAATCATGCGTGCGGTATTTCCTCCGATGCCCGATACCGAAATGAGCAATAGAAAGAGTTCACGCTCTTGCTTGGTGAAAAAACCGTAAAGTACGTGCGCATCTTCGCGTATGGCTTCATAAATATAGAGCTTGCTTTCTTTTTTTTGTTGAATGGCCGAATAGGTGTTAAGTGAGATCTGTATGCCATAACCCACTCCGTGACAATCTATTACTGCTAATGCTGGAGTGACTTCTGCCACCTTTCCTTCGATATATTCTATCATTTTATTGCGTTTAAAAGTTGCTGTTTGGCTGCAAAAATAGGTTTTCTCTTTCGTTAAGCCACTTATTTCTCCTTATTTATTGAAAATTATAGCGATATTTCACCGTAATCCTGCATCTTTATCACTATTTTTGTAGCAATCAATTCAATCTTAAATATAAAAAGATATTCAAATGAAAAAGATTAGAGCAGCCGTAGTAGGTTACGGCAATATTGGAAAATATGTATTGGAGGCAGTAGAAGCTGCACCTGATTTCGAAGTAGCAGGTGTAGTACGCCGCAATGGTTCTGTAGATATGCCTGCAGAGTTAGCTGCATACCCAGTAGTAAAAGATATTCGTGAACTTGGAGCTGTTGATGTAGCTATCTTGGCAACGCCCACACGCAGTGTTGAGACTTATGCAAAAGATATATTAGCATTGGGAATTAATACGGTGGATAGCTTTGATATTCACTCGCAAATTACTGCACTTCGCAGCTCACTTGATGTTGCTGGTAAGGCTGGTAATGCTGTGGCTATTATTGCTGCTGGTTGGGATCCAGGTAGTGATTCAGTTGTTCGTACGTTGATGGAGGCCATTGCGCCTAAAGGAGTTAGTTATACCAACTTCGGTCCTGGTATGAGTATGGGGCATACTGTTGCTGTAAAAGCAATCGCAGGTGTTAAGGCTGCCTTATCTATGACGATTCCTACGGGAACGGGTATTCACCGTCGCATGGTGTACATTGAGGTTGAAGCGGGTTATAAATTCGAAGAAGTGGCTGCTAATATCAAGGCAGATGCTTACTTTGTTAACGATGACACCCACGTAACTGAAGTACCTTGTGTAGATGATTTGTTGGATATGGGCCATGGAGTGAACTTAGTTCGCAAAGGGGTTTCGGGTAAAACTCAAAACCAATTGTTCGAATTTAACATGAAGATAAACAATCCAGCCCTTACAGGTCAAGTTTTGGTGTGCGTGGCTCGTGCATCGATGAAGCAAAAACCAGGCTGTTATACCATGATTGAGGTGCCTGTTATTGATTTATTACATGGCGATCGTGATGAACTTATTTCTCATCTCGTATAATATTTAGGTATTGTATGACAGAATTAAAACTCTTCTTCAGTTTGAAGAAGAGTTTTTTTTATTTCCTTTGTAAACAGAAATTAAAAGAATAGAAGAATGATAGCAGCAATTGTATGGGATGTAGATCCCATTTTATTAAAATTAGGAAGTCTTGAACTACGTTGGTATGGATTGATGTGGGGACTTGGTTTTATACTTGCTTACGAATTGGTAAGTCGTTTGTTTAAAAAAGAGGGTTACCCCGAAGCATGGGCCGATAAGCTTTTTATTTGGTCGTTAGTTAGTACGGTTCTTGGTGCACGTTTAGGACACTGTTTATTCTACGAATGGGACTATTACAGTCAAAACCTAGCTGAGATATTAATGATTCACAAGGGTGGTTTGGCAAGTCATGGTGGGGTATTTGCCATTATTACAGCACTCATGCTCTATTCAAAGCTTGTAACAAAGAAGAGTGTTTGGTGGCTTTTTGACCGAATGATACCAGCTGTAGCTGCCGTTTGCTTCTGTATTCGTTTTGGAAATCTGATGAATTCGGAGATTTTTGGCTATCCTACCACTTTACCTTGGGGGTTTGAGTTTGTTCGTTCACATGAATGGCAAAAACTTTATGCAGGGCAAGCTTGTCATCCTACCCAAATTTATGAGATGATTTATTGCGCTGTCGCTTTTGTAGTGTCATGGGTCATGTATCATAAATTCTCTTTGCAAAAACACATAGGTCTTATTACTGGAGTAAGTTTACTCATATTCTTTGGCTCTCGATTTGCTTTGGAGTTTATGAAAAATCCTCAAGTTGCCGAAGAAATTGGCATGACTATTAATATTGGTCAGTGGTTAAGTGTGCCTCTTATTCTATTGGGTCTCTATTTAATTTTTACGAGTAAAAAAAACATAGATACTGATTTCAAGTCAAAAAAAATAGGATAAAAGATGCATTTAAGGCATCAGTGAATAAAATTCCCTTGTTTTTTGCCGAATTTACCGATGTTCTGTTTCGTAAAAACCATCTACTTTTGTTTCGTGCAAAAGAGGATGGACAACTTCATTTTTCTCTAGCACATACTAATAAAGGTAATTTTATATACGTGTGTTATGAAAATTATGAATTTAAAAACAACAGCTCTCTTCTTTGCGGGATTAGTGACTCTTACTGTTAGTTGCACAAAGCAGCTAGGGGATATATACAATCCGAACTATTTGCAAGAGCAGGCCAAAGCAACTTTCCCTGTAAAGAATGTAGATCCTACGCACACTTGGGCTATGATGTCTACTCGCACGGCTAGTGTGAAGGTAGGTGGTGAGAACGGAAGCTCTTATCTATTAAAGGTCTATTCGGAAAATCCTGTTTTTAATACTACTGCTCCTCTTATGGCAAAAGTGGCGGCAATTGGTGGTGAAACCACCTCTCTCTCTTTTGATGCACCTGCAGCTTTAGAGCGAGTCTTTGTCAGCCGCGAAGGGAGTAATGGACGTTATGTTGCCGTAGCAAAGTTGATCGATGGTAAGTTTTTAGGAACCTTTGAAGGTGCTTCTTTGGCTCGTTCTTTGAGTCGTTCGACGTCATTGCCGAGTGGAACTCCATTTCCTTTGGTGGGGAATAAAGTTTTTGTCCCTGCTCATTCGGAACTTGTAAATTTGTTTCCAGCAACTGCTCCTAGTGATGCACTAATTGCTCCTACTTCTATTGATAATAATACACCTGGTACTAAGTTTGTTCTTTCAGGAGGACGTTATTCGGTTAATTTTTGGAGTGATGTTAAGGGGCAAGTTGAATTTTATGTTGCAGAGAATGCTTCGGTCTCCTTTTCTCAATTTTATGTAGATTCAAAATTGGTTTTTCACATCCTTCCTGGTGGAAAATTGACTATTAATGATGGTCTATACAGTCGTAAACCATTGATACTTACTGTGGATGAAAATGCCAACTTGATTATGACGGGGGACTCTAAATTTATAGGTAATAACTCTTTAAAGGTCTATAACAGGGGTGTTATTAGCGGTTCTTCCTTGAAGTTGGATCAATATGCAGAACTTTATAACTACGGTATTCTATCCTTTTCAGAGTCTATAACCTCTAGAAGTGGTGGTCCATCTGCTATCTTATACAATGCCGGGGCTTTAAATACAAAGAACATCTTTATTGGTGGCGAATCGGGCTACTATGTGAATGATGGTACTATAAACGATGCTTCTGTGGTAATAGATAGAGGTGCTTTTGAAAATCATGGGACGATTAAGCTCACAAAGCTACAGCTAGATAATAAAGGCTCTTTTAATAATACAGATAGAGGTGTTGTAACGGTTCGTGGCGAGACGAATGCAACTCAGAATACTTGTTATTGGATTAATAGTGGTCATTACACCACACATTCGGTTTCTATTACATCAGGCAATAATCTCTTTTACAATTACTGCAAACTGTTTGTAGAGGATGTTCTTGACTTTAGTGACAATACTTTTCACTTGATGGATGATGCTTATGTGAAGTGTAATACATTAATCCTTCACAACACGAGGGTAGAATTGGGTGCTCAATCGGTGTTGAATGTGGTTGCTAAAACGACCGTGAAATATAATAATGGTACTACTCATGGTCTCTTTGGGATAGGAGGTGAAGACGCATTGATTAAACTAGGTGGTGAAACCATTCGGAAATCAGATGATAAACACATGTTGCATTTCTCTGGTAATTTGGTTTATGCTGCTGAAAAGATGTTTGAGAATGGAAATTGGACTGATAATGTTTATGCAGAGAATGGTGCTGAAGGTGTAGACTATGATCAGGTTCACCTACCTGTACCATCTAAAGAACAATGTGCACCCGATTGGAGCATTGGTTCCGATGGTGGTGGTTCGGAAGATCTTCCCTATCTATTTACCTATGGATTTGAAGATATGACAGTTGAAGTTGGTGATTATGATTTTAATGATGTTGTATTGCAAGTATCGTCCCCTATCGATGGTAAAATGAAAGTAAGACTCTTGGCAGCAGGAGCACTTAAAAATTTACATATTGGATTTAAGAATCTCTTGACAGGTGCAGATGAATCTTTTTTTGAAGGAAAAGAGGTACATGAATTGTTAGGAGTAGCACCGGGAACAATTACCAATACGATTACAACGAATGGTACTCCTTATGAAAAAACGATAGAGGTTGGTGCTAACTTCCGTGTAGGAACGCATGGTGACTTTTACATCGTAGATAGTAAAGGATCTCAAATACATATTGCTGAGTTTACTCCAGGATATAAGGCGGGTGATGTGCCTTATGCCGTTCGAATTCCAAAAGATTGGGACTATCCACGTGAGAAAGTTTCAATAACTGAAGCTTATCTGGAGTTTGAAAATTGGGCACAAGATGCTACTGCATCTACCAATTGGTACGATCGTTCAGTACTTGGTAATGTATTTCTACGAACAGAATAATTTTTTTTTAAATAAGTGTTGATAGAAGGGGGGGGAGATGTGAATCTGTCCCCTTTTTGTGATTTAGCTTTAAGTAATAGAATTGTAATAATTTGCTTGTGAAATAGCTAACTTAATATTTGAAATTCAAAAAACGGATCTATTTGTTCTGCTAAATGGAATACTATTGTTATATTTGTCACGATGAATAATACGGCTAAACTACAACCTCTAATCTGGCGACCTTTCTGCCTCCTCTTAATGGGCTGTTTCCTGTTAGGATTGTTTTGTAGCACACTCCCTGTTCAAAGTAATTTTTTCAAAGGTTTGCTTAAGCATGATTTGTGTGAAGTTGTCGATTTTGCAGCTGAACAAGATAGCTCCTCTTCTTCATCCAACAACTCTAAAGATAGCGAAACTATCGAAGATTTCCATTTAGGCTCACTTCTCGTTATAAAGATGTTAGCCCATCAGGCTGCTTCGCTGTTACATGGAAAGAGGGATGTCTCTTTGCCTCAAATTCCTCATTTATCGCTAAATGCACCTCCTCCCGAATCTCACTCTTAATTCCTCAAATCCGCGATCTTTTTTGTATAATATTATAGTGCAGATAGTTATAGAGAAAACTTTCTACCCATTTGGTTGAAAGAGGATTTAAGTAATCGTTTAAAATATAACATATTGCAAAAAACACTTGCGAATATTAGGTTAATAATTAAACTCAAATCAGACATTTCCCTCTCGGTTTCTACACTGAAGTCTCTATTTCATTTTTGTAGCGAAAGAACCTATTTGTTTTAAATGTATGATTTGTTCGTTATTTTCGTAATAAAAAGGAACCCTCTGTCATCGTAAGGTCTTTTGACTCTTTATTAGATGGTTGTATATTTAATTAGGAATCTGCTTTAACTCATTACGTTGTCTCTTTGATCTCTTTTAGACATTTCTGTTTTGAGTAACTGGTTGGAGGCTAATAATTGTAAGAGAAAAGTTTGTAAGGAAACTTAGATAATAAAATATAGTAGTATTATGGTAAAAAAAACAATAGATAAAATCACTTCGTTTAAAACCAATTTTGCACCAGGATTGGTCGTCTTTTTAGTAGCACTTCCTCTTTGTTTGGGCGTTGCATTGGCTTCGGGAGCACCTCCCATGGCAGGTGTTATCTCAGGAATTATGGGGGGGCTCGTTGTAGGTCTCTTAAGTAATTCATCCATTAGTGTGTCGGGCCCAGCAGCAGGCTTAACAGCAATTGTGTTGACTGCTATTACTCAACTCGGCTCTTTCGAGATGTTTTTGTGTGCAGGTATTATAGCTGGATTCATTCAAATCCTTTTAGGCTTCTTAAAGGCAGGAAGTATCTCAAATTATTTTCCTAGTAATGTAATTGAGGGGATGCTTGCCGGTATCGGGCTAATTATTATTCTCAAACAGTTACCTTATGCTTTTGGTAGTGTGGATGGTGGAATATTTTCGACCTCCTTCTTTGAACCGGGATACTCTTCCGAGACAATAACTGCTTTTTGCAATAACTTTTCTAATTCGATGCATTGGGGTGCTGTTATTATCAGTATTGTATCACTTGGCCTCTTAATCCTATGGGATAAATCACCACGTCTTCGTTCGTACAAACTATTACCAGGAGCTTTGGTTGCCGTAGTTGCCAGCATTGCCTTGAATGCATTGTTTCAACAAGTGGGTGGGGATCTCTATTTGGATTCAGAATATCGGGTGGATCTTCCAATACTATCTTCGCTTTCTGAGGCAGGCTCGTTAATTACATTTCCTGATTTTTCTGCTATGCTCAATCCAAAAACATGGACGGTGGGGATTACCATTGCAATTGTAGCTAGTATTGAAACACTTCTTTGCGTAGAGGCAGCCGATAAAATGGATATTCAAAAACGGTTGACCGATACTAATCGTGAACTATTTGCACAAGGTATTGGTAACTTAGCTAGCTCGCTTGTTGGTGGTCTACCCATGACATCGGTAGTAGTGCGTAGTTCGGCCAATGCTTCGGCAGGTGCTACATCTAAAATGGCAACAGTTATTCATGGTTTGTTCTTGCTCATAAGTGTGTTAAGCATCCCATTTATATTGAATTTGATTCCTCTGGCTACGCTTTCCTCTGTTTTGTTATTGGTGGGTTATAAGTTGGCTAAACCTTCGTTAATGCTACATTTTTGGCACAAAGGTAAATACCAATTTATTCCTTTTGCTGCTACTCTTGTTGCTGTCGTAGCAACTGACCTTCTAAAAGGGGTGGCTATTGGTATGATTATTAGTATTTCTTACATCTTGATTGGTAATATGAAACGTGCCTATTATCTCTCTGAAGATGAATTGCAGCCCGAAGATGAAGTTTATATGACTTTGGCTGAAGAGGTCTCTTTTCTTAACAAGGCTTCTATTAAGAATACCCTTCGTGGTATTAAACCCGGTATGAAAATGACAATCGATGCTTCGCGTACGACTTACATTGCACACGATGTATTGGAACTAATTGAGGATTTTGCTAATTATAGAGCAAATGAAGATGGTATAGAATTGACATTAGTTGGATTTAAAACGTCTCATCAAGAGCATTTTAATAACAAACATAGATATGTCACGTTGAAACATAAAACCGTACTTTAATATTTAATCTATGAGTCTGCTCAAAGAGATAGAGTTTCGTTTTTTACCTCTCTCAACAGTTTGTTGCAGAGAGCCTGAATATCTTAGTGACGAATGAGTAGACTCAATAACACATAAGAAAATGAGAAAACATACTCCAGAAACCCAAGCTACTATGACGCCTGCAAAGGCATTGCAATTTTTAAAAGAGGGTAATGCACGCTTTGTGCAAAATTTAAAGTTACAGCGTAACTTCTTGGACCAAGCTGCGCTATATAAATATGGACAGTACCCATTCGCTATTATTTTGAGTTGTATGGATAGTCGTACCAGTGCTGAAATAATCTTTGATCAAGGATTGGGGGATGTTTTTAGTGTACGTATAGCAGGCAATGTGCTGAATGATGATGTCATTGGTAGTATGGAATATGCCTGTAAAATGGTTGGTTCTAAATTAATAATGGTATTGGGACATAGCAAATGTGGTGCAACGACAGGTGCTTGTGGACAAAAAAAGATTGGGAATCTTACGCAGCTTCTTGAGAAAATGCGTATCTCTATAGATGAGGTAAAGCTTGAAATGCCTCAGCAAGATCCCACTTCAAAAGAGTTTGTAGAAGCGGTTACTCAACACCACGTGCTGCATACGATGGAGGAGATTCTAAATCGCAGTGAGGTGCTACGTGACCTTTATGACAGAGGAGAAATTGGTTTAGTTGGAGCTTACCACAAAGTGGGTTCAGGCGAGGTCGAAATTTTGTGTCAGAAAATGCCACAAGAATCAATTGCAGAGTAATCAGTCGCTTCTTCTTTCGATTGAGAAATCAATCAATAGTTGCTTTTTATATCTAATGCACTAGTGCCCATTGAAATATTGTTCATTCAGAAACACCCATTCAAGATAGGTTATAGATTGTTCTGAAGTGGCTACGATTCGAAAACGACTTGCAATAGCTAGGTTGTCAAATCAAGTTCATTTACTTGGGAAATACCTTTAAAGTCCTGTTATTATACTGTTTGTGTTGGTTTGATAAGGCTTTAATGGAGACTAGTGATCTAGTGCAAAGATGTAATTTATAAATTCACCCTCGCTGCGAGTTAACTTGCAGCGAGGGTGAATTTATTTTCTCTCTATGCAAAAAACGCGATATGATGACTCTCTGCTTAGCCTAATCCAACTTTCATTTTCAACAACTCCTATTTCGCTCTGTCTTACTCTGTAGTGCATTAGCTGGATGGGTTCTGTGTCCTACAGTTTTTTTTATTCTCTTATATTGCTGTTCGATAAGCTTTGTTCTTTGTATCTTGTTGATTTTTCCGTAAGTTTGCATATCTCTACAAAAAATGCAGGGTCAACTTTCTTAAAAACAGATGAATCCATGAAATATACTTTTTTCACTTTACTTTTTATAGCCTCTTTTTGCAGTCTACAAGCACAGGATATGAAGCAACTTTTTATAAATCTTCCCGATTCAGTAGCACCCTTGCTAACTAAAATCAATCGTGAAGATTGTGTTGATTTCCTAGATAGCCAGATGAAAGCAGAGGTGAAGAATCGGTTTGGCTCTCCGTCTGAGTTGAAGCAACTAACAGCAGACTACCTCTTGATGCAGACCACAGAATACAGCACACTTCAATTGAAGCTGTTTCCTTTGAATGATTCAGTAAATATCATTGGCGCTATTTATACAGCTTGTGCCCCCGTTTGTGACAGTCAATTACGCTTTTATTCTACCGATTGGCACTTATTAAAGACAGCAGATTATATTTCATTGCCTACAGACGATGACTTTTTACTGCCCAATAATGGTCGGGATGATTACCTTTCTATGCGAAATCAGCTTGATATGAATTTACAAAAGATAGAGGTTACTCCTGATAGTAAGCAGCTCTTTTTTACGTATACCATTCCTGAATATCTTTCGGAGAAGGCATATAAAGAGTGCACTCCCTATTTACGTCCTATGCCTTTGAAATATGTTTGGATGAATGGGAAGTTTGAGTTGGCTGAAGAGTAGAGTCTGAATTGAATTTGTGGACGAAGAGCTTAACTCTTCTATACTCTGTATCTCTTTTCTCCTCGTGCCCTTTGGAATTCAATTAAAGAGACGACACCGTTTCTATTTGTTGGATATTTGAAAAGGACTTTCACAAAAGCGTGTCAATGCTATTTCCAGGACAAGAAGAGTTCCTTTTAGTTTAAAACTGAAGTTGAGTCTAATCGTTATGAATCAGGTCATCATTTTTATTGGATAGCAACTATCGGGTGAGCCCCAATTCGGTTTACCCGATAAACCCTGAAGATTCCTTTGTGGATAATAATTATTAATACCTTTACTTGGCATAGATGTTCACTACTCTATATAGAAAGAATGGTATATCATTCACCCCTCTTAAATCGACCCTAAACTTTTTTAGCTTTGCATTTAAACATTCTGCCGATGCATTAGTCGCACGGTTGTTGAAGAAATTCGGCTCACCTGATAAAATTGGCCCCAAGCAAAA
>JBOFMR010000011.1:0-18071 GCA_051658485.1 Phocaeicola sp.
CTATAAGCCTTTAGAAAGCATTCTAAGGCATATTATTTGCATTTACTAGAATAAACTATTCTTTCTAGGAAGTCTAAAATTCATCTATAGACAGCTGTGACTGTTTTCATATCTAGTCATGGTGCAAGATTTTAATCAAGAACATGCAAAAAAACCTTGCACTTATGCAATAAAATGAGCCCATATAGTATTATAAATCAACTTATTGTCGCTTTTTCAGCAGACCCTAAGTAAAGATATTAACAATTATTGTTCACAAAGGAATCCCCAGGGTTTATCGGGTGAGCCATTATTATATCATATGATAATCAATGGCTTGCTGAGATTCCTTAAAAAGGGGATTGTTTTTTCGTTGGCTAATGATTCTTCAAAAACTCAACAGAATAGCCTAAATTGAAGCTCAGTTGCTTTTTAAAGGCTTCTATTATAGGGAAATTAAGTGCTTTTTAGAAGGCATTAAGTTTTATCAGACCTCAATATTTTTTATATGGGTGATTAAAAAAGAGAACTCTCTCTTCTTTAATCACCCATATCTTATTTACTATCAATTGAGATTGATTTTATTATCATTCTTATTGGATAGCATTTGTTTTTGCTACTTTGTAGTAGTTGTCCTCTTTGGATTATTCAGCATTGCTTCGACTTCTTCGACTGCTTTCACTACTCCTTGAAGTAGAGGAGTTATTGTTTTTTATATCTTTTGTTTTACTATCCGACGAACTAGGTCGTGAAGTACTGCTACTATTCCCCCCAGGTCTGCTTGTTGCTGGACGACTACTTTCGGGTCTGCCTGTTGCTGGACGACTTCCTTCGGGTTTTCCTGTTGCTGGACGGCCTCCTTCGGGTCTGCCTGTTGCTGGACGACTACTTTCGGGTTTTCCTGTTGCTGGACGGCCACCTTCGGGTTTTCCTGTTGCTGGACGACTACTTTCAGGTCTGCCTGTTGCTGGACGACCTCCTTCGGGTTTTCCTGTTGCTGGACGGCCTCCTTCGGGTCTGCCTGTTGCTGGACGGCCTCCTTCGGGTCTGCCTGTTGTTGGACGACTTCCTTCGGGTCTGCCTGTTGCTGGACGGCCTCCTTCGGGTCTACCTGTTGTTGGACGACTACTTTCGGGTCTGCTCGTTGTTGGACGGCTTGTAGAGGGCCTTGATCCATGACCGAAATCATTATTTTTATGCTCTTCGTATCTGTCTCTATCATTTCTGATGTTGTAGTGACCTCTATATAAATCGTGTTTGTAGCGTTGTTTGTAACGCTTTTGGTAGAAACTGATGTTATTGTGGTGCGAACGATAGTGTCCACCTCTATAGCTACTGTAATGTTTAGGCTTCCCAAAATAGAAAAAATTGACATTGGTGTATACAACGTATACCCTTAGTTGCCAGCGATTATTTTGTGCATAGATAGGGCGATAGAAATAGTCATCATTCATGAAACGTCTGTATTGACTGTTTGAAAGAATCCATCGCAAATCATCATTCCGAGTATCTAAAAAATCGTAGTAGCTTTCAATGGCACGAGGTATACCTCTTGCTACATCATCTAACAGATATCGTACATTGTGTAGGAAGTCGTAGTTTACCTCATACACATCATCGTATTGGTAGTTGCTCAGATTTAATTCATGTGCCATACGATCGGTAAGAAAGCGACTGTTCTTTCTTATTTGACTGGCACTCATAGTAGCCATTGCTGGAATGGTTATGGTTAGCAGCATTAAAATCATTCCTAGTATACCAATTTTTCTCATACGATATAAGTTTAAAATTATTTGTTGAGCCCGCTTTGTAAAACTATTTCTAGTGTGTTCACCTTACAAATCACTTCTAATATTTCTATCTGTCATTCACCTTGATCTGTAGATATATACAATCAAAATAGAAATATAACGTAACTGTAACTCTCTCCTTTTACAGAGAGTATCAAATGGAGCCTTGTTATTATTGTAAAACAAAAGTAGGGAGAATCCTTTCTCCCTACAATGCTTTTTCCCTATCTGTTTGTCGGAAATTCCCTATACTTTATCGGATATCCCTACTTATACCAGTTTAATACCTGTTGCGTCCAGCGTAATGATTCTTTTTTTATAAAGATCTCCCACCGCTTTTTTGAACGTTTTTTTACTAACCTCAAACAATTCATAGATATCTTCAGGTTCCGATTTGTCATGCAATGGGCATACCCCTTTGTTATTCTTTAAATAGGTATGTAGAGTCTCTGCAAAATCGCCAATTTGAGCTACGCCTGCTTTTTGTAGGATAAGGTCTATCTTTCCATCTGGTCTCACCTGTTTTACGAATGCTTTCAGTTGCATACCTGTTTCCAAGTATTGGAATATCTCATTTTGATAGAGTAGTGCACTAAATTGATTTTCGACAATAGCCTTAAACCCTAGGTCTGTCTTTTGCCAAATAAGGATATTAACCTCCTCCCCTGGTAGGTAGGTAGGCAACTCTTTAGACAAATATCTTTCAACTTTAGCTGACGCAACAATGCGATAACTCTCTTCGTCTATGTGTGCATGGACTACATAGCTTCTTCCCTTTATCATCTTCATCTTTTGTTCGCGGAAGGGTACGAAAAGGTCTTTCATTAATCCCCAATCGAGAAATGCGCCAAACTCATTTACCCATGCTACCTCTAGGTGTGCAAATTCTCCAACTTGTACTCTAGGGTGTAGTGTGGTGGCAATGATTCGTTCTTCAATATCTAAATATATGAATACCTTTATAACATCACCCACTTGGCAATCTTCTGGTACATAGCGTGTCGGTAGTAGAATCTCACCATCGTCAAATCCGTCTAGGTAAACACCAAAATCCACCTCTTTGACCACCTCTAATTCATTATATTTTCCTAGTTCAACATTCATTCTTTTTCTTTTTTTTTCAAAGATAGGGAAAAAGGATTATCTTTACATTTTAAACATTGAAAAAGAACAGAAAGATTATGAATAATTTTACTTTTTATAATCCTACCCGTCTCCTATTTGGTGATGGTATGATTGCTCAACTTTCACAACAAATCCCTGCAGATAAATCGATTATGATTACGTTTGGAGGGGGAAGTGTGAAAACAAATGGTGTCTATGAGCAGGTGATAAGTGCACTTGAAGGTCGTAAATATATTGAATTTTGGGGCATTGAGGCAAATCCGGATGTATCCACACTTAAAAAGGCCATTGAGTTGGCTAGAGAGAATAACATCGACTTTCTTTTAGCAGTGGGAGGGGGTTCTGTATTGGATGGAACCAAACTCATTTCGGCAGCTATACCTTATGAAGGTGATGCGTGGGAACTTGTGAAGTTGGGTAAAGCAACTGGCGATACAATTCCAATGGGAACTGTATTAACAATTCCGGCTACAGGATCAGAGATGAACACTGGGGCGGTTATTTCGAATCGTGCACTTGGTGAAAAACTTCCTTTCTACTCATCTTTCCCTCTTTTTTCAATACTCGACCCTACTGCAACCTATTCGTTGCCTGAATTCCAAATAGCTTGTGGATTTGCTGATACTTTTGTTCATGTAATGGAGCAATATTTGACAAAAACAGACGAGTCTGCATTGATGGATCATTGGAATGAGAGTATCTTGCGTACGCTGATACAATTGGCACCCAAAGTTAAAGAGAACAAGAGTGATTACAATTTGATGAGTGAGTTTATGCTTTGTTCTACGATGGCTCTCAATGGATTTACAGCCATGGGTACCACTGTGGATTGGTCTACGCACATGATTGGTCATGAGTTGACAGCTATACATGGCTTGACTCATGGAGAATCACTTGCTATTGTTTATCTAGGAACAATGCGTACATTGTATGAGAAGAAACATGATAAAATACTTCAGTACGGTGAACGTATTTGGGGGATTTCATCGGGTGTATTTTCTAGTCGATTGGAGAAAACAGTTGAAAAGACAAGAGCCTTCTTCAAGCAATTAGGTTTGCGTACTACTTTAACAGAAGTGGGTATTGGTGATGAAACTATCGACGAGATCGTTAGACGATTTGAAGAACGAAATGCTGCTTATGGCGAAGATGGTGATGTAACAGCTGAAGTAGCTCGTTTAATTCTAGAGAACTGTAAAGAGTTAAGTGGTAAAACCGTTGTATTGGTAGCTTGTGAAAATGTGACTCAAGCCCACTTGATTCAGGGTGTTTTAGAAAATGAAGGTATTCATTCAGTAATTCAAAATGAATTAATGTCTACTATGATGCCTTATGTAACCAGTATGGGAGCTCAATTGGTTGTATGTGAAGAGGAGTATCAAGCTGCTAGAGAGATTGTAGCAAAAGGATTTCCAGAAATGGTTCTCTTGTAGTAACTCTTCTTAAAGATTGTACTCCGTTTCTGTTGCCCCTTTCCCTATTGAATGATGGGGAAGAAAAGACAAAAAGAGAGTCAAGTAGTCAGAACTATTTTTCTCCCATTTCGGTAATGGATTTGTACAATCACATTAGATTTACTCACTGAGGTGAAGCCTAAATAACAAATCACCCTTAAAGGATGCTCCTTTAAGGGTGATTTGTTATTTAGATTCCTCTATTCGATTTGAGATAAACTGTATAATCTCCTCTTCTTGCTGAGGGTGAAACCAAGTAATCTCTTGATCTCTTTTGAACCAAGTCATCTGTTTACGTGAGTAGATGCGTGAATTCTGTTTGACCTTTTCAATAGCAAAATCAAGGTTCCAGACTCCATCCAAATAGTTGAAAATCTCTTTGTATCCCACAGTGTTGAGTGAATTTAGCTCTTTGTACGGGTAGACGGTTTTTACCTCTTCTAGCAAGCCATCCTCTATCATAATATCTACACGCTTGTTAATTCTTTCATAGAGCTCCTCCCGCTCTCGGATAATTCCAATCTTTATGATTTGGAAGGGGCGTTTTTTAGCCGTTGCTTTGCGAAATGAACTGTAGCTTTTGCCACTCATGTAGCAAATCTCGAGCGCATGAATAACTCGTTTGTGGTTCTTTAGATCTACTATCTTGTAGTAATCAGGATCTCGGAGTTTTAAATCCTCGCACAATCTCTCTAATCCCTCTTCTTTGTAACGTTGTAGCATCCATTCACGGGTTTCAGAGTCGATGGTAGGGATGTCGTCAATTCCTTTGCAGATGGCATCAATATACATCATTGAGCCCCCCGTTAGTACAACTACGGGATTTGTTTCAAACAACTCCTCTAACTTCTTTAAGACATCTGTTTCATACTGTGCCGCACTGTAGTAGTCAGTAAGCGCCAGCGTTCCCACAAAGTGATGTGGTACCACAGCTAGTTGCTCACAGGTAGGTGCTGCCGTTCCTATTTTTAAATCACTATAGAGTTGACGCGAATCTGCCGATACGATACAACTGTTATATTTTTTTGCAATAGAGAGGCTTAGTTCTGTTTTTCCTACTCCTGTAGGACCTATAAGTACAATGAGTGTATGTGGATGCATAAATTCAGTTATGAGGGGAGAGGTAGCTTTCTTCTTATGAGAATGAAGAGAGGCTGACTAATTAATTTTAGGCAGCCTCTTTTTCTTTTTATAATGGTAGGTTATCTAGAAACCATTTCATCATGATAGGTTGGGGTAGGGTTCTTTTTAGAATTTATCTACTTCGAAATCATCAATAGAAGCAGATGATCTATCCATATCAAAACCTTCTGGATCAAAATCGTCCAAATCAAAATCTTGATCTCCATAGAATATTTCATCTAGGTCAACATTTGTTCCAGTAGCTGTTAGCAACTCTTCAATGTTGAGGGTTTGTACAGGTGCCTCTCCCGATTTACGCTTACAAATCGCTTTTTTTATATTTTTCCCTGTAATGATTTCTGAAAGTTCAATAAAGAATACTCGTTCAGCCAATGGATCAAAGACATAAATTATCTTCTGTTTCTCATCCTCTAGCAGTGTGCTAAGTATGGTCTCTTTCATTACGTAGCTATCTTCTTCCGAGCTTCCACCCATATCTTCGAGTGTTACTTCAATCTCTTTTTCCCAATCCTCATCACAGGTGAAAAAAGAGGTGATTTGCTCATTATTATATTTAGAAGCTTTCAATATAGCTTCATGTAATTCGAAGAATGTGCTCTCTGAATCGATATGAATCTCTCTTATAAAATCATCCACCTCATCCGAGATGATGGTAAATCTATAAATCATAATGCTTTTATTAAAATAACAGCGTAAAGATATAAAATCTTTTTTATCTAATAATTCCTCTTTGAGAACTTTCTACGAAAGAAAGAATGTATTCTATCTCTGGGCTCAAAGTAATCTCTTTGCGGATTTGAGCCACTGCATCTGTAACATTCAACCCACTTTGATAAATCAAGCGGTATGAATTGTGAATGTTTTCAATCACTTCATTCGAGAAGCCACGGCGGCGCAATCCGATCGTGTTAATACCAGCATAGGCTATTGGTTCACGTCCAGCGATGACATAGGGAGGGATATCTTTGCTGAAGCGAGATCCTCCTTGAACCATAACATGACTACCTACATGGCAAAATTGGTGCATGAGTACTCCTCCACTTAAAATAGCATTGTCGTCAATAACAATCTCACCTGCCATTTTGGTTCCGTTTCCAATGATGCACCCATTTCCTACGTATGCGTCATGTGCTACGTGCACCCCTTCCATAAGTAAGTTGTTATTTCCAACAACTGTTTTTCCTTTGGCAGCAGTTCCGCGATTGATGGTTACATTTTCGCGAATAGTATTATTATCCCCTACTTCGGCAGTAGTCTCTTCTCCCGCAAATTTTAAATCTTGCGGTACTGCACCAATTACCGCTCCAGGGAAGATGGTATTTCCATTTCCTATTCTAGCGCCAGATAGAATTGTGGCATTTGGCATGATTTTGTTATTATCTCCAATGATTACATTTTTATCAATGTATACAAAAGGAGCTATTTCGACATTTTTCCCTATAATTGCTTCAGGGTGGATGTATGCTTGTGGATTACTCATTCTTTTTCTGAATTTGTTATTTGTTTTTAACTATCTGTGCTGTAAACTCTGCTTCACAGACTACCTTTTCTCCTACAAAGACATATCCTTTCATGGTTGTAATTCCGCGACGAACGGGTGCAATTAGTTCAACTCGAAAAATTAAACTATCACCTGGTGAAACCTTTTGGCGAAACTTTACTCCGTCTATTCTAAGGAAATAGGTAGAGTGTTTTTCAGGTTCATCAACAGAATTTAAAACCAATAAGCCTCCGCATTGAGCCATCGCTTCGACAATCAGTACGCCAGGCATGACAGGTTCTTGTGGGAAGTGACCTTGAAAGAAAGGTTCATTAGCCGTTACATTTTTAAGACCTATGATGTGGTTTGTACCTATTCCTATTACTTTGTCTACTAATTGGAATGGATAGCGGTGTGGAAGTAGTTCACGAATACGATTAACATCCATTACAGGCTTTTCATTGCAGTTGTAGCTGGGTGCTTGTATTTCGTTCAATTTTATCTCCTTGCGTATTTGACGAGCAAATTTATTGTTAATTGTATGTCCTGGTCGTGTAGCAATAATACGTCCTTTGATGGGTCTTCCAATGAGTGCTAAGTCACCTATAATGTCTAATAGTTTGTGACGTGCAGGTTCATTGTCCCATACCAACGGGATGTGATTGATATAGCCTAGATTTGTAGCATCCATATGGGGAACTCCCATAATATCGGCTAATTTATCATATCTATCTTGTGACATCTCTTTCTCATAGATGACAATCGCATTGTCTAAATCTCCCCCTTTGATGAGTCCTGCACTTAGCAAGGGCTCTATCTCACGCACAAAGACAAAGGTGCGTGCCGATGCTATTTCAGTGGGGAAATTAGCCATGTTTTCCAGTGTTGCAAACTGGTTAAATAGGATTTTAGAGTCGTATGAAATGAGTGCATTCACGCTGAAATTATCATCTGGAAGCACTACGATAGAAGAACCAGTCTCTTCGTCTCTAAATTCAATCTTCGATTTGATGATGTAGTAATTCTTTGCCGCATTTTGCTCCTCAATGCCTACTCGTTCTATATTTTCCACATAAAGTTTAGCACTTCCCTCTAGAATGGGAAATTCAGGTCCATTTACCTCTATTAGGCAGTTGTCTATACCTGCTGCATAAAGTGCAGCCAAGGCATGTTCTACCGTACTAACTTTAGCTCCGTTTTTGGATAATACAGTGCCACGTGTTGTTTCGCATACATTTTCTGCTACAGCATCAATGATGGGTTTTCCCTCTAAATCAACTCGTTGTATTTTGTAACCGTGATTGTCTGGTGCTGGATTGCAAGTAATCGTTAGGTTTACTCCTGTGTGAAGCCCCTTTCCATTCAAAGAAAAACGATCTTTAAGTGTTCTCTGTTTCAACATAGAGTTATTTCTTTAATTGTTTTTTTAACTCTTCTACCTCTTCTCTTAAGGCTGTAAGCTCCTTGCTCATATTGGGCAGCTGCTTGTAGTGAGCCTGTGACTTCAGCGCATCTTTAAAATTCATAGCAGGAAATCCAAACAGGTTTAAGTCATTTTCTGTACTTTTTAATATGCCCGTTTTAGCTCCAATACTTACTCGATTTCCTATGGATAAATGTCCAGCTACACCCACTTGTCCACCAAGCATACACCACTCTCCAATTTTACTAGAACCTGCAATGCCTGTTTGTGCAGCTATCACGGTGTGGCTGCCTATCTCCACGTTGTGTGCTATTTGTATGAGATTGTCTAACTTGACTCCTTTACGTATAATTGTAGATCCCATCGTAGCTCTGTCAATGCAACAGTTAGCTCCTATTTCAACTTGATCTTCTACAATAACAATACCTATTTGAGGTATTTTTTCATAGCCCATGAAGGAGGGTGCAAAACCAAAACCATCCGAACCTACTACAGCTCCAGCATGTATAATACATTGGTTTCCAATGCGACAATCGCTGTATATGGTAACTTGAGGGTAGATGATACAATTAGATCCCACTTCAACATTGCTTCCAATGGTCGTATGGGAATGTATAGTTGTCGAATCACCTACCTTAGCATTCTCCTCAATGCAAACAAAAGGTCCAATGTAAACATTTTCACCAATGGTTGCAGTAGGTGCAATAGATGCCAATGGGTCAATACCTACTCGCTTCGGCTTACTCATTTCGTAGAGGTTCATCAATTTAGCCAAACTTTCGTAGGCATTCTCTACTTGGATGAGGGTTGTTTTGATCTCTTTTTCAGGCACGAAATCTTTATTAACCAACACAATAGTTGATTTTGTTTCGTAAATATAGGGCTCATATTTAGGATTTGATAAAAATGAGATTGCACCGGGTATACCTTCTTCTATTTTAGCGAATGTATGTACAGTTACATTTTCATCTCCTACCACAACACCTTGGATGTATTCTGCAATTTGCTTAGCTGAGAACTCCATCATACAGTTTATTCTAATAATTATATTCTAAATATTTCAATTTGTTTTCATGCAGGTTACATCCAAATGTAGGTGCATGTCAATTTTGCAAATTACGCATTTTTTTTTTAGATATGGGAGTGATTTTTTGATTATTTCTTTATTCTCCCTTTATCTTTTTGGTTTTAAAGGATTGATTGGAGTTGTTTCTCCATCTCAATTTGCACCTTTTTAGCCTCTTTTCCAGCTACTTCTGCAAAATTTTCTGTCGTGTCGGCATAGATAATGGCTCGGCTTGAATTGACTATAAGTCCACAGCTCTTGTTCATCCCGTACTTGCAAACCTCCTCAAGTGAACCTCCTTGTGCGCCTACGCCAGGTACTAATAGGAAGTGATTGGGAACAATTTGACGAATTTCTTCAAATGCACGTCCTTGAGTAGCACCAACTACATACATCATATTTTCATCATTTCCCCATTTTTGTGAGGTGCGTAATACTTTTTCGAACAAGCGTTCTCCGTTTGCATCTGCTGTAAGTTGGAAATCGTGTGACCCTTTATTACTAGTTAATGCTAATAGAATTACCCACTTTCCTTCATAAGCTAGGAAAGGTGATACGCTATCTTCACCCATATAGGGAGCTACAGTAACTGAATCAATGTTTTGTTCTGCAAAGAAAGTGCGTGCATACATGTCTGATGTGTTACCTATATCTCCACGTTTTGCATCAGCTATAATAAACTGATCAGGATAATTCTCTTGAATGTAACTAATTGTTTTTTCAAAAGAGATCCATCCCTTTACACCCATACTTTCGTAAAAGGCAAGATTGGGCTTATAGGCAATAGAGTAGGGTGCTGTTGCATCAATAATTGCTTTATTGAATGCAAAGATGGGATCTTCCTCTTTCAACAAGTGTGCAGGTATCTTTTTAATGTCAGTATCTAATCCTACGCAAAGAAATGATTTTTTCGCTTTTATATTTTCAAATAGTTGTTCTTTTGTCATGGCCTGTGTTTTAGAATAGGAGACTTATAAAAACTCCTTATTTTATATTTACAATTCACTCTCTTTTAATCTTTCAGCATTTTCAGCTACTACTAGTTGGTCAATGCAAGCTTGAATATCTCCATCCATAAATGCACTTAGATTGTAAATCGTATAGTTGATACGGTGATCAGTTATACGTCCTTGTGGATAGTTATAGGTGCGGATTTTAGCCGAACGGTCTCCTGTTGACACCATTGTTTTTCGTTTGCTAGCGATGTCATCCATATACTTTTGATGCTCCTTGTCGTATATAAATGTGCGTAGACGTGCCAAAGCGCGCTCCTTGTTTTTGGGCTGGTCGCGCGTTTCTGTACACTCTATCAAAATCTCTTCAACAATACCTGTGTTTGGGTTTTTCCAATTGTAGCGTAGGCGTACTCCAGACTCTACTTTATTAACGTTTTGTCCACCGGCACCTCCGCTTCGGAAAGTATCCCATTTTATTTCACCTTCGTTGATCTCCACATCAAATGGTTCAGCTTCTGGTAGTATGGCTATCGATGCAGCCGATGTGTGTACACGTCCTTGTGTTTCGGTAGCTGGCACACGCTGTACGCGGTGTACACCCGATTCATATTTTAGTGTTCCATATACTTTATCACCCGTTACCGAGCAAACAATCTCCTTAAATCCACCTGATGTACCTTCGTTTACACTTGAAACTTCGAGTCTCCATCCTTTGGATTCGCAATATTTGGTATACATGCGAAACAAGTCACCCGCAAAGATAGCAGCCTCATCGCCACCAGCACCTCCACGAATTTCCAAAATCGCATTTCTATCATCTTGTGGGTCGGCAGGAACGAGTAGTAATTTAATCTCCTCTTCCAACTCAGGGATTCGTTTTTCGCAAATATTCGCCTCTTCACGTGCCATCTCCTTCATTTCAGGATCTGACTCCATTACCATAAGCTGTTTCGCCTCTTCTAGCCCTGTTACGCATTGAATGTACTCTTTGCGTGCATCCATAATGTCGCTCAACTCTTTATACTCTTTGGTGAGTTTTACGTAGCGACGTTGATCGGTTATTACATTGGGGTCAGTAATCAGTGTTGATACCTCCTCAAAACGTGCAATAAGCCCATCTAATTTTTCTATAATTGTATTCTCTGCCATTAGTATGTGAATTCTCCAAATTCGCTTTTTATAATCAACTCTTTCTTATCACTTTCCTCTACTCGACCTACAATTTGTGCATCAATATTAAATGACTTACTAATTGCAATAACCTCTTCAGCATGTTCGGGTGAAAGATAGATTTCTAATCTGTGCCCCATATTAAACACCTTGTACATCTCTGCCCAATCGGTGTTACTTTGCTCCTGAATAGTTTTGAAAAGTGGAGGGACTGGGAATAGATGGTCTTTAACGACCTTCATATTTCCGATAAAGTGCAACACTTTGGTTTGTGCACCTCCCGAGCAGTGTACCATACCATGTATCTCTGAACGAAGTGCATCAAGCAGCTTCTTTACCACTGGGGCATATGTGCGCGTAGGTGAAAGAACCAATCTTCCTGCATCAATAGGACTACCTTCTACGCTATCTGTAAGTTTCAATCCACCGCTGTAAACCAAATCAGCAGGTACGTTTTTATCAAAACTTTCAGGGTATTTAGCAGCCAGATAGTTGGCAAAAACATCGTGGCGAGCACTGGTTAATCCATTACTTCCCATACCTCCGTTATACTCTTTCTCGTAGGTTGCTTGTCCATAGGAGGCAAGTCCTACAATGACATCTCCAGGGCGAATGTTTGCATTATCAATAACTTCGCTACGTTTCATGCGGCAAGTCACTGTGCTATCTACAATAATGGTGCGTACCAAATCACCTACATCGGCAGTCTCGCCACCTGTAGCATAAACTCCTACGCCCATTTGGCGCAACTCTTCCAATAGCTCATCTGTGCCATTGATGATGGCTGAAATTACCTCTCCAGGGATTAGTAATTTATTGCGCCCAATGGTTGAAGAGACCAAAATATTATCTACTGCACCTACACAAAGTAGGTCGTCAATGTTCATAATCAATGCATCTTGGGCTATACCCTTCCATACACTTACATCGCCAGTCTCTTTCCAATATAGATAGGCTAGTGAGGATTTTGTACCTGCACCATCTGCATGCATAATGTTGCAATATTCGGGATCTCCTCCTAGAATATCTGGAATGATTTTACAAAATGCTTGTGGAAAAACTCCTTTATCTATGTTCTTAATGGCATTGTGCACATCTTCTTTTGAAGCGGAAACTCCGCGCTGCATGTATCGTTGATTGCTCATGAATTTAATGATTGGTTCAATAGAATATGCAAAATTAGTCATAATTTTGCTTATAGCCTTAATCTTTCTCTAAAATAATGGTTGATTTTCCAGAATAGGCACTGTTGGAAAGGTTGGTAGAGTGGTGCAGCTATTTCTTGTGATACTGCCATATTCTTCTCTCCTTATTTGAGTATTCTTCCTATTTTAATCGCCTCTCCTGTTTCTTCCTTTATGGCCATCACTAAATAGAATCCATGTGCTAACTCTTCTATCGAGAGCACAGGCTGATAAGGCTTTTTTTCAACTGAATGTCCCATAGCACTCTTTATAAGAATTGTTTTTACTCCAGAAAGGTGGGGTAAATGGAGTCTATTTCCTTGATTTAGAATGGGTAGTTCTTCTGTAATAGGTTGGTTTAGGGGTAAAGGGGCACTCTCATTTCCATAACAGTCGGAAGCGGTTACGGCAAAGTAGGGGCTAGACTTTAGCGGTTGAATTGCTGTATAGAGATAGCTTGTATCTCTCCACGAGGTCTCTATTAAGTTGGCTGGGTTATCGGTGTCTACAGGGTAGTTGGTAGATGAGTAGAGATGATAAACCACGGGTTGATTGCTGTTGTCGCTTGCTGCTCCCCATTTCAGTTCGATCTGTTTCTCTTTTGTCAATAGTTTTGGAGAAGTTGGGGTGGTGGGTGCAATGCTATCTAGCCACGTTAATGGAGGCAATAGGGCAGGTGCGGTGTAGTGCATCAACTTTAGTTCATCGAAAATGCCTTTTGTGTTTTCCAACAAAAAACGACTGCGAAAAAATGCTTCCCCATCGAGTTGATTTCTTCGTATAAAATAGAGTTGACGTGCTATCTCTTCCAAGTCCCAATTGCGTTCTTGTGGTGAGAGAAAATAGATGCCTAATCCAGGAACGACCCAACGTTGATTACTGTTCTCTTTCCAATCGAGTGCAAAGGGATAGAAGTGGTTTCCTTGAAAATACATCATGGGGAAGATGGCATCGTGAATTCCCTCTTTGAGCCACGCTTGTACATCTTGATAGACGGCGTGGTATGCATTCCATCCACGCGAAGTATAACGGTTTGTATCTTTGTACTTCCCTACTGGTGAACTGCTAACTTTTACCCATGGTTTAATGGCTTTGACTTCGTTGTATATTTGTCGGACAATGGCAGTTATATTTTCTCTTCTCCAAGTTTTTAGGTCATTCCCTTTTCCGTAGATGTGATAGGTGTTTGCATCTGGAAATTTATCAGCTTTTTCGGGATATCGAATGTAGTCTAGGTGAATACCATCTACGTTGTAGTTGGTAACAATCTCTTTTGTAATAGCTGTCAAGTACTCTTTCGTTTCGGGGTGACCTGGATCTAGGTACCAACTTCCTTGGTGCAATTTGCACAGATTCTTTTTCTTATGTACAATCGACTCTTTTCCCAGTTTTTTTATCTGTTTATTACTCCCTATTGGTATTGTTACTATCCACGCGTGTAGCTCTAGTCCTCGTTTGTGACACTCTTCAATCGCAAAGGCCAGCGGGTCATAACCAGGATTTTTGCCCGTGTGTCCTGTTAGGGATTCTGTAAATGTCTCATATTTCGATGGATAGAGAACGTCCCCTCTCAAGCGCACCTGCAGTAGGATGGTGTTGAAGTTTGCTGCTTTGTATTGGTCTAATTGACTGCAAAGCTCTTTTTTCTGTTTTTCTATTGTTGTCTTGTCTCTGGCTTTTTGTTGTGGCCAATCCAGACCTCCTAGTGTGGTAATCCATACAGCACGCACTTCGTGTTTGGGTTGTGCCCAAATCAAGAGGGTGGGGAGTAGGAGTAGAGTGATGAGGATGCTTTTTTTCATGGATCTATTTTTTGCAAAAGTACAAAGATTATTCAGGGGTTTCCTGCTTTTTGTATAAACAACACTATATTTTTTCAACTTTTCAAAAGATTAAACATTTCGTTTCTTCCTATTTACCTTTTTCAGCCAATCATTTTTTTTATATATATAGAAGCCTATTGGGTGTGAACTCTTGGATGATCGAAAGGGGGTATCTCTTTGAATAATTGAGGAGTAGTAATAAAAAAAGAGGCTAGAATTGCATTGTTTAGTCTGTTACTGCAAGAAAAGAGCAAGAGTAGCACCGGCTAATTGGGCAAATACGAAGTTGCTTTTTTATTGCCGCTAAGAGTTTAAATCGTTCTTTTGCTTTCTTTTTGCTATATTTGCAATTAAATGGTTGGAAGGACTCTTCTTCTATTCAGCGTTAGAGGGCTTTATTAACCTTTGAATAGCGGAATCGTGTGATTTTGTTTGAGGAGGATAGTTAAAATTTATTGATAAAAATGAGTAATAACTTTTGTCGCTGTATGCAATGTTTTAGATGATAAAATCATAGACGATACGCGATGGAAAATTGAGAGAGATTGGTATGAATCGAATATTAAGCAGTATTGCAAAAAAGATGGAGCAGGATTTGTCTGCTAAATTATCCAAATGTGGATTGATGTTTCGTCTTTTTTCACGTGTAAAGTCATCAGAATCTCTATCCACTAAGGTGGCATTGAAGGGGGATAAATATCGTCGCGAAGGGACTAAGATTCAGGATATGATAGGTTTGAGGATTGTTGCTTATTTTCAGGATGATGTCGATATTTTAGCTTGCTATTATAGCTACAGTGATTTGATACAAAGTTCTATTGATGAGCTGAACTCATCTACATTCTGCCCGCAACGTTTGAACCTTGTTTGTAGTTTGCCAGCTGAAGTCGTGGAGGAGTTTCGTCGTGCAATTCCAGAGGAGTTTGCTCCTTATATCGATGATACTTATGAAATCCAAATTCGTACGATATTTTCCGAAGGGTGGCACGAGGTAGAGCATGATCTTCGCTATAAATGTAAGGAGGATTGGGATAACTGTGAATATTATTCTCGTGTCCTGAATGGAGTAATTGCCACTCTAGAAACTGCGGAATGGAACATGAAAGCCCTTTTTAATGATATGGCTCGCACCAATCTTCGTTTGGGTAATTTTCGTGCTATGTTGCGTAACAAGATGCATCTTCGAATGAAAGATGATGGTTTCTCAGAGCGCATAGAGGAAGAACTAAAAAAATACCCTGATATTGCTGAAGGTTTGTTTAATACGGAACGTATCATAATCATACTAACGATGCTTAATCACAAAGGTTCCATCAAGTTGACTTATGATAATCTCCTCTTTTTAGTCAATCGTATTGAACTTAAAAATGCCCGACTGGCTTCTTTAGAGCCGGATGAAACCAAACAGATGCTTGACGCTTTCTTTGAGTCGTAAAGAGATAGCTCTTTTTTTGATTGCTTATCTAGCTTTTTACCGTTTCACCTAGGTGATACAGCTGTATCACCTAGGTGAAACGGTAAAAAGCTTTAGTTATTAGATGCTTTTTAAAAGGTTGTTTTCTCTTTGGTTACAAGAAGAATCAATGGTGAGTTGTAAATAGTAGGTGATTTTACTTAATCTGCTTGGTTCAATAAGAATGTTTCGGTGAAGATTTGGTGAAGATTCGTTCCCTCTTCTCTTCACCGTAACTCGCTAATAACTAGATAGTGTGAAGATTTGACGCTTTTTTTTAATCTTTTATTTAAGTAGAGGGGTAGGGAAGAGTCCTTTTTCTGTTATATACTCAATTCCACCATATGCAAAAAAGCTGTTTTGAAGCTCATTCATTATGAGATTCAAAACAGCTTTTAAATAGTTGTTTTAATAAAATTCGACTCTCTGGGTTTTGATTTATCTAGCGGTTGTTAGTATCGCTAGATGGATTAGATAAGTCAAATGGAGTTATTCAAAGATGAGTTTATTGTTGAGGAATGCATCTAACAGGCATACCGTATGATGGATTGGTAGTAAATTCAGGATTATAACCATCATTTGTGAATATTACGTAGTAGCAAGAAATCATACCCTCTATCTGTGTGTTTGACCAAAAATAGCCCCTGTCAGTATATTCTAATGCCCCTTGTTGCTCTTCAAGCCAGCCTGTAGTAGGAAAAAATTCTCCACAAGTCTCTCCTTCTTTAGCACCTGGTCCCATGTAGTATCCATTTTTACCACCAAGAGTTGTCCATCCTGATATTTCGTCTGTAAAGGTTACATTTTCATCTTCGGTTGGCGTACGCCATTTCCCATTATCGGGCAATTCGTTAGCAGCGAGTTTCTCCTGAATCTGTTTTTGTGTAAAGCCTACAAGTTTACATGGGTCTCCTTGACCATGCTTCATCCCATCTACGTTGAAGTCATAAACTGGACCCCAATTTTTATTCCAAGCCGATATTGTCGTTGTTGGATTGAACACAATTTGTGGAGCTCCTGTATTAGACCAAGCAACAACAGAACCGAATTGGAAGAAAGCTATTTGAGCCGTAGGATCTTTTGTAAGTTCAAGTGTTGCTGCATCACCTGTTCCTTTTACATAGATACGAGTTCCATTAGGAGTAAATTTAGCTGTAAATGTTTGCTTGTTTACTGCGAGTAGCGACTTAACATACAAAATAGATCCATCTGCAGAGGTATAGACATCTTCTGTGGCTACAGTTGATGTAATTTGTATACCATCTTTATCGTACCAACCATCAAGTGTATAATGTGTATTTGCTGTAGCTTTTACTTCTATGTATTTGTCTTTAATTGCCGATTCAGATTCCTTATTAATTGTACCTCCAGCTGTTGCTTTAAAGTTCACCGTGTAAATAGGAGTGAATTTAGCTTCATAAGTATTTTTATCTGTATCTGTTGACATCTTGACATACAATGTCAGCCCATCTTCAGAAACATAGGCAGATGCTGTAATGTCTTTTGATTCAATTTTTGTGGTGCCAAGCCACCAACCTGCAAAATTATAACTAGAGTCTACTTTAGCTGTTGAATGTACATAAGATCCTTCAGAAGATTCTCCTGATGGTTCATCTACACTACCTCCTGCTTCTGCTTTAAATGTTACTTTATAAAGAGTTTCAGCAAACTTGGCTATGAAATTTTTGTTGGCAGTATTTGCTGTGAATTTCACAGTTAGTTCGTTGTCTTTAACTGTCCAATCGTCGGAGTCTGTAAGTCTATTTTCCGGGTCATCTGTTTTAAACCAACCAGCAAAACTAAAAGAAGCAGTTGGACTTGCTTTGGAAGTAATCTCTGTACCTTCCTCACCCGTTTGCGATCCCTTTGGGTCTACTGTGCCGTTTTCTCCAGCTGAAAACTCAATTGTAAACTTTTGTTTCGGTTCTGGTGTTGGATCTTCTTTTGAACAACTACTCATAGCCAAGGCTCCCAAGAAACCAATTGACAATAATTTAATCGATTTAATCATAAATTTAAATTTTT
>JBOFMR010000012.1:0-2783 GCA_051658485.1 Phocaeicola sp.
GTCTTTTCATTTGCTAATGATTTTGTAAGAAACTCAACGGAATAGACCTAAATTGAAGCTTATTTACTCTCCAATAGATTCTATATATAGGAAAATCAAGTGATTTTCTAAAGGCATTAAGTTTTATCGGACAGTAATACTTTTAGATAAAACTCACGAATAGCTCTTTTTTTTGTTCTGTTAATTTTACTGTAGTATCTATTGATAGCTAGTAAAGGAGGTGACAATGTTGCAATACTGAAAGGAGGAGAAAATGGCTAATACCCAACTGTGAGGGTGTTTACCTAGCAGATAGCATTTTTTATAATGACGTTAGGAACAGGTGTTCTTTGTTGCTATTTTTTGATAACAAATAAATACATATTGTATAAAAAAAAGTGCAAATAATGCGATGTATATGTTTTTATTTGCTATATTTGCACGCACAAACAAAATAAATCACAAAAGAACATTGTTAAAATTATGATTAAATTAATTAAGTCAACATTTTTTGTTTTGTCGGGAGCCCTGGCAATGAGTAGCTGCTTTACCGATAGTCTATTAGAGGAAGGCCCAGAAAAAATCAGCATACGGTTTGTTTCGGGCGATAACGGTGATATCAGTCTATCGGGTAGCAACACAGCAGATAGGGGTAGTGTCTTATATTCCGTAGCCACAGCAATGGAGGGATATGAGTTTGCCGGGTGGCACGATGGTACAAAGATGATCGAAGGTGGAGGTGCCTTTACGATTGTTGGAGATACCTTAAAAGTGAAACTGACTCAGATGACGGCAAACACAACCTATACAGCTAAGTTTAGAAAACCTTTATTTAGAGGTGATAATTCGCTTAAACAATGTACTGTGAACTTCACTTCTGCTACTGTCGGTGGTCGTGCGAATCCAACTGTTGGTTCTTGTTGTACGGGTAAATACATTAGTTCTACTGCATTGCCCGATTCTGACTATATATTTGATGGGTGGTTTGATTCAGAGGGTAATGAGATTATTAATACCGTTGAAACGGATGATATCTATGTATGTGGTAGAACGCTAAATGTCAAGTCAAGCCCTTCGACACATAATCAATCTTTCGCTGCGAGATATGTAAAAGTTGTATTAGAGGATGGTCGAGCTACACCCCGTATTTACGTAGTAGGTGAAGGTGATGATGCAATGCTTGTGCTTACAAGAAAAGATAGCCACCGTGGGATACTCTTTCAATTCGGATCGGTTATTGCATGGAACAGACATACTGGTGCGGAATCTGAGAATGTTTCATTCAACCCGTCAGATTTGTCGAATAAATGGAGAAAGAAATGGAAAGTAGGAGTAAATTTCCCAAAAAACACTTCAGAAAATATTAAAGCAGGCAAAGGAGATCCTTGTAGGCTTTTAGGTTTTACAGTTGCTCAGATTAAGGCTTTAACTGCTGCAGGGCGCGAAGTGGACAATTATACATGGCGTATGCCATTAAATGGGGAGTGTTGGGACACATGTTGGGACCGTTCCGAGTATAAACGAAAGGGTATAAATGGTTATTATTTCGGTCCAGGTGCTACAAAGAAAGGTACCGGTGGCGAATTCTTTCCTAATAATGAATATTATCGAGGAACGAGTGGATATCTACACAAGGCTTCGATCAGTAGCGCTTATTGGACAACTTCGAATATTTACATGACTCGTGATTACGGCAACGCTTTAGAATATAGTTGGCATGAGATATCTTCGTCAAGCGACCGGAAACAAGCGGAAGCCCTTCCGATACGTTGTATCCGACAATAAGTAGTAGAATCTATTTTGTAAATACCATTATCTTCTGTTCTTTTTTGACTTCTATTTTTAGTAAGTTTCATAATCTCAGCAGTTGTTTTCGCACTACTTTTTGTGCGATATGAAGGATTTGAATGAATACCATATTCATTCGGAATTAGCTTAGAGTGATAAAAACCATTATTATAGGGTATATATTGCGATTGAAAAGAGGTAGAAAACTCTTGATTCCGGTGCTGGGAGTAGATGATAATTTATTAGGTTGTAAAAAAAGCGTTGTAATAGTAAGCGTCTCCACGATTCTATATTGTATAGTAACTAAAAACGGCTAATGGTTTCTTTCCATTAGCCGTTTTTCCATTTATCAGGTAGTAGCTCCCTATACTTTTCTATCGGTGTATTTATCGTATGGAAATCAAGTGATTTTCTGAAGGCATTAAGTTTTATCGGAGAGCAATCCTTTACAATCGCTCGAGATTCATTTAAGAGAGTGCGCTGCTTGTTTATAGCAGCGCACTCTCTTTTTGCTTCTCCAATAGTTCTTTTCCTAAAAAAAGGGGCTAGTAATCATCTTAATGGTAAAAAATGTTTAAAACAATTGTTGGTCAATGAGGTTAATGGTGAATCAGTTGTTTGTTCTATTGGAAAGGTTACCTTTGTGAAACTACAAGAGAAAGAGCACGATGGAGCTCTGTTCCTCTCTTGTTTCTGTTTTATAAATGCGACAATACAGTAAATAATGAATAAAAAATTCTTTCTTCCAGTCGTTGCTTTGGCTTTAGCTGCCAGTGGCTGTACTAAGCACGATGTGCTAGATCATTCTGATTCTGATGATGCTAACCCGCTTTATGTGAATTTTAGTGCCTCTATAGGTGCACAAAATGGTGAGGCTACTACCGCAGATAGTTTTAAAGAGTTTTGTGTATATGGTTACCAAGGTGAAAGTGGTGTAGATACCCCTTTGGTTTGGAGTGCCGATTCTCCTACCTCTTTGATGACAAATGAAACTGTAACCAAGGGGAGTGATGGAG
>JBOFMR010000013.1:0-3144 GCA_051658485.1 Phocaeicola sp.
ATTGTTTCTTTTTTGCAGCTATAAACTCGGGGTTTATTCTCTCTGGTTTTGCCAAAATTGAAACTCTATCAGATAAGGTTAATGTGACCTTTTTCGCGTCTTGTTTTTGGCACTTCGCTATAAGCATTTCAGCTTTAGATTTGTTTTCTACTTTTTCTTCTAGTATCATTTGATTGTGATTAATTGGTTTGAATATGGTAGTGACTCGATAAACTTGCAAAACTCTTTCCAAATTGGTAGTCTGTGGGTTTTTCGTTGGAAGTAAATTCTTCTCAAACATTGATAATTAAATACTCCTATTCGCTTTTGCATTGTCCCCTCTTTTAACTCCTCTTTCATCTTTACAAGCTCCTCTGTGCTCATCCCTTTGCCTTGTATGTGCATTGTACTCTCTGATGATAGCCTTGTTTGACCAATCGTGTAAGTATCCATTTCAGCCCAAAAGTATCTAGGTGCGTCAATTGATAGTGTTACGTTGATTCCTCTTAATGCTTTTGCGTGCTCGTCACCTGCCTTTACTAAACGGCTCATTAGCTCAATGTCTTTATCAAGGAACACGCAAGATGTTTTAGTTGCTATCCTTGAGTCTGTAACGCTGTGTTCTGAATCTGTGTAGCTTCTTGTTTCTAACCCAAACGGCAATCTTAACGCTTGAAGTGCAGATACAAAACCGCTTAATTCTATTACTTCTACTTTCATTTGTTTATTTCGTTTTTAATGTGTGCATAACCGCAAAGGTCTACTAAGTTATCTCGCTTGTGTTTAAAGGCTTCTCTTGATAGTTTAACCGCTATAAGTACATTCACACAATCATCTGCTGTTATTGCCTTGTTGCTCATTATACTTGCTATCTCTGCAATTCTATTGAAGTTCTCAACGATATCTCCGTAATCTGCTGCTCTATCTCCGCTTACTATTGAATCTGCTTCTTGTAGTATGTTCATCTTAATATTTTTTTCCGTGTAAGTTGCTTCTTGTTTTGTTGTATCGCATCTTTAGCTCTATGTGTTTAAACAGGTCTATGTTGTTTGCTTGTGCAAGCCAAAATATCATATTAAAACAAGTATCTACGTTACAAGTGTAATTCACCTTTGAAATTGTCGATATGATGCAAAAAACAGACTCTGTAAACGAAAGATTCCCAAATCTTGATTGTAAATATTTCGTTTTAGGATTGAATACATATACTTCTTTGTATCCCGCAAAACTTAACAATCTAATTGCTGCATCTGCTAGTTCATCCTCTACTGTTCCTGATATTGTCAGCTCGTAATCTTTAGCAAACCATCCAATACTTTCGGGGTGAACTTCTTGGTTTAGCTCAAACGCTTTCATCTTGGCTCGCTTTCCGCTTCTGTCTGCTTGAACTGCTTCGCAAAGTTCTGTTACTGCTAAGCATAAATAGTGTTTATCGCTTAAATTTCCGTTGTAAAAACCTTTTTCTTTTGCTGCCTTGTAGGATTTATCTCTTAAGTTGTTCATATTAATTTGTTTTGATAAATATTACTCATTACATGTTTTCAAATAAAGCATCAATTATAACAAACCCTCTTGGTTTCCCGTTTGTTTGTTTGTTTGTTAAATATTTACGCTGAATCTTGTTTATATTCTTTATGTTAAATAGTTCTTCTACTTCATTGAAAGAAGAAAAACGTCTACCTAACTTGTCTTTTAACTTGTTTATTAAATAAGCAAATTGTGTAAGGCTGTTGTTCCATTTGTATCTGTTTTCCACAATATCAATATACCCGTTTTCGATTGCTCTTTTAAACACCTCTCTAGTTTCTTTTGTGTCGATTTCCTTTGGCAATGCTGGTGGTTGAGCTAAAGATGCACGGTAAAAAGTTTTCTCTATCTTTGGCCAAAGAGAATCTCTTTCCTCTATGTTCTTTTCGTATTTCAAGTCGTGTGAAAGCATTATACCCTCTGTCATATCTCCAAGTTCTTTTATTTCCCAATTTAGTTGAACCCAACGGCACATAATGCTTAAAAACTCCTCTTTGATAATTCCTAAATGATCCTCTTTATCGCTTAGCTCTCTTAGTGAAAAGTCATAATAGTATCCCTCTTGTTTCTCTGTCTGATGCCATGGAGTAACTTCTATTGTTTTCTTTTCTCCAACCTGAAACAGACTATCTACAATCGGGCTTATATCTGCAAATCTCAAAAGGCTGTCAAATTTTATGTTATCTATATTCATACGTTTTTTTATTTGGTTGTTAATTTGTTTTTATTCTAGGTACCAATATAGTACCCAAGTTGTAACTATCTCCGTAGAGCGTTGTCCCCATAAAATAATTATTCCTGATGAATAAACCATTTACGGTTCTAACGCTTCCATCTTTGCATATAATCGTATCTCCGTGCTTTATTTTGTTTATGTGCACGTACTCGATACCGAACTTCTCTATTAATATTTTATCTTCCACTGCAATTTCTGCATATACATTTATCATTAACTATAAGCCAATTGTCCTCTTCACATAACAAGATTAATTCATCCTTACTTAAGAACATACTAGCGTCATTTCCAAAAAATTCAAATTTATCGCCACACTTGTCGCATATTGCAACGTAACACTTTTGTTCTTCTATCATATTATTTGTTTTGTTTAAATTCAGGTATTGGCATCCATGCTATAATTTCATCCCAATCAAGAAAATACTCATCCCATACTGCTATTCTCTTATTCCATCTTCTGTGCCACAGAGTCCTTACATCTCTCTTTGTTACTACAATAACATCAACGTTCTCGTCAGGCAAATCGTTCGGATTAACTCTCAAGTCATGCCATTGATTTTCTAGGGCAAAGTTTGCTCCTTGCGTAAATAGGTCTCTTAAATCTTGTATGTCAGTACTATATCCATTGTAGTCATAATCTGTCTTGTCAGCTGCTTTTATTGCCGCTTCGTAAATCTTTTCTTTCATTTCCATCTTATTTCGTTTTAATAAATATCTTCATTGTTTTTGAATTGTCTTGATATGCAACCTCGCAACTAGCAACATCATAGTTAGTGTAGGCTCTTCCATCTTCTGTTATCACTTCTATTCTGTTTACTGTATTGCTTTTCTTTGCTTCTCTTTCAGCGCACTTAATCAACTCGTCTATTGCTTCACCGAATAGTGTTGGGCTGTGTGGCATT
>JBOFMR010000014.1:0-12667 GCA_051658485.1 Phocaeicola sp.
GGACAATCCTATCAAAATGAGAAGAGAATTTACCTACTAGACGTAACAGCCTCTATGGTTGGAAAAGGTTCTGTAAGCACCCCTAATATATTTGAAAAAGTAAAAGAAAAACTGATAGAAACAATTAGTGACATACAAAAAAGCTGTTTTGAAGCTCATTTATTGTGAGATTCAAAACAGCTTTTAAATAGTTGTTTTTATAAAGTTCAACTCTCTGGGCTTAATTTATCTAGCGGTTTTTAGTATCGCTAGATGGATGAAAAAAGTCCAATGGAGCTATTCAAAGATGAGTTTATTGTTGACGAACGCATCTAACCGAGATTCCAGCAGCTTGTTCTATAGTGATGTCTCTGTCTATTTGTCGTTCGTCACTTCGCATGTAATAAGCTCTATCTGAAGCATCTGCTATACTTGACCAAAAAGAGCATGAGTAACCTTCTTCTTTCAATTCGCACTGGGAGCCAAGAAGCCCTGCAGCAGGGAAAAATTCAGCTTTCCCAGTTGATGAACCAGAACCAATGTAACGTCCATTGATTCCATCAATCGTTTCCCATGCTGAACTCTCTCCGGCAAATAAACTGTTTTCTTCTTTTGTTGGAAGGCGCCATTCTTTGTTATCAGGAGCAATATTAGCAGCAAGCGAATCTTTGATCTCTTTCTGTGTAAAACCTAAAAGTTTACATGGGTCTCCTTTTCCCATCACCAAATTAGCTACTGTATGTTCAGGGAACTTATCACCTACTTCCCATTCTTCAATCCACTCATTTGGTGCTTTTGAGGGGTTAAACGCTGCAACTTTTTGATTGCCAGTTCGAGCAATAATTGATCCAAATTGAAGGTATGCCCCACCATTTTTAGGATCTTTCGTTAACAAAAGTCTTGCTGAATCACCTGAACCAACGATATCGATACGTGATCCACCAATTTTAAATTGGGCTTTATAATTCTTGTCGTTTGTATCTGATGATAATTTGACATGTAATGTTTTTCCATTATCAGAAACATAAACATTTTCGGTCGTTTCAGTTGCTGTTATTTTTGTTTCACCATCATACCAGCCGTCAGTCTCATAAAATTTTTCTACAGTACTTGAAGTTACGTAGCTTCCATCCAAACCTCTTTCGTAGAAAGAACTAACATCTCCTCCTCCTTGGGTTGAAAATGTTACGGAGTAATATGGAGAAAATTTAGCTTTATAAATCTTGTCTTTTACAGCTATTGTTGATTTGACGTGCAACGTTTTTCCTTCATTAGAAACATAAACATCTTCACTTGTTTCAGTTGTTGTTATTTTTGTTTCACCATCATACCAGCCGTCAACCCCATAATTAGTGCTTGGTTGGGCCGTTGATTTTATGCTGTCATTTTCTGCTACAGGCCCTCCCGCATTAGTAACAGTGCCTCCTTCTTCTGCTTCAAATTTCACGTTGTAAACAGTTTTAGCAAATTTAGCCATAAATTTTTTGCCGGAAGTTTTTGATGTAAATTTCACAGTCAATATGCTATCTTTAACTGTCCAATCATCAGATGTTCCAATTGGTGTGTCTGGCTCATCTTCTTTAAACCAACCAGCAAATAGATATGTTTCCTCTGGATTTGCGATGGAGGTAATCTGTGTACCTTCCTCACCCGTTTGCGGTCCCGATGGGTTTACTGTACCGTTCTCTCCAGCTGAAAACTCAAATGTAAACTTTTGTTTCGGTTCTGGTGTTGGGTCTTCTTTGGAACAACTACTCATAGCCAAAGCTCCCAAAAAACCAATTGACAATAATTTAATCGATTTAATCATAATTTAAATTTTTAAAGTGTTGAAATAAAGATTTGTGAAAGTTTTTCGAAGTGTGTTTTTGTCGATACGGGTAGATATCCTTCCTAGGGTGGTATTCCCTGTCTATTCATAACAAAAACAGATTTCAAAAAAGAGTTTTGTTTACGCTGCAAACATAGAAAAAAGATAAGTTTACTCGTTGAGTTTTACTAAATATTTTCAGCGCTTTTTGATTAAGTAACATTGTTGTGTTTTTTTTAAAAAAAACATCTAATAAATCTCTCTTTAAATGGCTTTTATACTCTAGAGAGAAAAGAGCAAACGGCACGATGTTTGACAAGCACCGTTTTTATTTCTTACCCCATTTATTGAGAATAGAAACCACCTCTTCATCCGTAAAATCTCCACCAACTTCCACTCTCCCCTCTGAAATAGCACTCCGCACTTGGGGCAATGAAACAATATGGTTGTCAATAACCATGGCGATTGGCTTGTCAATATTTCTTTTTGTCAACATGTGGAATTTTTTGGTTCCACTCCCGTTAAAGGTTATACAGATGATCTTTGCGCCAACGCTACTTCCCCGAGTGGTTACTTCTGCCATATCCTCTACCGTCAGAGAAGGATTCTCTTCGAGTCTAATCTCGCTTCCCTCCATTGAGGAATTGTAATCAACCGTTGCATAAAATCCATCTCTTCTATCTATCGGTATAGCTTCAAATTTAGCCCTACCTTTCGACTCCCTCTCACCATTGATATTTTGCTCTATCGCCCTGATTTGACTCTCTACATCATCAAACTGACTACTTTCGTTCGACAGTTTTGAAAAGGCCGAGGAGGTCACAAAATGATAGACATCCTCTATTTCGCTTGGAGTAAAGAGCTCTTGCACTCCCAGCACCACCCTTCTACGAATTTCATCGTCAGTTAACATCGCCTCCAACTCATCTATCTTTTTTGTCTCAGCCTCATTAGCCCCACTTCTTAAACTCTTTAATCGGTACTCTTTTAGTGCCCCCTTTTTATTCTCAAAAAGAGACAATTTCTCTATTATCTTATCGATCTTAGCCTCTTGGCTTTCACCTTTGCAAGAGGAGGATAGAAGAAAAAGTAGGGGGATAAAGTAAATGGTAATTTTCATTTTGAACGATTTTGAATTTTATAAATTTCAGACTTGAACCATGTCACAATCGAACTTCTCTCAAGCAAAGAGTGCGGAAGCGAGAAGATACCAAGCTCTACAACTTCTTACGAGTGACAAGTAGCCGCAGCATCACTCTTGATTGAGCAGTGATGCAATAGTGACGCAATGTAAGAAATTATAAGCATTGCAGCAACAGAGAGGGTAGTATGTAGCAAAAAGCAGCTTGAGAAGAGAAAAAATGTGGTTACAAGTCACCACATAGCCACTAAGTTGCCCTAAATCAGCAAAACGCAAGCTATCCAATCTTAACCTCAACTACTACATAAGAAGAGAGTTGAAGATTATAGAATAATGAGTCGATAAAGTTTTCAGCTTCATCAATCTGCAACCGAGACTCCTTTCCAACCTATACAAAACAAAAAGAGCAAACGGCACAAAAGAGAACGAGGTAAAAGCGCTTAAAGATTAAGCAGCTTTCACCTCGTTGGTATCTATCGCATTTTCTCACCTCCCGTTTTCCTCTGTGACGCACCGAAAGTCAGCGTTTTATCAAAATTAGTTGGCAGCTTCCACTACCACTGTAGCTGTTTTATTGGTCTCTTTGACCTTCATTCGGTAGATGAATCCATTTTCAGTATAATCTAATTGAGTAATTCCATCGCCTCTATCCATAAACACAGGCTCCATTTTAGAGACTTTTGCCACCTCCTCAGTCATCAGATGCAAGAACAACGCTTTCAACATATTACCAATCTTCAACAACCTATTTGGATCATCAATCTGTTCCACGATTTCAGTCATTGCCTCAAATTTATCCTTTCCAACAGGCAGTACATCCTCTCTATCTAATGGAACACTGCAGTAGTTGTATTGATTAATATCGTTTGCTAAGAACCTTGCGAAAGGCGACTCTTTATCTTTTATTTTATTGACTTTGAGCACTCCTGCACTCTTTAGGGTTCTGTTATCAATCGGTTTCCAAGAGATGTCCTTCGTATGGGAAGAAAATTCATTGTAGAAGTTTTCGTGAAATTTTTGAAAGGAGTCGTAAATCTCTAGCGTCTCTATCAAGGCATATGCCAAATGGATAATTTCGGTCGAAAGTTCACCAATGACCTTATCGACCACGATTCTATAGTTCCCCCCTCCATACATCTCCTCCACTCTAAATTCAACAGACTCATTGAAATTATTTGCCAAATGAACTATCAATTCTTGCGTCATCAATGATTTAGCCAAATCATCTGCCATCGCTCTTTGTGACGCCTCTTCACCACTACATGCAGTTAAAGTTATCACCAACGTGATCACTGCTAGCGTGCATTTACATCTCCCCATAATCTCTACTTTACTGAATTCAATTTGCAAATACAATAGAATTCTGGTTTATTATTTATTTTCATTACTCGTTTGGTGTGAGCCATCCAACTCTTTTGGGCGGAGGATTATCAAGGATTCTTTTCCGTTTAATCTGCTTCTGGCTATTTCACGAAAATCCCTACTCCTTGGAATCTATTGCTTAATAAATCCGTTCCTATTCTCAACAATCCTACGAGTGGTATAGTTCTACAAAATAGACTTTTTTCCCCTAACCGCCGTACCAATTGTTCTTATTTTTGCAATTATTCTTTATTTTTAGCTGTAATAATATCTATTAAAATCTTTATTCTCCTTAAAAATCAGCTTATTGACTTAATCACACGGAGAAACTCTTTTTTTTTGCATTTGCAGGGTAAAGAGTTCGAATATGAGGAGATACAAAGCTCTACCATTTCTTGCAAGTTGAAGAATCGTTTCGCTTGGATGCACAGTGGATAGATGGGGATGCAGTGTGCGACCCACGATTGAACACTCTTCAATTGAATAGAAATTCGAATGTTGATGCAGTGTAAGGATTTGAAAATTATTGCTGTCCGGTTAAAAAAGGTACGAGCTATTATATTATCTGATAATCAATAAGTTGCTTAGATTCCTTGAAAAGGGGCTTGTCTTTTCATTGGCTAATGATTTTGTAAGAAACTCAACAGAATGGGTCTAAATTGAAGCGTATTTACTCTCTAATAGATTCGATTATAGGAAAATCAAGTGAATTTCTAAAGGCATTAAGTTTTATCGGACAGTAATATTTAAAAATATTGCAGTTGCACAGTGGATAGATAGGGGATGCAGTGTGCGACTCACGATTGAACACTCTTCAAATTGAATAGAAATTCGAATGTTGATGCAGTGTAAGGATTTGAAAATATTGCAGTCGCACAGTGGATAGATAAGGATGCAGTGTGCGACTCACGATTGGCTGTAAAAGCAATCTTTTTCACTCTAAAAGTAGCATATTTCCCTTTTTTTGAGTACCTTAAAGGCTGGAAAAGAGTAACTCAATCTCCTACGAGCGAGCGAGTAAGAGCGAGTTTTTAATCAAGAGCAAACCTATTTTTTTCGCATCTATGAAAAATAACCCATTTACCCCACCTCCTTCGGCTTTCGTCTATCGCCCCTACCCAAAGAGTGAGCTTGCCCTACTATACTCTCCACACAGCACTCCGGCTACTGCTCTTCAACAACTCTACCGCTGGATAAATTACCATCCTACTCTTCGGAGCGAGCTGCATGCAATGGGATATAAGAAAACGCGTCACACTTTTTTACGCAACGAGGTAGCGCTCATTGTACATCACCTGGGCGAACCTTAGTAATCTAAAAGTGGGAGTAGCGAAATTCTTCTGTTCGCTACTCCCACTTTTAGATCTTCTCTGAACGAGAAATTAAACTCCCCTCTAAAGAGGGCCTCGCCTATCTATTCTATAAACATGATTCCACAAACACTATCACCACCTCTACCACCGTAGAAAATGGGAAGAGATTCCTCAAAAGAGGGCCTCGCCTATCTATTCTATAAACATGATTCCACAAACACTACCATCACCTCTACCAACGTAGAAAATGGGAAGAGATTTCTCAAAAGAGGGCCTCGCCTATCTATTCCACAAACATGATTCCACAAACACTATCACCACCTCTACCACCGTAGAAAATGGAAAGAGATTTCTCAAAAGAGGGCCTCGCCTATCTATTCCATAAACATGATTCCACAAACACTATCATCACCTCTACCAACGTAGAAAATGGGAAGAGATTCCTCAAAAGAGAGCCTCGCCTATCTATTCCACAAACATGATTCCACAAACACTACCACCGCCTCTACCAACGTAGAAAATGGGAAGAGATTTCTCAAAAGAGAGCCGCAATAGATTCGTAGAAGAGGAACTAATACCTCTTTGCTGTAAGCCCCCAATTGGAACGAGGAGCATAGAAAGAAGAGAAAGAGATATTGGTATTTACCGTCTTTAAATCTTTCACACAAGCCGTATATAGCAGATTTATACCCCTCTTCACATTATAATCATTGCAATAATCTTCACCCAAGTAAATGTTGATGGTTACCAATTGCGTCCACCCATTTGGAAGTGTATGCAAACCTTCAGCCAAAACATAGGTTGCATTCGAAGGAGCATAAAAGGTTTTACTCTTTCTGGTGTGGTGCTCTAAAGTCTCCCCCGTAGGGTTAACACCCCCATGATCCACACACTTACCGCTTCTATTCTCCAATGTATAAAAAGAGAGCGTCCAACAAGTGGGGTTATCAAAGTCATTGGGATTAAAGGAATAAGAAGCAGCCGTTGAGTAGTAATCGCTCGCTTGCGTATGGTTCACAGCATCCTGTTCCCTCTCTATAAGATAGGATTTTGTAGGCATATTCATCACCCTCACAGAGAGCGGTCTAAATGTACCCTCCTTAGTCGGTAGTTTATTCGAAATGGCTAAGTCAATGCGGCTAAAGAGATAACTCATATCCACCTCCACCAAAGAGGGAGTATCTGCATGAACTGTCACATGATCTTTCATACCTATCGAAGGGAGATGAGAAGGAATAGTCAAGAGATCGATTCCTCTTACATTCAACATCATTGATTCCAGATCACTCTTTGTTTCCACCTCTTCCAAAAGATCGGTCAAACCAAAAATAGGATCTGTTGCCTTGACATTAGCAATCAGATAGACCGTCAACTCCTCACCGCTCACACTCTTTACCGTTATTCCTCCAGTCCTATAGTGGTAGTTAGAAGAGGTAAGAAGTTTCCCTGCGTCATCAAAGACCAGGACCTGAAGGTCAGAAATAAGTTGCTCCGCCTCCTCCGCTAATTCTGCTGGAATTGCTACATATTCAGCACCCTTTACAGAGAGGTGGAAATAAGCCACATCCCCCTCTTCCTCAACCTGCTCAGAGTTGGTGGTTTTTCCTTGAGAACATGAGCTTATCATGAATGGCAAAAGCCACAATAAAAAACAATAAAACGACTTTACTTGCATCTGATTGATGTTTTTTTTTAAATAAGAGTACCGCTATCTTATAGCAGTTAATAAGTGATTAGATGCCTCTGGTTCTTACTTTCAATCGTAAGTCCACCGTTCAGACTCTTTTTCCACTCAAAAAATAGAAGAGCACTCTTTGTTATACGTTAGTTGTGTTGATTAAAAAACGTATAGTTGTGTTGATATTACGTCTAAATTAGATTAATCAAAAGAGAAATATTAAACCACTAAAAAAAAAAATCGTTTAAAAATAAATAAACCGCTCTCGAACCTTGCTAGCTTAAAAAAGGCTAGCCTTTGAACTTTTATCTATTCACCAACTTACAAATGTGGTGAGTCGATCATTTTCACTCCTCTAGCTTCACAGCCTTACAGAGCCTCATCCAAGTTCACCATTCTCGAACCTTACTAGCTTAAAAAAGGCTAGCCTTTGAACTTTTATCTATTCACCAACTTACAAATGTGGTGAGTCGATCATTTTCTACTCCTCGAGCTTCACAGCCTTACAGAGCCTCATCCAAGTTCACCATTCTCGAACCTTGCTAGCTTAAAAAAGGCTAGTTTTTGAACTTTCATCTATTCACCAACTGACAAAGTGGTGATTCGATCATTTTCACTCCTCTAGCTTCACAGCCTTACAGAGCCTCATACAAGTTCACCATTCTCGAACCTTGCTAGCTTAAAAAAGGGCTAGCTTTTGAACTTTTATCTATTCACCAACTGACAAAGTGGTGAGTCGATCATTTTCTACTCCTCGAGCTTCACAGCCTTACAGAGCCTCATCCAAGTTCACCGTTCTCGAAGATTTCTAGCTTAAAAGGGCTAGTTTTTGAACTTTTATATTTTTTACCAACTTACAAAATTGGTGATTCGTCTTTTTATTCATTCATTTACAGTTCACTAACTGATTTTCTTCACTGATTATCCAGCTTCACAGCCTTTCCAACCTCACTGAGTTTACATTCTTTTCTAAACGTTCCCATTTTTAGTACAAATTTATCATATTCTCTCCGAATTACCAAATAAACAAACAAACTATTTCAATTGTTTTGAAAAAAGAGGAAAATAAATTTAAAAAAATGCTTTGCATTGGGTAAAACCCACTTCTACACTACTCAAAGAGGGGTTTTTTTTATTTTAAAAAAAAAACATTTTACCATTCAAAAAAAAACCCAATCACTCCCGAAATTGTGCTTCAACCAACTAAAATCAGACTATCTCCATCTAAATCATTCTATCGCTCCCTAGTCGTGCCTAAACCATCTAGAATCAGTTTATCGCTCTCCAAATCACTCTATCGTTCCCTAGTCGTGCCTAAACCATCTGGAATCAGACTACCGTTCCCTAGTCGTGCCTAAACCATCTGGAATCAGACTATCTCCATCCAAAATCCCACTATCGTTCCCTAGTCGTGCCTAAACCATCTGGAATCAGACTATCTCCATCCAAAATCCCACTACCGTTCCCTAATCGTGCCTCATCCATCTAGAATCAGCTTGTCGCTCTCCAAAACATCCTATCGTTCCCAAATCATTCCTAAACCAACTAGAATCAGACTATCACTCTCCGAATCACTCTATCATTCCTAATCGTTCCTAATCCATCTAAAATCACCCTATCGCTCTCTAGTCGTGCCTAAACCATCTAGAATCAGACTATCTCCATCCGAATCATTCTATCGTTCCCCAATCGTGCCTAAACCATCTAGAATCAGCTTGTCGCTCTCCAAAACATCCTATCGTTCCCAAATCATTCCTAATCCAACTAGAATCAGGCTATCGCTCTCCAAAAACATCCTATCGTTCCCAAATCATTCCTAAACCAACTAGAATCAGACTATCACTCTCCGAATCACTCTATCATTCCTAATCGTTCCTAATCCATCTAAAATCAGCTTGTCGCTCCCTAATCGTGCTTCAACCAACTGGAATCAGACTATCTCCATCCAAAATCCCACTATCGCTCTCTAGTCGTGCCTCATCCATCTAGAATCAGGCTATCGCTCTCCAAAAACATCCTATCGTTCCCAAATCATTCCTAAACCAACTAGAATCAGACTATCACTCTCCGAATCACTCTATCATTCCTAATCGTGCCTAATCCAACTAAAATCAGCTTGTCGCTCCCTAATCGTGCTTCAACCAACTAGAATCAGGCTATCTCCATCCGAATCATCCTATCGTTCCCAAATCATTCCTAAACCAACTAGAATCAGACTATCTCCATCTAAATCTCCCTATCGATCCCTAATCGTTCCAAATCCATCTAGAATCAGACTATCTCCATCCAAATCACTCTATCGTTTCCTAGTCGTTCCTAATCCAACTAGAATCAGCTTTGTCGCTCTCCGAATCACTCTATCATTCCTAATCGTTCCTAATCCATCTAAAATCACACTATCGCTCTCCTAATCATTCTATCGCTCCCAAATCATTCCTAAACCATCTAGAACCCCTTTATCGCTCTCTAAAGCCTCCTGCTGCCCTCTGAATTGTGGCTCATCCATCCAGGAACTGTCCGATTGCTTCTAGAAATCTAAAACGTGCCCTCTTTTTTTCAAAGTATGCTTTTCTTTTAGATGAAACATCCGTTTCTTTTAAAAAAACAAAACCATATTTTCTATTAACTTACCCCTAAATCATTTAAAGTATATATGTTTTACCAAAAGGAGGGACTCTCTTTCGAACAAGAAGAACCCTACTTTTGGTGTCAAAGTGTCAAGGTGTCAATAAGGGTGTTTTTGCTACCAACTCTTACCAGTCTTTACATACATATTGCCCTCTTTTACAACCACTCCCATAAGAATCAACCGCTTTAGATAACGAATCACCGAGGCCTTACTCACTTTTAATTTTTCAGCCTCTTTTAGCAACTGTGTGAAGGTGAATCTTGTTGGTATATTTTCCCAAATACTTTTTAGTCTAAAGACCCCACACATCCGTTTGACATTCTCGCCTGCCTTAAGTTGCGAAGTAGCAAAGAGTAGGTTGTGGTGCAACAATACATCCGCTATCACTAGCGCATTCTCAAAATCCTCATCCCTACACACCACCTCTTTTGTCTCTATCCTCGCATCACACTTACGAAGAGCCGTCAGTATCGCAGCCAAGCGCATCGCGATAAATCCTCCCCGATAGACAAGCGCCGTAGTATCAACTGGCTCATCTGCCACCACCTCATTTAATCGCTTCGTGAAGAAGATGCAATGCCTCTCCCACTGTTCAGCCGTAAAGGTCACCTCTGTCTCCCTCTCAAGCAGAAAGAGGAAGTTGCTATAAAAACGTTTAGAGAACTCCTTAAAACACTCCTCTAACTCCCCTCTCGAGTTATCGGGTGCAGCAGATATCCACATAGGCTCTGTTTGCCCTAGGTAGATGCTCAAACGACTTGCCATCCCATTCTCTTGGTTGGGTATGAAGCGAAGCGCTTGGAGAGGAGTAGCCGACAAGCAGAGAGCCAATTTGGGAGATTTAGATTTCACCATTTGCTTATCTACTTTAAAGAAAGAGGAGACCTCCTCACTGTGAAACGCTTGCCGAAAGACCACTTCGTGTCCCCCACAGTTGGCAGCGATAGCCCCTATAATCAAATCAATCTCCGAAGAGCTCATATACAAGCCCAACTTATCATTACCAGCCAATGATATGATCAATTGACTTTTTGAGGTATTCCCCGGCATGGAGAGCAACCGTCTGACAGGCTCTTCGGGCTCCATCTCCACCCGAGGTACCCTTCCCTCCTTTTGAGCGTTTCGCTTCTCTAGCTCCCACTCCAGCAACTCTTTTTTGTAACGAATCTCAGCTGCTCGATTCTCTCGTTCCCAATGGGCATTGATATCTCGCAACAAGAGATCTCCCAGCGAGACCACCCCCTTTCCACTTCCTGCCTTGGCAATGGCTATATAATAGAGATGTGTCGCACAGAGTCTATTGGAGTAACTAAACTTTACATAAGGCACCGATGCACTCAAGCATGCAAAGACTGCCATAAGCAGCATATCTCGTTCGCGCTTGTTTTTTGAAAAGACTAAAATATTCTGAATCAAAGGGGGAAGTTTCTGAAAAATAGAATCTGGGAAGTAAGGCGCACTTTTACGCGCCTCATCATTTATAACTTCCACACTATCAGCATCATCCTCAAGATCGCTGGTTTCAAAATCACCCTTATTGACACCTTGACACTTTGACACCAAATTGTCCTCTAATACGGGGAGAGTTTGGTAATTGTAACCCGCCTCTATCTTGGTACAAATCTCTCTACTATCGCAATCTTCTTCGGCATAGTGAGCCACTACCCAACGCTTTACTTGCTCCAATTCGGCAAGTGAAAAATGTTTACTCTTTAATCGTCTACCCAAAGTGAGAAGCAGTGTGTTGCGCTCTCCTCTACGCCAAGGGTTGTAGTGAAAGAATTGCAAAAGGAAGTGAGTCATAAAACCCGAAGGGATTTCATTCGCTCCATTGGAAGTGCTAGATGAACCGTTTGTACCGTTTGTTCCATTGGAAGCACTAGATGGTCCGTTAGTACCGTTTGCTCCATTGGAAGCGCTAGATGAACCATTAGATCCGTTTGTTCCATTAGAAGCGCTAGATGATCCGTTAGAACCGTTTGTTCCATTGGAAGTGCTAGATGAGCCATTAGAACCGTTTGTACCATTGGAAGAGCTAGATGATCCATTAGATCCGTTTGTTCCGTTGGAAGTGCTAGATGGTCCGTTAGTACCGTTTGTTCCGTTTGAAGTGCTAGATGAACCGTTCGAACCGTTTGCTCCATTAGAAGCACTAGATGAACCATTAGAACCGTTTGTTCCATTGGAAGTGCTAGATGATCCATTAGAACCGTTTGCTCCATTAGAAGCACTAGATGAACCATTCGAACCGTTTGTACCATTAGAAGCACTAGATGAACCATTAGAACCGTTTGTTCCATTAGAAGCGCTAGATGATCCGTTTGTACCGTTTGTACCATTGGAAGCGCTAGATGATTCGTTAGAACCGTTTGTTCCATTAGAAGGGCTAGATGATCCGTTAGTACCGTTTGTTCCATTGGAAGAGCTAGATGCTCCGTTAGAACCGTTTGCTCCATTGGAAGTGCTAGATGCTCCATTAGAACCGTTTGCTCCATTGGAAGTGCTAGATGAACCGTTAGAACCGTTTGTTCCATTGGAAGCGCTAGATGATTCGTTTGTGCCCGAAGGAACGGTGCTGGGGGAAACAGCAAAAGCCCCGTTAGAGGCTTTATTCGGAGTATCAGTAGAAGAGGTAGCGTTGGACGAAGCGTCTCCCCCGTTGGAGAGTCCGTTGGAGATTCCATTTGTCGAGAGAGGAAGAGTCTCCCCCTTAAGGGGAGCTCTTTTACGCCAAATTGCAGCCTCGCGGAGCAAC
>JBOFMR010000015.1:0-23912 GCA_051658485.1 Phocaeicola sp.
AGAGGGATTCAAACCCCCGGAACCTTTCAGTTCAACGGTTTTCAAGACCGCCGCAATCGATCACTCTGCCATCTCTCCAAGAACTCTTTCTAAGAGTGCTTCCTTTCAAAAGCGATGCAAAGATACGGCTTTATTTTAAATACGCAAATAGTTTTAGAACAAAAACAGAGAAAAAACTCTTTTTTTGTTCTGAAGCCCCTTCTATTGACCCAAGAGAAGAAGGAAGTGGAGTTTTTTCTCTATTTTTGTGACTCAAAATAGATAGAAGTTATGAAACAGAAACTCCTTTTACTACTCATTATGCTCTCTTCTTTATGCACACTCGCTGCACAAAGAAGATCAGAGTCACTTGAAAAGGAGTTGGAAAGGTTAAAAAGAGAACCTGAGAATGGAGAGGTTCTCAAGTTTCTATGTCAATATTACCTCACCCAAGGAGATTACTCCAAAACAGTCACCTATGCTGAATACATGAAGGGAGTGGGTGAAAAAGTCAATAATCCTACACTTACACTCTACTCCTACATCTATCAAGGCGAAGCACAACGAAGAAGTGGGAGGGAAAAAACAGCGCAAAAAAACTTGCAAAAGGCATTAGATAGAGCCACCCAACAAAAGAATGACTCGGCTCTTTGCTTGGTCTATGCCAGTTTGGGACTCTACTCAGCACACATTGAACGTGACTACTTCCACGCCATCCATTGGCTGATAAAAGGGTTAGAAGTGGCACAGCAGCGCAATTACACCTCCCTACGTGGAGAATTATTGGGAAAGCTGGCAAGTGTTTACTATTTAAAGAGAGACAAGGCAGGAGTCACCTATGCCGAGGAGTGTTATGAAATGGGACACAACCTCAACAAGCCCGAGCTTATTTATGAAGGTGCGGTGCAATGCGCCTCGATGCATCTCCTTCTAAAGGATTACAAAAAGGCTACCAGCTACCTAAACGAAGCCGAAGCGTTATTATTGAAGTACAACTTTTATGACCAAGCACACACATACAACCTATTGGGTGACCTCTTGGCAGAAGAGGGTGCCTATGAACAAGCATGCGCTTACTACAAGAAATCAATTCAGGAGAAGCAGAGTTCTAACACCTCAACAGTTGTCTATGCCTATCTGGGGGAGGCACGTGTAGCCATCAAGCAACAAAACTACCGAAAAGCCCTTGCACTAATCAAACAGGGCATTGCCATCTCCTACGCACGAGCCAGTACGGTCTATCGCAAAGATTTGTACGAAACACTCTCATTCTGCTACGAAAAGCAAAACAACTATGCTGAAGCACTGAGCGCCTACAAAACGTTTCGTGCCGAAAATGACAACTTGGCAAAAGTACTCAATGAGAGAGATTTGAGCGAACTTCGTTTCCGTTATGACAGCGAACAGCAAGCCAATGCCATAAAAGAGAATAGACTTATTATGTTGGAGAAGGAACAACGCATCCAACAGCAGATGTATATTCTTTTCATCATCCTAATTGTTTTGGGATTGCTCTATTACCTATACCGCCGCAAAAACCGCCTTTACCTACGCATTGTCAAACAAAATCAAGAGGCTATTCGTCGCGAAGACAAACTTCACAAGCGAATTGAAACGTTAGAAAAAAAGAGTATTTCCCAAGAAGTAGGTGCTAAAGCAGAAAAGAGTGAGTCAGCTGAAAAGTATGCAGCCTCATCACTTAGCGACGAAAAAAGCATACAAATATTTCAACAACTAGAGCAATTGATGCAAGAGCAAAAACGATATAAAGAGCCTACGATAACCAAAGAGTTGGTAGCCGAAGAACTAGGCACAAATCGCACCTATCTATCACGTATTATCAATGAGCAAACCCACCTCTCATTTACCCACTACATCAACAAATATCGTCTAGAAGAGGCCGTAAGAATCCTCTCTGATCCTACCAATCCAATCCCCCTAAAAGCACTCTCTGCAATGCTTGGGTTCAATGCAATCTCTACTTTTTACAACCTTTTTCAAAGCAAAGTAGGAATGACACCTGCCCAATATCGCAACAAGGTACTTGAGTTAGAGAAGAACGCTTAGCCTCTTTTTAGCCCCTTTTTTCTTCTTAAAACAGCAATTGCCGTTATTTATAGAGTTATACAGCCTTTTTCTGCAGGTAAATCATTTTCTTTGCAATACGAAATAATATGAACAATTCTATAAACAGAGACTTTATGAGAAAAACCATTTTCCTCAGCACACTTCTACTGCTGCTTTCATTTCTGCCGGCAGTAGCTCAGCTACATGAGCCTATTACTTTCCAATCAGAGCTAAAAAAAGTTTCAGATACGGAAGTCGATATCATATTTACAGGAAAAGCCGATGAGGGGTGGCATGTTTACTCTACAGACCTCCCATCTGGCGGACCCATTTCAGCCACTTTCAACCTCGATAAAATAGAGGGTGCCGAAGTTGTTGGCAAGCTACTTCCACGCGGAACAGAGGTGGAAAATTTTGACAAAGTGTTTGAAATGACTTTGCGCTACTTCGAGAGCACAGCTATCTTCGTACAACGCATTAAAATAACAGGAGAAACTTATCGAATAGAGGGCTATTTGGAGTATGGTGCATGTAATGATGAGAACTGTCTCCCTCCTACCGAAGTCTCTTTTTCCTTCTCGGGAAAAGGAGTTGCTACAGCGGCTAAAGCGAAGAAGACGGAGCCTATTGTAGCTAAAACAGAGGCAAAAGCAACCCCTGAAGCAGTGACAGAAGGAACTGAAAAGAGAGAAGAGAAAGCAGAGAACAGTATCCAAATGGTTCCCGTAACAATAGGAAATAGCTCAGTCAGTGACTATTGGGCACCAGTAATTAGTGAGTTACAAAACTATGGCGAGAAGGGTACACCCAGCGATCAGTCGTGGTTCATCATCTTTCTTACCGGATTAGTCGGTGGTTTTTTGGCTCTCTTCACTCCTTGCGTATGGCCCATTATACCAATGACGGTTAGCTTCTTTTTGAAACGTTCCAAAGATAAAAAGAAGGGGATTCGCGACGCATGTACCTATGGTGCCTCTATTGTGATTATCTATGTAGCTTTAGGATTAGCCATAACCTTGCTTTTTGGAGCTAGCGCACTAAATGCACTCTCTACCAATGCAGTCTTTAATATTCTATTCTTCATCATGTTAGTGGTTTTTGCAGCCTCCTTCTTTGGCGCATTCGAGCTTACACTTCCTGCCAAGTGGAGCAGTGCTGTCGATAGCAAAGCTGAAAAAACAAGCGGATTGTTGAGTATTTTCTTAATGGCATTTACTCTCTCATTGGTCTCTTTCTCATGTACAGGTCCTATCATTGGATTCTTACTAGTAGAGGTCTCTACAACGGGTAGCGTAGTAGCTCCTGCCATTGGTATGCTGGGATTTGCTGTAGCATTGGCACTTCCTTTCACCCTATTTGCTATGTTCCCATCGTGGTTAAAGTCGATGCCTAAATCAGGAGGCTGGATGAATGTTATCAAAGTAGTACTTGGCTTCCTTGAATTGGCCTTTGCACTTAAGTTCTTATCGGTTGCCGATTTAGCTTATGGATGGGGAATTCTTGACAGAGAGACCTTCTTGGCCCTTTGGATTGCTATATTCGGATTGATGGGACTCTATCTATTAGGGAAAATACGTTTCGCCCACGACGATGAAGAGGGCAGCGTAAGCGTACCCCGTTTCTTTATGGCACTTCTCTCACTGGCTTTTGCCATCTACATGATTCCCGGCTTGTGGGGAGCACCTCTAAAAGCGGTAAGTGCTTTTGCACCTCCAATGAGTACACAAGACTTCAATCTTTACAGCAATGAAGTGCATGCTAAATATGACAACTATGAGCAAGGGATGGAAGCTGCCCGCCTCAGTGGTAAACCAGTGATGGTAGACTTCACAGGATATGGTTGTGTAAACTGTCGCAAAATGGAGGCTTCGGTATGGACAGACGAGAAGGTAAGCCACTTGATTAATGAACAGTATATTCTAATCACACTCTATGTAGATGACAAAACGCCTCTTCCTGAGCATATCAAGGTTTTAGAGAATGGGAAAGAGCGTACCTTGCGTACCGTAGGCGACCGTTGGAGCTATCTACAACGCATCAAGTTTGGTGCCAACGCCCAACCTTTCTATGTCTTGCTTGATAACGAAGGAAAACCGCTTAACCAATCCTACTCTTTTGATGTAAATGTAGATAACTACGTCCGTTTCTTAGAGGGTGGACTGAAAAACTACCAACAGAAATAAAACGTAAGGCATTTGCAACAATCAATTCATCCATAGAGACTCCTTGACTCTCTATGGATGAATCGATTGACTAAATAAACTGTTTACACTTAGATATCCACCTTTTTTTGTAATACACGATAGATTAAATGATTGTTTAGACTCTCTTTCGTCTATTTTGGATGAAAAAAAAATCACTGCAATTCTCTCTATTATATAATGAAATAAAAGAGTTACGGATATAAAATTCTATTGGCCTTGCAAGCCCAAACATTTTTTGATACAAGCCCCTCTGGTGGCTACTTTAGAAGCAGTTACTTATTGCATAGAAAAAAGAGTTCTACTCTTGATTCGTTTCATTGCTCCTGTTTAGTCAAACATCTATCTCTTTTTAGTGTCGCACTACTGTGAAACACGTGACTTACTACTGTAGAACACGTGTCGCACTACCGTAAGACACGCGTTCTACGGTAGTGCGACACTAACTTTTTAAAGAGAGGTTAAGAAGAGCCACACTCTATGTTGCTTAGATTATAAAAACGTTGAATACTCGGGAGTTGCTTTGTGGAAACAACCACTCTGTATACTGCTTAGGTAGTGACTTTAAACCTCTTAACACCATACTATAAGACCAAAGAAGATAGCTATTTGTTAATATTAATCGACTCAAAGAGCATCTATCACAACCCGAAAAAGATCTTCGTACCTTTACTTATACTAAACGAAAAACAGTTTTCGAAGTAACCTTTCATAGCTGATTATCAAACAACTAGTTATTTGCCAACCCAACATTTTGGAGTATAATACCACCTACTATGATAATAACCAAATCAGAAAGAGAACAGATAATAGCTCTCATAAACCGGGAGGTCGTTCCTGCCACAGGCTGTACCGAACCTGTAGCCGTAGCACTTTGTGTAGCCAAAGCAACCGAACTATTGGGTAAACAACCCGAAAAAATAGAAGTAAGCCTCAGCGCAAATATTCTAAAGAATGCGATGGGAGTTGGCATACCTGGAACGGGCATGATAGGACTTCCCATTGCCATAGCACTGGGAGCACTGATAGGAAAATCAGAATATCAACTTGAGGTATTAAAGGATACAACTCCCCAAGCTGTAGAGGCGGGCAAAAAGATGATAGAAGCGCAAAAAATTCATATCGACCTAAAGGAGGGAAACGAAGAGAAGCTCTACGTCGAAGTCACTTGCTATGGTCACGAAGATCAGGCAATGGCTATCCTTTCAGGCACCCATACGCACTTCTCCTTCTTAGCTAAAGATAAAAAGGTGTTGCTAGATGAGCAGCCCACCCTCTCTTCTTGCAACGAAAAAGAGGATATAAAGCTCAACCTACGCAAGATATATGAATTTGCCACCACTTCACCACTCCATGAACTCACCTTTATTTTAGAGAGCAGACGCCTCAACAAACAGGCGGCTGAACTCTCACTGAAAGGAAACTACGGGCACGAGTTAGGACGCATTTTGAGTGAAAGCAAACGCAATCAGCAAATTCTTGGGAAAAACACCTTCACACAGATTCTCTCTTACACCTCAGCTGCCTGCGATGCACGTATGGGAGGGGCTATGATTCCTATTATGAGCAATTCAGGAAGTGGCAATCAAGGCATTACAGCTACCCTACCCGTAGTTATCTTTGCCGAAGAGGAGGGCAATAGTGAAGAGGAGTTGGTACGGGCACTTATTTTAAGCCACCTCACCGTAATCTACATAAAACAACATTTAGGTCGACTATCAGCCCTATGTGGTTGTGTGGTAGCCGCTACAGGAACTAGTTGTGGAATTACCTATTTGATGGGTGGTGATTACGAAAAAGTATCATTCTCTGTACAAAATATGATTGCCAATCTAACGGGAATGATTTGCGACGGTGCTAAGCCTAGTTGCACTCTGAAGCTATCAAGCGGCGTATCAACGGCTCTCTTCTCGGCCATCTTGGCAATGGAGGGGAAATGTGTAACCTCGGTAGAGGGAATCATTGAGAAAGATGTCGATAAAAGCATCCAAAATTTAACACGTATCGGCGCCGAAGCGATGAATGAGACTGACCAGATGGTACTTAAAATGATGACCAATAAACCGTGTGATTAAATTTTCAACAAAGAAGACATTGGATTCATTGCGCTTAAGTAACAAAGATCAATTAGCTTGAAGGGGGAAAACAACCTAAAAATGGCTCCGTTATCCTTTGAAATGAGTTAAACTCTTTAGTCGAGCATACTTATTAACTTACTTAGTTAGCGTTATAGAATAATTACGAACTAACTTAGAGGTCACTTATTTCAATTGTAAATTTAAAGGAACAAGTATGTACAAAAAGAACCGAGTAGCCCAACTTTTGGGCACAAAATATCCCCTCATCCAAGCACCCATGGCTTGGATAACCAATGCCCGAATGGTATCTGAGGTGTGTAATGCTGGCGGATTGGGCGTATTGGGTCCTCATGCAGGAAAAAGTTCTATTCACCCAGTAGCCGACGAACCTCCCTACTCTTTTCGAGAGGAGTTGCAAAAGACGAAAAAATTAACTGACAAACCTTTTGGAGTAAACATCTTTGTATCGAAAGAAAACGGGAAGCCCATCGACTCCAGAGCCTCTGCCCGCATCGAACTAATTCTAGAAGAGGGAGTAAAGCACTTCATTACAGTAGGAGAAGCCAATCAAGCTCTTTTTCAATTCATTAAAGAGCGTGGTGGAATCATCATTCACCGTCCACTAAATCCTACTCTCCAAGAGATGCGCCAAGCCGAAAGTTGGGGCGCCGATCTGCTTGTCGCCACCGGATACGATGAGGGAGGGTACATTCCTACCTCATCATGGGGAACCTTTACGGTGGTACCAGCCGTAGTTGATGCCGTAAACATCCCTGTACTAGCTGCTGGGGGAATCAACGACCGAAGAGGTGTCAAGGCAGCTTTTGCTTTAGGTGCTGAGGGGGTTTTTATAGGTACCCGCTTCATTGCAACCCAAGAGTGCCCCGCCGCCGAAGTAGTGAAACAAAAAATTATAACATCGGGCTACCAAGACTTGCTCTTTGTATCGCCCAACAAACGCTCCATCGCTACCCAAAAAGCAATCTACTTGGCTGAACTTCATGCCCAAGGTGAAGACACTGAAGAACAAATAGAGAGAATAAAAGGGCTAGGACTTGGCATGTTGGAGGGGCAAATGAACGAAGGTATTGTTTCTGTAAACTCAGGAATAGATACCATCAAAAACATTCCCACGATTGCACAACTGGTGCATGAACTTATGGATACTGAATAGCCTCAAAGAGCTGTTGCTAGAGAGAAGTAATACCATTCACCCAAACAATCTATTGAATCAGCTGCCACTATTCGAAATAAAAAGAGATGATTTGCAAATGAACTGCACCCTACAAGTGCTGATTCATAAGGATCTATATCAATAGCAACAAGAAAAGTTCCTACCTAAGTCCCTCTTTTACACCAAACAATCGCTTTGCCCTCATCGAATAATCACTTGAATAGGGAGTCGAGATGGGCTGAAAGCACAGCTCTCCACGAAAAGCAAATTCCTTGAGATGAAACAGATTGTCTCAAGGAATTTGTTTTTTTCTAACCCACAACTATTTTGCAATAAACAATCGTTCAGATAATTAGTAAGATTCTCTTTCACCCACTTGCAACAACACACTTTCCTACAACTACTTGTATGAAACGATTGAATAGAAAGGGGCACAGATATAAGGCTTTTCTCTCTCGAGAAAAGCTGCTTTAGTTATACCTCCCTACTCTATCTGCTCCTTGGGCCAATTCACCAAATAGAGTTTTTCTGTTGCACGAGTAAGTGCTGTATAGAGCCAGCGAAAATAGTCAGGTGAAAGCATCTCTTCTGTCATATAGCCTTGGTCAAGAAAGACCCGCTGCCATTGCCCACCTTGCGCCTTGTGACAAGTCACCGCATAACCATACTTTATTTGCAGAGCGTTGTAATGGGGATCCTCTTTCATCTTTTTCATCCGGTTTCGCTTCTCTGGAATATCTGCATAATCCTCTAAAACGGCATAAAATAGCCTATCATTCTGCTCCTTAGAAAGAGCAGGAGTGTCTGAATGGAGTACATCAAGAATTACTTTCACCTCCAACTCAAAATCATTGTAATCGGGAAAAGTAACCACAACATCTGCAAAACGAGAACCATACATCTCTCGAATTCGCCTAACTCTCCGTACAACCATCATCTCCCCATTGGCTATAAAGTCAATCTCTTTACATTGCTCACTCCAGTAATAGTTATTCTTTGCAACCAAAAGTAAATCACCTGCATTCAGCTCATCCTCTCTATATAAAATAGAATTGCGCACACCTTTATTGTAAATCGTAGCCCGTTTATTCGAACGACATATCACAATGGTCTCATCCGCCCCCACACGGTCGTAACACTCATTCATAGTCTCTATTAAATCGCCCCCATTGATGGAGCAGATATCTGTAAATCCTGCCACCTTCAGCGAGGGAAAAATTGAGCAATACTCCTCGGTGATGTAATGACGCAAACGTGTGGCATTCCAAAGTATACCCGAATCATCCAACTGCCTAACTACCTGAGTAAGCAAAGCCGTATAGAGTTCCAATCCATACCCTCCTACTACATCTTCTGAGAGTGCTGGACTTTGCACCTCTCCCACCGGTGGAAGCTGTGCCGTATCTCCAATCAACATCAATCGACACCCCGTACCCGAATAGACATATTGTATCAAATCATCAAGCAAACGTCCTCCACCAAAGCTTGCCCCCGACAGCCCACTATTGGTAATCATAGAGGCCTCATCGACAATAAAGAGTGTATGCTGATGCAAGTTCTCATTTAACGAAAAGTTATCTAAATCATTGGAGTAGTTACGTTGCCGATAGATCTTTTTATGAATCGTATAAGAAGCGTGTGAAGCGTAGTGAGAAAAGACTTTAGCAGCCCTACCCGTAGGTGCTAAAAGAATAGATTTCTGATTTGACTGATCCAACGCATTAACTAAAGCACCAATTAACGATGTTTTACCCGTTCCAGCATATCCTTTTAGCATAAAAAGGGAGTGAGCAGATTGACAAAAAAGAAACTCTGTTAAAGTTTTAACAGCTTTTTCTTGTTCCACAGTTGGTTTATAGCGAAAATTTGACTTAATTTGCTGCACTAAATGATTTTTTATCATATTTGTTGTGATAATAAGGCTAAAAATAGCACTTCATTTTAAAACAATTACTTTATTTTTGCGATGCGAATATAAACTAAAAAAAACACATATTTATCATGAAAACAGTTCTTAATATTGTATTGGCCGCTTGTGTAGTAGGACTAATCTATGTATGCTATGGAAGTATCATGGGTCCTATTCAGTTCGAAAAGATGAGAAAATCAAGAGAAAAAGAGATTATTGCTCGTCTTATTAATATCCGCAAGGCTCAACTAGAGTATCGTGGTCTAAACAGTGGTGTCTACACAGCTAGCTTTGATACATTAATTGATTTTGTTAAAACCGGAAAACTTCCTTTCGTTATGAAAGAAGGAGCGTTAAGCGATACGCAACTTGAAGCAGGTATGACTGAAAAGAAGGCGATGGCTATTATCAATAAAGCTAAAAAAACAGGCAACTTTAAAGAGGTTGAAAAAGAGGGATTGCAAAATTTCAAACGTGATACAATGTGGGTAGCTGTGCTAGACACAGTATTTGGAAAAGGATTTAACGCAGATTCTTTGAGATATGTACCATTTGGTAACGGAGCTCAATTTGAAATGTTCACTCGTAACGATACAACTAAAACAGGTGCACCACTTCGTTTGTTCCAAGCACAAACTCCTTATACAGTTTACCTAGGCGAACTAAGCAAACAACAGTTGTTGAATGTTATCGATATCCAAAGTAAACTTGGTAAATATTGTGGATTGAAAGTGGGTGACATTGAACATCCCAATAATAACGCAGGTAACTGGGAATAAATATGATTCCACGTATCGATTTAAAACAATCGGAACACTATACATTATCCATCCGCTTGAGTGCGGATGGATTTTCTTTTTCTATCTACTCTATCGACAATAAAAAAGTCTTCTTTCAGAGTGTAGATACAGATAGTTCCTACTCCATAACTGCTAATATTAAGCAGTGGCTTACAAAAACAGAAGAGCTAAACTTTCCATTCAAGAAGGTAAATGTACTCGTTGATAGTAACCGATTTACAACCATACCGTTCGACATCTTTGACGATGAGAAAAGTGAGAAACTTTTTTACTACAACCACGCACCTATTAATAATGAGATTGTGCTCTACAACGTATTGGGGAAAAGTAATTTAGTGCTCCTATTCGGAATGGACAAATATGCACACCAATTGTTACATGAACAATTTCCAAGGGCAAGATTTTATGCTGCCATGAGCCCACTCGTAGAGTTCTTTTCTCAATGTTCAAAAAAACAAACAACTAAAAGTTTGTATGTACATCTATTGGAAAACAAATTGGAAATATATGCGTTATCACCCAAAGGAGTGCTGTTCTTTAACTCTTACCCCTGCCAACAAGCTTCCGATCGCCTCTATTACATCCTTGCTGTTTGGGAACAGTTGGGTCTGTGTCAAGAGACAGAGAAGCTATATCTAACGGGAAACAAGCGTATCAAAGAAGAGGTACAGAGGGAAGTAGAGAAATATATTCGTGAGGTAGAGAGCCCCTCATTGGAGATTCTTATGGAGGACATAGAAAAGATGCCCGATGATATTTCACTTGACCTTGCTGCAATGCTTTACCACGAAAGAGAAGAGTAATCCAGATATTAAAAATCACCCCTAAAAAATAAACCCCTATGCGAGTAATCAGTGGATTGTATAAAAGAAGACGTTTTAGCGTACCCCCCAATTTCAAAGCACGTCCTACGACCGATTTTGCCAAAGAAAATCTATTCAATGTATTAAGTAACAACTACTTTGACTTTGAAGATGACATCACTGCACTTGACCTATTTGCAGGAACAGGTAGTATCAGTATTGAACTTGTATCTAGAGGATGTAACAAGGTTGTTGCAGTTGAGAAAGAGCCTCAACATTTATCTTTCATCTCTAAAGTGATGAGTGAAGTAAAAACAGACAAATGCTTTCCTATTCGTACAGATGTATTCAAATATATTGAGAAGTGCTACGAAAAGTTTGACTTCATCTTTGCCGATCCTCCTTATGCGCTAAAAGAGTTGGATACACTACCTACACGCATCTTCGAAAAGAATATACTTAAAGAAGATGGGATATTGGTACTCGAGCATGGAAAAGAGTATGATTTTTCAAATGACCCTCACTTCATCGAGCATCGTGCATATGGCAGTGTTAACTTCACCTTTTTTAGAGCAACGGTGCCAACAACCGAACAATAGATTCAGCCATTTTTTGCAGCAAAGGACGTTTTTTCCACTTTCGCTGCTGTATGCGAACAGACTCTTTTAAGTCATTTAAGAAGAGAGATTTGACTTCTTGCGCAAACGCTTCATTGTAAATAAAAGCATTTGCCTCGAAGTTATGTTCTAAACTTCTGAAATCTAAATTTGTGGAGCCGACTGAAACCAACGAATCGTCAACGACCCACAATTTAGAGTGCAAAAAACCTTCTGTGTAAAAATAGATTTTTACACCAGCTTCTAAAAGAGAGTCTATGTAGGAGAAAGAGGCCCAATGAACAATCTTAGAATCGGAATACTTGGGTATTAGAATGCGAACATCCACTCCTGAAAGGGCTGCGGTTTGCAGAGCCAACAACAGAGACTCAGTAGGTAAGAGATAGGGAGTTTCTATATAAACATAGCGATTGGCCGATCCTATAATCTGCAAAAAACCTTGTAATATACTTCTCCATCTGCCCACAGGTTCGGAAGTCACAATTTGCACGGACTTGTCACCACAGCTCTTAATAGAGGGGAAATAGGGCTCGGAAGTAATCAAGTGAGAGGTTGTAATGTACCAGTCAATTAAAAAGGTGGTTTGGACACCATACGCTGCTTTCCCTTTGATACGCAAGTGTGTATCGCGCCACTTACCCCAAGAGACTCCCTTACAGTAACGATGAGCAATATTCATCCCACCCGTATAAGCGACGCAACCATCTATAATCGCTAATTTACGATGATTGCGATAATTCATTTTACTGGTTAATTGGGGGAAACGAACTTCCAAGAAAGGGGAAATCTCTATCCCAGATCTCTTCATCTCATCAAAGTAGTTCCGTGGTATATTCCAACACCCTACATCATCATACAACAACCGAACCTCTACACCTTGGCGCACCTTATCTATCAACAAATCTCTCACCAAACGACCCACAGAGTCATCTTCGAATATATAAAATTCCAAATGGATGTGATGCTTTGCGCCACCTATATCTTTCAACAAAGAGAGTAACATAGAAGAACCATCCGAATAGATATCTAGTTCATTATCAACAAATAGAAATGCATGGCTGGTTCGGTAAAAGAGGGAAAGAAGTGGTGGATAGGTATGATGGCTATGTTTTACTATCTGCGATTGATATGCTATCAAAGGACGTTTCATCAACTCAGTAAACCCCTTCCGAGTAAGCAATCGCTCTCTCCGTTTACTACGACCAAAAAGAAGATAAAATAAGAATCCGACAACTGGGAAAAAGATGAGTACCAAAATCCAGATCATTGTCTTAAAAGGATTTCGATTCTCAAATAGTATAACAGCAATTGTAACCCAAATAATTAAGAAATAAATGATTTTAAAAGCTATGGGAAAGATAGTCCAGTAAATTTCGATAACTTCCATATAAATACATATTTATTCATCTTTACAAATCTACAAAAAAAAATGAGAGTTTTGATACACTCCCATTTTAATTTAGACAAAGCCACCGAAAACATTCTGAACTTGCAACTGCCTGAGAAACAACTTTTGACTCTTTAGAAACAAAAGAGATGAGTTGCCAATAAATAGCCATTTAACAAACCGGTAAAAAGAGCAGAAGATGAATATTAGAAATAGAAATAACCAGTGTTGCCAGGATACGGGCTCATTAATCCGACCCTACAAATAAACTAGAAAGTTCTTCTTCCACCTCCATGACCGCCAAAGCCTGGATGAGACCCAGCAGGTCGGCCCATTTGGCCTCCCATTCCACCTTGTGACTCTATCTTTTGACGTGCTTCCTTACTACCAAATATATTAAGACGATAAATAAAGTGCACCATACAATAACTATTCACAGCATTGTATTGAGTCACCGATCGCATATCTGCTGTAAGTGAACGAGTTATATTACTCTGTTGTCTCAAAATATCATACACTTCAAAGCTCACCGTAGCTGCACCCTTTAATAGGGTTTGGGCTATCTGCGCATTCCATATCAGCTCATTCCGGTTCATGCTTGCATCATTATAACCCCTGCGAGATTGATTGGTTAAGTTAGTTGACAAAGAGGTCTTCCAAGGAAGTGTTATGTTGGTACTAGCTCCATAAGAGAATATATAAGGCTCTTGATTATTAGTAGGACGTAACTTATTGCGCTCCCAATTATACTCTAACGAACCCAGTAGAGTCAATTCAAACCAGCTATTACGGTAGGATGCATTCAAGTTCTCCGAAAGGGCCATATTGGTGCTTCGGTTACGGTCATCCATATGCGTCTCATTATTGTATAAAAAAGCAACTTGATTTTGATAACGAGCACGCATAAAGGAGTTAATTGTAAACTTCTTATTAGGCAGTGCTGTATTGAATCCATACATAGCAAATGCACTCCAATTACCATTGATATTTTGGGGAGTAGTTGTGCGTCCACCCGTCTCTTCATTAAATTTGGTACTATTACTTATAGCGTTTTGCGTAGCATTAAATGATAGGTGAGCCATCATTCCTTGCTGCTTCTCGGCATCATAAATGTTGTAAAAAGCACGCATATTATGAGTAAAGGAGGGCAATAAGCCTGGATTACCAATGCGGATATTCAGTGGATTGGAATTATCAGTTATAGGTAATAGATTATCCATACTAGGTTGCCCATTTCTACCATTGTAAGTAATACGAAGTTGACTGACCTTCGAAAAGCGATATCGATATTCCAAATTGGGTGCAAAGTTAAAGACCGTACGGGTTGTATCTCCCATCGCCTCCCCTCTCTTGTAAGACAATTTAGTATATTGCGGCTGCATAGATACTCCAAAACTGAGCTGATACTTTTCACGAATCATACGCATCCCCACAGTTATATCGTGGTTATAGTAATCATAATGGGCATTCCTACTGAGGCTGTCAACCAATTGGTTTTGATAGCCCTGAGGTAAATCCCCCAACGGTAATCCCGTCTCAATATCAAAATTCTCATTTGCTAACAAATCATATGTACTGCGATCACTCTCTGTCCGCTTGTATTGGAAATTGTAAGAGAACTGTAGAAATGTAGCTTTTGCTATAGGCTCACTGTAAGTAAATTTCGCACTATAACTGTAGTTGCGAGTAGGAGTTGTAATGAATTGGTTGCGATAAATCGTATCTTCAAGTTGATAATAATGAGTTCCCGAATTTAGATACTGTTCACTTTCACCACGACCATAACCAAAAGCTCCTCGAAATGTTATATTTCTCCCCTTATTATTCAGCTTGCGATTTAGTTGCAAAGTGGCATTACCTGAAAGAGAATTAGACTTTACTAGCGATTTATCGTTTGAAGTATTGACACGAATATCTTTTAAAGGGTCATCACCCAATATTTTAAGCTCTGATATGTTTAGGTAATCATTGGGATTTGGAACCAACGAATAGGGATCTTTATTAAATGTTCCCGATTCACTCATAGAAAGGCCATTGCTTTTTCCATAAGTTATATTGGGGCGAAAGATGATATTTGTCATTGAATCGGGCTTCCACTCCAAACGAAAGTCAGCATTTAAATCATTCGTTTTCGTTCTACGATTGCTATTAGAGTTGCTAAAGGAGTTACCTGTTTGCAGGAAGCGTTCTGAAGCATTGGTACTCACCACATCGGCATCTTTATAATTATACCGAACACTTCCCCCCAGTTCCAACTTATCAGACTCTATGGCAAAATTAGCCCCCACCATCTTTGTAGCGTTTAAACCGTTGGCTTGTTTCCACCGAGGTCCCCCTCCTCCACCTGAAAAACCCTGATCATTTACATTATTACCCGATGCTATCAGGGAGAATTGTTTCTTCTCATTGAAGTGATTTACCATCAATTTACCCGAATAACGATCTTTTGTTCCTACTCCAAGATCGGCATTACCAAACCACCCTTTATTCATTCCTTTTTTTACCGAAAGGTCTAATACTGTCTCTTCTTCTCCATCATCAATACCTGTAACACGCGCCAAATCAGACTTACGATCATAAGTTTTAAGCTTGTCAACCATCTCTACAGGTAAATTCTTAAGGCCAGTTTTCACATCACCTCCAAAGAACTCCTTCCCATCGACCATGATTTTTTTTACTTCTTTCCCATTAATCTTGATATTTCCATCATCATCTATCTCCGCACCAGGCAGTTTTTTAACAAGTTCCTCTAACATAGCCCCTTCAGGAGTACGATATGCGGATGAATTATACATGGTGGTATCCTCTACAATTGTTACTTGAGGAGCTTCAGCAACTACAATTGCTTCGCCTAGCATGATGGCATCTGTATTTAAATCCAATGCTCCCAAATTAAGGGTAGGCTTAACATTCGACAACTCAATCGATTTTATTAAAGAATGGTAACCTACAAATGAAATCTTAAGCACATAGTTGCCTTTACCTGCATGAATGGAGAACTGCCCACTATTATTGGTTACATTACCCACTACCATTGCACTATCTGGCAAAGAGAGTAATTGCACAGTAGCTTGCCCAACAGGAGTCTTATCATCTCCATCAAGAACCGTTCCCGTAACGGTTAGGGGGTTAACTGTTTGCGCCGTAGAAATCGTTATGCTGACACAAGTAACTACCAGCACAAATAACCATTTTTTCATATTCTAATTATTCATTATTTTATTCTTCCTATAAAGGATAGCTCTTTGACGCTTCTTGAGCTAAAAGGTTTAAAATAAAATGTATTTTTTTACAAATTAAACACTTAAGGAGCAAATAGGAACAAATGCAATATTTTAAAAAGAATGTAGTTCCAACCCAGAATCCGCAAATTAGAGCCTATCGATTTATGAGTATCCAAATAGATAGGTTATCCACTATTTATAATAATAAAGAATCTAAGCCACCCTTTTCAGAACAATAATTATTGCTCTGAACTACAACAAGACTCATTATAAGAAAAGAAGGTAGATGAAATATTTTACAATATCCTATTGATAATCATCAAGATAGTATTTATTGTGTAAAATTTACGCAAATAAATTAGGAACTTCAAAACGAAGCCTCTATCTTTGTTGCGTAAATATTACACAGCTAAAATAAAAGCATCACGATGAATCCATTCTTGATATAAAATTAGACAAACACAATTTCTATAAAAAAGCCTCCTAAAGAGCTCTTAACCCAGTTAAGTAAAACCGTAGATAATTCAGCCAATAAAGAGGTCTTACTTTTTGAATTTAATGGGGAAGAAATACCGCAAGCTTAAGCAAAAGAATATCGATTAAAATTTTAAATATAAAAATAAAAAACATTAGAGTATCATGGAAACTAAAACAAACAAATCATCCATTGAGCGATTCATTCTTGCTCAAAACCAAAATGACTCCTATAACAAAGCATTACACGAAATTGATGGAGGAGAGAAAAGAGGCCATTGGATATGGTATATATTTCCACAATTAAAAGGACTAGGTCGTAGTGAAAATGCGAACTACTATGGTTTGTCCAATCTACATGAAGCTTATGACTATTTTTCTAATTCTGAATTAAAACTTCGGTTAGAACAAATTACAATAGCACTTTTGAGGCATATAAATAAGGATATTAATCAAGTTATGGGAGGAAGAATCGATGCTATAAAACTTAAGTCTTCCATGACTTTATTTGACCTCATCTCACCCAATGATATTTATAAGGATGTCTTAGATAACTTTTTTGATGGAGAAAGAGACTTCAAAACAATTGATATTACACGAAAAGATATTGCTTTTTTCACTAGAGAATCGGTATTTAGTAAAATGGGAATAACGATTCCTACTGATGTTTTTTTTGAATCGGGTAGTAGCGAATGTACGCCCGAACAGTGCATAGGCACATTAGCCCACTTAGGGATATTAGGATATAGTTTACTTGATTTAGGGCGCTATTATTTTGTAAACAAAAAGGATATGTCACTATATAGAAAAAGTAGAATGGCTATGCAATTCTCTTTTATCGGTAGAGAATTACTTGCCTACCTCCTTTTACAAATTGACAAGAATTATGGATCATCAAAAGAGCTTAATAGCCTCTCTGATTTTCAAAATGCTTTTGAAGCAGTTAATACTGAATGGGAGGGATTTGCTGTTGAATTTGACAACTTAATAGCAGCAGTTCGGTTTAATCCGATATTAGTAGGGTATTTGAAAGAATACATCGGCAATCATACATTGGTAAAAATTCCAGTGTATAATAACCCTATTACTACACCTTATAATATCAACTATTTAAATCCAAATGAAATCTTTGTTTTTGGTAGTAATTTAGCGGGCAATCATGGAGGTGGAGCAGCAAGAGTCGCCTGCCAAAGCTTCGGTGCTATCTTAGGACAAGGAGTAGGACTTCAAGGTAGAAGTTATGCCATTCCAACAATGCAGGGAGGATTAGAGACAATCAAGCCCTACGTTGATGATTTTATTGATTTTGCCAAGAAGCACTATGAATTTTATTTTCTTGTTACCAGAATTGGCTGTGGGATAGCTGGATTTAGAGTGGATGAAGTTGCCATGTTGTTTAAAGATGCAGTAAACCTCCCTAATGTAGCACTACCTGGAGATTTCTCAAAGACTCTTTACTAGGTTATTAAATGTAACTACTCAAGTGTGAAAGCACAACATAAAAAGCACCCTATCCTAACTCATATTCAAGTTAAGATAGGGTGCTTTACCTATTTGGAGAAATTAAGCTCCTTGTATTCTTTTATGCATCGAAGCAGCAGCTTTGCGGCCATCACCCATTGCTAAGATAACTGTAGCACCTCCACGTACAATGTCACCACCAGCATAAATATCAGAGATAGAGCTTTGCATCTCCTCATTCACTGTAATAGTTCCCCATTTTCCCACTTCTAATCCAGGAATAGAGCTAGGAACAATAGGATTTGGCGATACACCCACACTCACTACCACCAAATCAACATCAACGGTTTCAGTAGCTCCTTCGATAACTTTGGGGCTGCGACGACCCGAAGCATCTGGTTCGCCTAGCTCCATCTTTTGAAGCACCATCTGTTTTACGCATCCGTTTTCATCAGCTAGATATTCAATAGGGTTGTGCAGTGTTAGGAACTCTACACCCTCCTCTTTGGCATGCTTTACCTCTTCCAAACGGGCAGGCATCTCTTGCTCCGAGCGACGGTAGATAATCATAGCACGATCGGCTCCTAATCGGCGAGCTGTACGTACCGAGTCCATAGCAGTATTTCCTCCACCAATGATGGCAACATTTTTACCGAAAGTAACTGGTGTATCTGAATCTTCACTTGCTGCATCCATCAAGTTGACACGTGTCAAATATTCGTTAGAAGACATGATGTTGATGGCATTTTCGCCTGGTATATTCATAAAGTTGGGAAGACCTGCACCCGAAGCAACAAAAAATCCTTTAAAGCCTTCTGCCTTCAAATCGTCTACTGTTACCGTCTTTCCGATGATACAATCCTTTACGAACTGAACTCCCATACGAACCAAGTTATCAATCTCTACATCTACAATGCTGTTAGGCAATCGGAATTCAGGAATACCATATTTCAACACACCTCCAATTTCGTGCAATGCTTCGAAAACGGTCACTTCATATCCCAATTTCGCCATATCGCCCGCAAAAGCAAGACCAGCAGGGCCTGAACCAACAACTGCTATCTTGATACCGTTCTTTTCAGCGATTTGGGGAGTACTAATCTGTCCGCTTTCACGTTCGTAGTCAGCAGCAAAACGTTCCAAATTACCAATAGCTACCGATTCGTGACCCATTTTGAGGTGGATACATTTAGATTCACACTGTTTCTCTTGTGGACAAACACGTCCACAAACAGCTGGCAGTGCACTTGTCTCTTTTAATACCTGAGCAGCCTCAAGGAATTGGCCCACTTCAATATGTTTCACAAAACTTGGGATGTTGATACTTACAGGGCATCCCTCCATACAAGTAGGATTAGCACAGTCTAAACAACGTTTTGCTTCAATCAATGCTTGTTCCTCACTTAGGCCCAAGTTCACCTCCTCTTTGCGGCTGTGTGAGCGATATTCTGCATTAAGTTCATTCATATGTGAACGCGCAATAGCTGTACGTTCTTTGGCTTTCATCGATTTGCGTAGAGCCACACGCCACTCGGCATCTCTTCCTACTGCAACCTCTTCCGCTTTGCATTCTGTAGTAGGAGCCTCTTGCTCGAGTTTAACCATATCGGCACGTTCTAGCTGTTTGAAAGCTCCCATACGTTTCAGCATCTCGTCAAAATTGACTTGATGTCCATCAAATTCAGGACCGTCTACGCAAACAAATTTAGTTTTTCCACCTACAGTGATGCGGCAAGCACCACACATACCCGTACCATCCACCATAATGGTGTTCAATGACACTTCAGTAGGAATCTCATATTTTTTAGTGAGTAAGCAAACAAATTTCATCATAATGGCTGGACCAATTGAAAAACATTTATCTACCTTTTCACGAAGAATCACCGATTCTACGCCCTGCGTAACCAATCCCTTTTGACCGTACGAGCCATCATCTGTCATAATGATTACTTCGTCCGAGCAAGCACGCATCTCCTTTTCAAGGATAATAAGATCTTTACTACGCCCTGCCAATACGGTAATTACACGATTCCCTGCTGCTTTTAATGCTTGCACAATAGGCAACATGGGTGCTACACCTACACCACCTCCAGCACAAACAACTGTTCCAAAATTCTCTATTTCAGTAGCTTTCCCAAGTGGACCTACTACGTCAGTAATGTAATCGCCTTCGTTCAAAGCACACAAACGTGTAGAAGAGAGCCCTACCTCTTGCACCACCAATGTAATGGTCCCTTTGGCCACATCAGCCTCTGCAATGGTTAGCGGCATACGTTCTCCTTTTTCGCCTACGCGAACTATAACAAAGTGTCCTGCTTTGCGTGATTTGGCTATTAAAGGTGCTTCTATCACTAATTTTACTACTTTTTCAGAAAAGTATTCTTTCGAAATAATCTTATTCATTTCAGTATATAGTCAGTTAGTTATTATTTTATTAGTTCATTATCAATAGACTGATAGGGTGCAAAACTACAATTTAAATCAATAACACACAAATAATCGTTTTACAATTCATCCCTTTCTATCACTTTCTTTTCGTCAAGGCAAGTAGGGGTATTATATATCAAAACGTTTGTATATAAAAACTCTCGACTGCTTTTGGTTAGTAGCAATCGAGAGTCATATTGTTGTTTTACCTCCTGTTTCTCCTCCTTACTGATTGGTTTATAGTTAAGAAGAGATACTCTTTTAGTCTATGATATCAAATCCACAGTAAGGAACCAGTACCTTTGGAATGCGAATTCCTTCGGGTGTTTGGTGGTTTTCCAATAAAGCTGCCATGATACGTGGTAAAGCCAATGCCGATCCATTCAAGGTGTGGCAAAGTTCTGTTTTCTTTTCAGCTGTACGATAGCGACATTTCAAACGATTAGCTTGATAAGTATCGAAGTTCGAGACTGAGCTCACCTCTAACCAACGCTCTTGTGCTTCTGAGTAGACCTCGAAGTCAAAACAAAGTGCAGCAGTAAAGCTCATATCACCTCCACAAAGGCGTAATATACGATAAGGTAGTTCTAATTTCTGGATTAAACCCTCTACGTGAGCCAACATCTCTTTATGAGAGGCTTCCGAATTTTCGGGTTTATCAATGCGAACAATCTCTATTTTAGAGAACTCATGTAAACGATTCAAGCCACGTACATCTTTACCATACGAACCTGCTTCGCGGCGGAAACATTGTGTATAGGCACAGTTTTTAATAGGAAGTTGCTTTTCGTCCAAAATTACATCACGGTAGATGTTAGTTACAGGTACTTCAGCCGTAGGGATTAGATACAAGTCATCTACAGCACAGTGGTACATTTGTCCCTCTTTATCAGGCAGCTGTCCTGTTCCAAATCCTGAAGCAGCATTTACTACAGTTGGTGGGATAATCTCTTCATAGCCCGAGTTGTTAGCTTCATCCATAAAGAAGTTAATCAAAGCACGTTGCAAGCGTGCACCTTTACCTTTGTATACAGGAAATCCTGCACCAGTTATTTTAACACCTAAATCTAGGTCGACAATATCGTATTTCTTAATCAAATCCCAATGAGGTAGTGCACCTTCGTGTAAAGTTGGACGTACGCCACCTTCACGCTCTACTACATTCTCTTCAGGTGTTTTCCCCTCAGGCACTCCTTCGTAAGGAATATTAGGGATCGTAAATAGCAAATTTTGAAGTTCTTCGCTTGCTTCATCCATAGCTATTTGCAGTGATTTACTTACCTCTTTAATTTCTGCAACCCTATTTTTAGCTGCTTCTGCCTCCTCTTTTTTTCCCTCTTTCATCAATTGTCCGATGGATTTGGAGAGTGCATTTACTTCGGCTAGGTTCTTATCTAGGGAGTTTTGCGCATTGCGTCTTTTATCATTAAAGGCAATTACTTGGTTGATAGTAGCTTCTGCCTCTTTAAAGTTCTTTTTAGTCAATCCTTTGAGTACCGCTTCGGTATTCTCTGTTATTTGTTTAATGGTAAGCATATCGATTCTTTATTTTTGATATTTCTTGAATTGAGAGACAAAGATAAGTAAAAAAGAGATACGCTACTTTGGTAAAGTTAAAAAAGTGCTGCCAATGTAGATGTACAGAAAATTCCAAAAAGAGCTGAGCTTAAATAGAAAGAATTCCCTAGCCGAAAAAAGGGGTAACTCACCTTAAATAGCTATTCTTCAGCCAAAACAGAAAGCGATCTATTAAAAAGCACAACTCTGTAGTATGGGAAAAAGTTTGCTATTGTTATTTACAAAGAAGAGGCTCTTCCGTGAAGGAAGAGCCTCTTTAATCTTTTTTTTGTATAACGTATTTAATTACGCTTCAACAGCAGGAACGATAGAAACGAATCTCTTGTCGTTACGACCTACTTTGAATGATACTGTTCCATCTACAAGTGCGAACAATGTGTGGTCTACACCCATACCGATGTTTTCACCTGGGTGAAATTCAGTACCTCTTTGACGAATGATGATGTTACCTGCTTTGCAAGTTTGTCCACCAAAAATCTTTACGCCTAATCTTTTGCTTGCTGATTCACGGCCGTTCTTAGAACTACCTACACCTTTTTTATGTGCCATTTCTTTCTAAAATTTTAATGATTAAGCAATAACTTGTTTGATAGTTAACTCAGTAAATTGTTGACGGTGACCGTTCATCTTTCTGTAACCTTTTCTTCTCTTCTTGTGGAATACAAGTACTTTGTCGCCTTTAACTAGGTGAGAAAGAACTTCGCAAACTACTTTTGCGCCTTCTACAGTAGGAGCACCTACAGTTACAGTTCCATTGTTGTCTACCAACAATACTTTGTCAAACTCAACAGTTGCGCCATTTTCAGCGTTTTGGATGTGTTGTACAAACAATCTTCTGCCTTCTTCAGCTTTAAACTGTTGACCGTTAATCTCTACAATTACGTACATTTTAAAATATATTAAACGGGTTTCTCCGGTAGGTGAGGTGCACTTACACCTGCTTCTTTCTACCCAATCGGACTAAATAGGACGCAAAATTACAACTTATTTCTTATAAAAACAAGCACAAAGCCCCTCTTTTTTCACACAACACGCATTAAGTCAAGGAAAAATCTTATTTGACTACTCCTCTACCACCATCTCACCATAAAAGGTAATTCCTTGTCGGTTGGTAGGTTGCACATTAAGTGTACTTTTTCCATTTGGGAAAATGGTTAAGTAATAAACGAAGCGATCGTCCTCGCTTTGGGTATGAAACTCAATTCGAGTACTCTCTTTTTTCCCTTTTTGACTCTTATACTGAGTAAGAGGTGCGTTAAAAATAAGCCCTTGCCCACCTCCATAGGGGATGTTATAGCTTACACCAAAATAGGGTAGATACGAAAAGAGAGAGTCGTTCCGCACAGTTAATGCATATTCTGAGGTTAACATTTGGCTCTTTCCACTTTGTGGGATAGCTTGATTTATGCGAATTGTGAAATGCTTCTTTTGCAAGGCTGTTTCCACTTGTGGCTTCACTGATGTTTTTTCTTGCGCATAGGCAATGGTAGTATTCCAGCTAATAATAGCTAAAACAGCTAGAAAGAGTACTTTTTTCATAATCTGTTACTGAACTTGTGATGTAAATATTAGTTTTTAGATTACCGCCTCGAAATGGGCTCACCCGATAAACCCTGGGGACTACGCATATATTTTCGTTAGCCTAAATAGGAAGAACTTCACATCAATTACTCCTCTTAAGCTTGCCCTAAAAGCTTTGATTTTAGCATTAAATGATTCTGCAAATGCATTGG
>JBOFMR010000016.1:0-1430 GCA_051658485.1 Phocaeicola sp.
GCTACAGAGGAGATTGTTTCTCCCGCACTGCCACCCTTTTCACCGTCGGGGTCTACCGTTCCCATATCCTTATCTTCAGAGGCAAACGTTACTTTGTAAGTCGCAAGTTTAAACTTCGCCGTATAAGTCTTACCGTTCGTTGCTTGTGTTAATTTCACCTTTAAAGTATCACCAGAGAAGATAAAATCCTCCGATGGATTAATCTTCCCAGTTTCATCGTACCACCCTTCAAGTGCATAATTCGTATTTGCTATTGCTACAGAGGAGATTGTTTCTCCCGCACTGCCACCCTTTTCACCGTCGGGGTCTACCGTTCCCATATCCTTATCTTCAGAGGCAAACGTTACTTTGTAAGTCGCAAGTTTAAACTTCGCAGTATAAGTCTGATCTTTCGTTGCTTGTGTTAATTTCACCTTTAAGGTATTATCAGAGAAGATAAAATCCTCCGATGGACTAATCTTCACATCTCCATTGTACCACCCTTCAAGTGCATAATTCGTATTTGCTATTGCTACAGAGGAGATTGTATCTCCCACACTGCCACTCTGCACACCTTCGGGCCCTACAGTTCCGTTATCATCTGCCCCAAAGGCAATACTCATTCTTGTAGGTGCTTCCACAACATGATCCTCTGAGCAGCTACTCATTGCTAGAATGACTGAAAGAACAAAAAGTGTTGATTTTATTAATTTAAACATAACTAAAATAGTATTTGTGTATTATTTGTGATTATCACAGTGCAAATGTAATAAAAATAAATATATTAAAAAAATTATATAATTCCCCATGCCTTGTATTAACAAAGATTTACAAATACCCCTAGCAAAGCCACAAAAAGTTCTCTTCCTCTTTGAGACCGTTGCAAAGCATATTGCTGATTAATTATTTGATTATTAGTTGTTTGCTGCTATTTTTTTTATTATATTCGTATATGAAAAAGCAAGAATATATCGGTTTTGCTGATTTAGCCGTTGTACGACGTAAAATCAATGCGTTTCCAATTAATCAGGTCAATACCTTGATTAATTGGAAACGTATTGATACGATTATTGGTAAGAGTTATAGTAAAGGTGAAAGCGTAGCTGGCCGTCCTAGTTATCCTGGCTTACTTCTCTTCAAGATTTGTTTATTACAAAGCTGGTATGATTTGAGTGATTATGAAGTTGAAGATCAAGTAAACGACCGTATTTCTTTTAGTCGCTTTGTTGGTCTAAGTTTAGATGATAAATGTCCTGACCATAGTGTTATTAGTCGTTTTAGGAGAGCTATGATACAGAAAAAGGCGTATGATAAGGGCTCACCCGATAAACCCTGGGGATTCCTTTTAAAATTATTATCTTTGCTGCATGGATACACACGGATTACTACTTTTAGCTCAGGTTGTTTTACCTGCCGATATATTGACACGATTCACGATTACGAAAGTTGAG
>JBOFMR010000017.1:0-1284 GCA_051658485.1 Phocaeicola sp.
AACATTTCAGATGCTGTGGAACAAGATCGGACCGCTGGTTAGTCAGGATTTGCCGTCCCATAGCGCAAAGTCACATGACTTTTTTGATGCGCTTGGAGGAATTTATTCGCAAAATGCATTTCCATCTCCCATTATTCGCATTAACCCTTTTTCGCACAAGTCAAAAACCACCTCAAGCGAGCGTAAAAACATTTTTGTGAATTAAGGCATTTTAATTCGAAATTCAGCGTTTCCATCACTCGATTCTGATGCGATACTTCAAAATGTGCATAAAAGCAGGGTGATGGAAACCCAGCTTATATTCTCACTCCCAACTCGTCACATATTGACGTTTGGTCAGGACACTTTGGTGTCACTTTTTCTGACGTGCAGGGTCCTCCATTGCTTTAAATAAGAAACCTTTGGCGTCAATATGCAGACGCGAAAGGCATTGGGAATTTTATCGTCATGATTAAATTATATATTGGGTAATAATTTTACCATTATTCAATTCAATTCAAGTTTATTTGTATAGCGCTTTTTACGATACAAATCGTTGCAAAGCAACTTTACATTAAATTAAGTTTCTACAATATTTAGTAGTAGCTTATCAGTGGTGACTGTCAATTTATGGACATATGGCAGAAATGTACGAAAAAAGCTAAATTTGGTAGTTCTGTGTGTTGTTTCAGTGTTGGCATCATCTGAGGTCCTCTGAGGGGTTGGCATCATCTCTTCTCAGGTGTTCTGGATCCAGACTGAAGCTTGTGTAGATCCTAGTTACCACGGGATGTCAATCCCAGCAGAAACAGAGAAACAAATATAGACATAATTAGCGTAGCTGCTGTTCCAACCATGTAAAATTAATTTGTTTAACCCAAGCTAAAGAATAATAATGAGGATTTGATCAGATATAACTGCAGTCCAAGATTATGAGATGCATTATTTGAATGCTTGACCAAAGAGATGTGTCTTTAATCTAGATTTAAACAGAGAGCTTGTGTCTGAACCCCCGAACGTTATCAGGAAGGCTATTCCAGAGTTGTATTAACTGATTCACAACAACACTCCATAAACCTACAGACAAAACAGTTGTTTAAACTGGCAACCCTCCGTACATGTCTTTATTGTTTTGTTATTTCTTAAATTTTATTTAATGTCTTCTAGATTTTCAGGCTGTGATCTCTCAGATCAGCATTGTGAAATGGTGTCATCAGCTCTACAGTCCTCAAACTCTGTCCTGAGAGAGCTGGATCTGAATAACAATGACCTGCAGGACTCTGGTGTAAAGTTTATTTCTGATGG
>JBOFMR010000018.1:0-10477 GCA_051658485.1 Phocaeicola sp.
CAGAGGCAATACTTGATAGAATTGTGCATACAGCTATACGTTTTGACCTAAAAGGAGAATCACGTCGGAGAAAAAAAATAACTTTGTAACATTAAACCGCTGCAGTGGCAGCAACCAACCTCAAAAGTGGCTGGATATGGAGCGTTTTTTGCACAGAAAAGCAATTTTAAGAAAATTGCACGCAGTCAGTACTACCAGAGTACGATAGGCAACACAAAAAAACTAACCACTAATGAGAAATCTGCTTTAGGAATGTTTCTAAGGAATCCAATTTACAACAATGAAATATTTAATTTTTAAAAATGGTGGGACAAACCCACCTAGTGTAATTTAGAATCCTCCGTTAATAGAATTGAACATTGAACGAGTTACTTTATTACTAATAAAGTGCAAATTATTTCCCTCAAATTTTATTGAAATACCTCTATATTCATAACCTCCTTCAGAATCAGAGTAGTCACCATATTCAGTTTCTAAAAATTCAGCAATAGTTTCTGGATTTTCTAAAGTTCTTTTATATATAATTTTCCAGAACTGATTACCAAAAAAATAAACATCACAAGAACTAAATTCAGCACCTTGAAAATCACATTTTTTAAAAATCATTGCGTTATAAAACTTTCTAGAAGAACCGCACATACAAGAGCTTCCATACAGACTTTCAAAAGATGCTGTTACTTCTGATAAATTATAAGATTGACCTAGAACCATTCCAAAATGGGTTGTTTGAGCAGATGTAAATAATGATGAAACAAGAACTAGAGTTAAAAGGATTAGTTTTTTCATAATATATATGTTTTTATTTTTTATTTACAAATACACAAGAATAATTCAAAATGAAACTTTTTAATTGGTTTAAAAATGAGAAACCAGAAGTAAAATGCATTATTGTCCAATTTGGTAACACTTTAACTTCTAACTAATTTTGGAGTAAAGCAGATACAGCAGACAAGCTACTGCAACCGCTAAATGTCCACCAAAAGTTGGCAATACCAGTTGCCGATAACTTATCTATTGGTGCTTAATATGAGCACCAATCCACCACGTCTAGTCTATTAGATGCTCGATTTGGGAAATACTATTAACTAGAATTTATCAAAAGCATATCTACAAGTGGTTATCTGCAAAAATAGACAAATCCGACAAATAATAACGCCTTAAGGCTTAATAAAACACTTCTGTTTCTTTGTATACAGCACACCAAGAAAAGATCGAAAAATTCCACAAATGTTTGACCATACTTCGTAAATGCTAAATTTCGAATTAATTCTACATCTCAATAGTTATCGGAGCGTGGACAGTTAGGTCATTTTCATCTAAAGAACTACCGTTGATGAATATGGTTCCATCTTCTTCAAATACTCCGTATCCTTCGTGGATATGCCCAAATAGATGATACCTCGGCTTTTTACTTTTAATCGCTGAAAGTAGCTCTTCACATCCAACATTATCGCCACCTACGGTACGGTCTAAAATGCCATAAGCAGGTCCGTGAGTGATTAGTATATCTTTGTCGTCGGGAATAACATCCCAATAACGTTTGATGTCATTACCACGATGACGATTGAATGCCCAATTATAGAAAAATGGAGTGATAGGTGATCCATAGATACGAAAACCTCCTATCTCAACGCTACTGTCACATAGGTAATAAACGCCTTCGGGCATTAGCTCTTGAATAGAGTTTTGAGATTTGTTTTCAAAGTAAAAAACGTGATTCCCTGCGATAAATATCTTATACTTGCAATCGAGCGAAGTAAACCAACCGAGAAAATCCTCAACTTCATTAACCCTACCTCTGCCCGAAATATCACCCGAATGGATAATCATATCCCCTTCGGGTAACTCTATTTGGTGGTGTTTACCATGCGTGTCTGATATGAATATTATTTTCATCAAGTGTAAAGAGCTGCTTGTTTCTTGATTATATTTGATACCTCTTCTCGGAACCACTGCGGAGATAAGACTTCGATCTCGGCTCCGTGAGATAATAGCTCTTGTCTAAAATCGTATGTTGGCTGAATGTAGTAACTGAAGATGGTGTAATCTTGGGTCTGCTCAACAACTTCCTGAGAGTGATGCAGAGGTAGTGATTGGAAATACCTATCTTTCTTTTCGGCATTCAACACTTTTACCTTGACAAACTGAGGTTTGCCGCAGTTGCTGATGCCAAAACTGTTTGCAAAATACTCCTCACCATCGAATTCGGCAGGAAGAGTAAACTTATTATCGGTGATTTGAAGTGATTGTACTCGGTCAAGTGAGTAGATGCGTATCTCCTGCTTTGCACTATTGCCAATCACATACCACCGCTGACGAAATACCTTAATGCAGTAGGGCTTAACCTCGAAAACATAAGACTTGTCGTGCCAATAATTTTGGTATGTCACCTCTACTGTCATACTATCTCGCATCGCCTCAATAATGGGAGCTAAAAACTGCTGTCCGCTGGGGATTTGCTCAAATAATATGCGATGTTTGAGCTTGTGACTTTCGTTGATGAGGTTATTGACCGTAAAGGTATTCATTAGCCACGACCGCACCCCTTCATGCTCCATATCGTCCGAATTGTCGATATAGTAGGTGTAACCGTTTCGCTTATCGCACTCAATGTATATGTCAAACATCTCGCTAATAGCTATTTTGTGGTTGTGAAATGTTTTAAGAGGAAAATCCTCTCCCGTACTATTTAGACTAGAATTTACCCAACGGTTGTTTATCTCTTCAAAGGTAATCCGCCCCGCACGGAAGATTATATCCACCAACCATACATAGCGATGGAACAGCCGAGCCGTACTCTCTTTTGATGATTTTCGTGCCATTATTTTATCTCAAATCAGATGTGGAAACCAAGTTGTTTACTTTATCAATAAGTGAGCTAATAGCTTTAATATGACTGGTTTCTTCTTTGGTCATTGGATGCTCAGAGACAATGATATACTTATCTTTGATCTTGTAGAGTTTGGCTTGATAGCCTCCCCAATCACACTTCGCAATACTTTGCGTAGGGCTATTATCATTAAGCCATTTGACGAAATCAGTTGCCCAATTGCTGCTTGTTAGCATAACTACAACTCTAGGAGATAATATTTCTATTTCTCTTGATAGAATTTCTCTATTAATATCAAGGGTTTCGTAATAGACAGTATCTGTAGGGTTCCAACCTTCGAAAGGAGATGCTTTGCATAAATTACTCCAGGCTACATTACTAAACCAATTTTGAGGATAAAAAAATCCCTTGAAAGCATTCACTATCAAGGGATTTCTAAATCCTAAACGGGTAGTCGTTGCGGATATAAGGGGAAACCGGAATTAAACGATGCTATGCACTAAGACATATAGTATCCCGGCAATAATGCCACCAATTATAGGGCCGACAATAGGTACCCAACTGTATCCCCATCCACTAGGACCTTTGCCTTTTATGGGCAAAATTAGATGTGCCAAACGTGGAGCGAAATCTCTTGCTGGATTAATAGCATATCCAGTTGTTCCTCCTAAAGACATCCCAATAGAAATGATTAAAAACGTAACGGGGATAGCTCCTATACTTCCCAAACCCAACTGTGGTGTATTTCCTACATTTCCAATCGATAAGATTACAAATAGCAACACAAAGGAACCAACTATTTCAGAAATAAGATTTCTTGGCTTATTCATGATTGCAGGCATTGTGCAAAACACCGCTAATTTGGTATCTGAATCTGTTGTCGCATCGAATTGATCTTTATAAAAGACATAGACTAAAACAGCTCCTAAAAATGCACCTAACATTTGGGCTACGATGTAAGGTAAAACATACATCCACGGGAAGATTCCCGATACAGCAAGACCTATCGATACGGCAGGATTTAGATGTGCGCCAGAGTAAGGACCAGCAATAAGTACCCCACACATAACAGCCAATCCCCAGGCTATGGTGATAACAACCCAGCCACCTCCTTGACCTTTAGATTTATTTAAACAGCAACATGCAACCACTCCATCTCCGAGTAATATTAGCACCAAAGTGCCAATAAACTCATATAAACATTTTATGTATAGTGCGTCCATAACTCTCTTATTTGGTAGCTAATGTTCTTTTAACCGCATCTTCCCATTGTTCTTTAGCCTCATTCATAAGCTGCTTGTCTTCATTAGGTGAAAATCTCGCATCCTCTTTCCATTGTTGTTGAATCTCATCTATCGAACCCCAATAGCCCACTGCAAGACCCGCTAAGTAGGCTGCTCCAAGTGCAGTGATCTCTGTTACTTTGGGTCGTATAACAGTTGTATCCAATATATTGGCTTGCATTTGCATTAAGAGATTGTTTTGAGAAGCTCCGCCGTCGACCTTTAGCTCTTTTAGTGGAATCCCAGAATCTTTCTGCATTGCCTCTACAATATCCATGGTTTGGAAGGCTATTCCCTCTAAAGCTGCCCTTGCAATATGAGCTGTAGTAGTACCCCTACTGATTCCGTAAATAGCCCCTCTACAGTGTTGATCCCAATGAGGAGCTCCCAAACCTGTTAGAGCGGGAACGAAATAGACGCCATGAGTATCCTCCACCGAGGCGGCTAGTTCCTCCACTTCTGAGGATGATTTAATGATACCCAATCCATCTCTTAACCATTGGACAACAGAGCCTCCAACAAAGACACTCCCTTCTAACGCATAATTTACAGTATCTCCTATTTTCCATGCAATAGTAGTGATCAAATGATTCTTAGAACTAATCGGTTTTGTACCACTATTCATTAGCAAGAAGCAACCTGTTCCATAGGTATTTTTTATAGAACCTGGTTCTACGCACATCTGTCCAAAAAGAGCTGACTGCTGATCGCCTGCAATTCCCGCAATAGGCACTTTGTGTGCAAAGATTGTGGTGGTGGTGTGTCCATACACTTCACTAGACGACTTAACTTCTGGTAGCATTGAAGCGGGAATATCAAAAAGCTCTAACAATTCATCGTCCCATTTGAGGTCATAAATATTATAAAGCATTGTTCGAGAAGCATTACTAACATCGGTTACATGCACTTCTCCCCTAGTCAAACGCCATATAAGCCAAGTATCAACCGTTCCGAACATCAATTTCCCCTTGTTGGCTCTCTCTCTTGCACCAGGAACATTGTCAAGGATCCATTTTATTTTAGTTGCGCTAAAGTAAGCATCAACCATCAGACCTGTTTTGTCTCTAATTAACTCCTGTTTGCCTCTCTCTTTGAGCTCATCGCAGTAAGCAGAGGTTCTTCTATCCTGCCAAACAATTGCATTGTATATGGGCTCCTCAGTCTCTACATCCCATACGATTGTCGTTTCTCTCTGGTTTGCAACGCCTATAGCCGCTATGTTTTTCCCATTGATTGCGATACTAGAGATAGCCTCTGCAATCACAGAAACTTGAGACGACCAAATTTCATTGGGGTTTTGCTCAACCCAGCCAGATTTTGGAAAGAACTGAGTAAACTCTTTTTGGGCAACGGAACATATTTTTCCTTCATTGTCAAAAACAATAGCTCGAGAACTACTCGTTCCTTGGTCGAGTGATAGTATATATTGTTTCATATTGGTATTATATTAGTTAAGTGATTTATTTAATCTTATGGTCTCTTCTATATCAATAGCCTCTGCTAATATAGAAATTGGGTTTTCAACACTTACACCTGTGGACATCTCTATTTGCCATTTGCAAGTTTCACAATCTGTAGCAACAAAATCTACCCCCATACTCTCTATTTGTCTAAATAAGGAGCTTCCTATCTTCTGTGAAACTTCATAGTTTTCCTTCTTGAATCCATAAGTCCCTGCAATTCCACAACATTGAGAGTCTAACACATATAGTTCTAGACCAGGAATCATTCTCAGCAGAAATAATGAATAAATAGACCAACCCAACTTCTCCATGTGGCAAGGCGTGTGGTAAGCCACCTTAGCCTTATAATCCTTTTTAAAGGCTATCCTATATCCTTGTTCTTCAACCAATCTAAATATAAATCTTACTGCAAGTTCAATATGATTTTTAACATCCGAATTATCAACTTTCAATAGATGTTGGTATTCATCCCGTAAAGTAAAAATACACGTCGATGATGTCCCAACAATAGGTCTACCCTTCTCTACTGACTCCCTTAGGGAATTTACATTATGAATGGCTTGCTTCTTAGCTTGCTTTATGAGTTGATTTGATATCAATGCCACCCCACAACACTTCTCATCTCTAAGAAGATTCACACCATGCCCTAAAGCATTAAGAACCTTGACAAGATCTTTCCCTAGTTTAGGGAAATTATAATTCACATAGCAGCCATGAAAGAAGCTAACCTGATGCTTATATTCCGCTTGGGATGCCATTGTTTTTTTTCTATACCAAGACTCAAATTTCTCGTTCGAATACTTAGGGAACTGCCTATGCGAATCTATAGCCAATGTCTTATCCATAAGATATTTGACAGGCTTTAAGCCCAATGAGAAATTGACAACAGGAGCAAAAGCAGAAGATAAAGTGCCCACAATGTCTGTATTTGCTAACATTACATCCCTCACCTTAAGAGGTTTTTTGCTATACTTAATCCGTGCTGACTGTATAATATCCCCTATTTTAACATTAGACGGGCAAGCTACCTCACAACGCTTACAATTCAAACAATACTTCAGCGATTCGTCATAAAAAGAGGATGCCATAAGTCTAAATCTTTCTCCATCTGGACCAGCTTGTTTAGGACCAGGAAAGTTGGGAGTTACTGCCGAAACAGGACAGTAAACAGTACAAACAGTACATTTTATGCACTGTTCAAAGTTGTTATCACTTATATTATAATTCTTGTCAGTCATATCACTCTGTTTTTTTAGTAATACTATCCGCTACATTCATAGCTGTTAAGATGGATACTCCAGCTCCACAAGCTTCCTTAAGAGGATTGTATCCTCCAATTAGAGAGCCAATAACATACAAGTTATCTATTTTTTCTCCATCTATCACTCCTTTAAAATCACTCCCTACCTTTGCTCCATAAGACATATAAGGCTGATCATTGAAGATGTTCTTATCATACCACTCCTCTCTAGTTTTACCAGAGATAGTGTCCAAATTAAAAATGGGTTCTAAGATTTGATTGGGAGTGGAGACTAAACCATGACTGAAAAAACTTCCAGAGCCCAATACAAAGTTATCCGCTTTGATCTTGATATCTCCGTGGTTTGCAGTCTTGATGGATAGAACCTTCCCATTCTCAATCTCTCCAGAGAGTACCGTGTCTCCTAACATAAAAACACCCCCTAGTCGTTGAAAATAGTTACGCATCTTCATCTGAGTCCTTACTCCTGGCACTGAAATAGGCATCGTTGGAATTAACCAAATAGGCTTAACAACCATTTCTCTAAGCGCTTCAATAACACCTGTATTAGACAATCCAAAGACAGCTGGCAAGACAACTGCCTCTGTATCTTTATCAAGTTGTCTATTCACCTCTCTAGCTAATTTTGCAAGCACTTCTCTATTCTCTAAAGTTTGAGCGATGTTAGCAGACCGCATCTCTGTAGGACTCTCTCTGAGCCTATCCAATTCGGGAGTTGAGACAGATCCTATCTTACTCTCAACACCATATTTTTCCAATTCATCAGCAATGAATTTAGTATGAAAATCTAAATATCCACTGATATTAAGAACTACGATTTTCTTCCATCCGATAGACTCTTTAGATTCGATGACATTAAAGTCCTCAAGAGAGAGCCACGTAGGACGCAACACACCTATCGGTGTTACTCTATAATGATTCGTATTAGAGCCCCGTAGTGTCACTCCACATCTTTCAAAGAGAGGTTTCACCTGCTCGACAAGCTGCTTTACTCTGTCAAGCCCTAATAGTTTATATGGATGATTAGGAGAGAGATCATTCATCTTCTCAAACGGATCCAAAACGTCCTGACCTTTAACACGCCCCAAGAGATCAAAAGAACCACCAGAGAAATGGAGTGCACTTTGCCCAGAAGATATAATAGCACATTTTTGTCCTCTCACTGCTAACGAAATAGCACAGGTTAAGCCACTAAGACCTCCTCCTATTATAATTGAGTCAAACTTCATATCTTTATATTTATTTTTTATTAGATGGAGATAATTCACAAACTCCCTCATATACCCAAGAGGTCAGCTGTGTTTCACATAATGTTTCTCCCCATGCAACAGGGTACACTCCTACCCAACGTTCATTAAGGAAGCTAGCTAAGTCATCTTTTGCACGCTGAGTACAGTGATGAGCATCAGCTAAAAGACCAGCTGCCCTACAGGCACATAATTCTCCCTGACAAGTTCCCATGCCAACCCGAGTCCTTCTTCGTAAACTCACAAGGTTTTTTACATTCAGCTCCTCTATTGCATATTTAACCTCGCCAACAGAGCTCCCCTCACACTCACAAACCATAGATATATCATACTTATTGGCATGTGCTAACCTACCTACTTTCTTCCCATGTCTTCCCTCCACAGCTTTCAATACGATTGAGTCTAAAGGAGTCGTATTCTTAGTGCTACTCTTTTTTTCAACATCGACCTCTGAACCAGGAAGTGGAGCCTCTGCAGTCGTACACTTGGCATCAATAGCCAACTTCTTACAAGCTAAATCTGTTGCCCACTCTGCCATCAAGCGATAGGTCATTAGCTTCCCTCCTGTAATTGTGATAAACCCTTCAATTCCATCGCGGGTACTATGATCCAAGCAAACGATTCCTCGACTGATACTGCGTCCCGATGGGTCGTCGTCTGATGCAATTAGAGGACGAACGCCAGCATAAGCTCTTAAAATTCTCGTGGACTCTAAAATGGGAGATAGCTTCATTCCCTCTCTAACAAGCAAATCAACCTCTTGAGGGGTTACATACATATTTTCGATCTCGTCATAAGGGATATGACTAGATGTAGTCCCAATAACACAGATAGTATCTCCAGGAACTAAAATATCAGCATCAGCAGGTTTTCTGCATCTATTCAGAACTAGATTGTTTACTCTATGGCCAAAAATGAGCAAAGATCCCTTAGCTGGAAACATATTAATTTTGGCTCCTGCCATAGTCGCTATTTTATGTCCCCAGATACCCCCTGCATTGATAACAATCCTAGCATATACCTTTTTTTGTACATTGCCCAATCGGTCTCTTAACTCTACACCCACGATACGATTCCCATCTTTTATAAATCCAATAACCTCGTGGTAGGTAAGAAGAGTCGCTCCATGTAGCTTTGCATCTATAGCATTAGCAGTTGTCAAACGAAAGGGGTCCACGGAACCATCAGGAACCTTGACCGCTCCTATTAGTGATCTATTCACAGAGGGTTCTAGCCGTATTGCCTCCTTGGGGTCTATCGCTTCAGCCAATATCCCTGCCGCTCTGCATGCTTCAATAAATTTGGGTTGATAGTTTATGTCATCCTCAGGCAAAGTAATAAATAGACCTTCTGTTTCCGTAACGCAGTGCTTTGCAATTCTACGCAAGATCATATTTTCTTCGATACATTCTGAGGCTGACTCTTTGTCTGTTACTGCATAGCGAGCACCACTGTGTAAGAGACCGTGATTACGTCCAGTAGCTCCTGCCGTAAAGTCACTTTTCTCTACAAGCAAGGTTTTCAAGCCCCTAAGTGCACAATCTCTAGCCGTACCTGCACCTGTTGCCCCTCCTCCTATAACAATTACATCATATTCAATATTATCTTTATCCATAGCTTAAAATATTGGGGTTAAAACAAACTCATTGAAGAATCTCCAATAAGATTTGCTTGTTAAGTTAGTAAATCGTTCTACAAATAATCAGAAAATCAGAAACTGTTTCGAATTTTTAAATTTATATATGATATCGTGCCTATCAGTAGGTTAATTCGGTGTTAATTCAGTGTTAATTCGTTACTTTATGATTCCCAGAAATCTATTAGCGAGCAAATAAGCTCCAATTAAGGTCTATATCTATTGAGTTTGTCAAAAACATTAGCCAGCAAAAAAGAGATTCCCTTTTCTAAGAAGTATCAGCAAGCCATTGATCATCAGGCGATATAATGATTCATTCTCTATCTTTACTGGACAGCAATATTACAAAAATAGAAATTTATATCTAACTGTTGTCTTATTTCCTCCTATTTTGCAAACTTTTTCCATTATCAGCCGTAATCTATTCATCATTGGATTGTTATTGACTAAAAATGGGATAGATTGCAATGGCCAGTGGTCCTGAAAAGGTATCTTTGACTAAGGCAGAGTTGAAAGTCATAAAGTCAAAAACTTTGGTAAATTGTTGCCTAAAGCGTTGTTCACCGTAAGAACTATAACGGGCAAATTGAAGGAAGTTGATACGACCTGGGATGAGTAAGAACAAAACAAACACTTCAAGGATAAAATCACGTCGCCATTTGTTTAAACGAATGCAGGACTTGTCTAGAATAGATGAAATGATATATAGGAATTGCGTATGAACCTGATTATTTGCTACCATAAGAGTGAGTGAGAA
>JBOFMR010000019.1:0-18473 GCA_051658485.1 Phocaeicola sp.
AGTTACTTTAAAATCGGACAATATACCTTCGGGAAGAAGGCTTTCTAAAAGGGTAATAAGCATACTAAAAACGCAGTTAATTTATAGGGAGCAAAATTAACAAAAAGAACGTCATTCCACAACTTTTGCAGGTGAGCCATGTTCTCTTCCAGTGGGGATTGTTTGCCTCCAAAGGATTGCTCTTTCCTAAAGGTTCAAAGGTTTGCTATCAGCCAAAAGCTGTATCTGATAGCAATAATATTTTATCGGAGCTCAATGTTTTGAATAGAAAAATCTCCCTCTGCAACTCTCTTTACTGGTGTAAATGGAGAGTTGCAGAGGGAGATTACTTCTTATTTATATCCTCTTACTAGATACCTTTAGTCAGTTGAAAAAGAACTTCCATTTTGCATCAAGGTATGTTGGGATAGTAATGGGATGGGAAAGCTTCTTATTACTATCGGTTTTGATAGCGAAGATACGAGGCTTTTTGTTATTTATCGTGCTGCAAAAAAGAGAGTACCTCCTGTAGCCAATCTTGCATTTGTCACTCCTTGTTCATCAGGCATAACAGTCATTGATGTACCATTCCCCATGTAAACTGTAGCTGATCCATTTTCATTTAAAGTCACTAAGTCAGCGCTTTCTCCTTCGCTTGTAGCACTCCAAGTTTTTGTAGTTTCGTTGTAAGTAAGATCTACTGGGCTTTCTCCTTCTTTAGCAATTGTGTAGCCATCTTCATTGGTTGTTACCAAATATTTGCCATTTTCTCCTTGCACTTCTTTGGTTTCACCAATTGATGCTATAGGGTTTGAACCACTCCAGAATTCGATTGAATTAATGACAAGCATATCTGCAACTGCCGCAATAGGATATACAGGGACAATATTAAAGGCGATAAAAATAAGTTCGTTTACAAACTTGTTTCCTACCGTGTTATTCCAATCTTTAATGTTGTTCCACAAGGCAAATGAGCCAATGCATGAAGAGAACAAAATAGTTCCACTTAGGCAGAGGCTAGCAGCCATCATTTTGCTTTTTTTCATAATAAGTTATTTTTTTTAATTTTGTTTTTTGTGTCTTTAGACAAATGACACAAATCTAATGATATAATCGCTGCAAAGATAGAACTTTTTGTTTAAATGAATCTCTTTTTGCGGAAAAAGTCTATCTTTGTATCGATTTTTAAACGATGATTTAATCAAATAAGAATAATATGAAAGTGAGAAAATTGAATGATTCTGCTGCAATGCGATGGGGTGCATTGGGTATTGTGACCTTTACAACGATGTCATCTTATTTTGCAACTGATGTCGTGGCACCTTTGAAAACAATGTTGGAAAGTGAATTGGGTTGGTCAAGTACTGACTTTGGTACTTTGATGGGTGCTTATAGCTTTTTTAATGTGTTTTTTCTGATGCTACTTTGGGGTGGTTTGATTCTTGACCGTTTTGGAGTACGTTTTACAGGTAAACTCTCTACCATTCTGATGGTGTTGGGTACCATTCTGCAATATTACGGGATGGAGATGACTGTCGATCATTCGAATCTCTATTTTGGACTTCCACTAAATGTTCTTGTCGCTTCTGCTGGTTATGCCACTGTTGGGGTCGGAATCGAGGTGATAGGTATCACTGTCACTAAAATAATCGCTAAGTGGTTTAGCGGAAAAGAGATGGCTATGGCTATGGGTGTGCAGTTAGCATTGTCTCGTATTGGTTCGCAAGTAGCCTTTTCAGTAGCCATTCCTATTGCTAAAGCAATGGGGATTACTGTGCCTGTCTTGATAGGTTTGGTTCTGTTGGTATTGGGTATGATTGCTTTCTTTTTCTACTCAGTGATGGATAAAAGATTTGATAGAGAAATGGAACAACCGATGCAGGATAGTGAAGAGGAGAAGTTTTCGATTAACAACGTGGGGACTATTTTAAAAAGTTCGGTTTTTTGGTTAATCGCTCTGCTATGTGTTCTATTTTACGCGAGTGTTTTTCCTTTCCAAAAGTTTGCTTCTGATCTGATGATTAATAAATATGGTATTGATGAAGACTTTGCGGGGAGTATTGCTGGTCTTCCTGCATTAGGGGGATTGATACTTACTCCTATTTTTGGTAGATTTATCGATAAGCGAGGGAAATCAGCTTCTGTGATGATGTTTGGAGCGGGTATGCTTATTTTTGTACACTTTGTATATGCGCTGCCTTTTGTTACAGAATGGACTGTTGCTGTGGGGTTAATGCTTCTTTTGGGTATTGCTTTTTCACTTGTTCCATCGGCTATGTGGCCTGCTGTCGCTAAGATATTTCCTTCACATCAATTAGGAACAGCTTACTCTTTAATCTTCTTGGTTCAGAATGTTGGTCTTTGGGGTGTGCCTGTCTTGATAGGTTTTATTCTCGATGACTACTGCAAGCTAGAGGGGGGTGGATATGATTACACTTTGCCTATGTGCGTGTTTACATTTATAGCTATTTTGTCTTTTGTTGTGGCATTTATGTTGAAAAAAGCTGATAAGAAGTATGGTTACCACCTTGAAGATCCTAATATAAAAGCCTAATCTTTTAGATTAGAATATCTTTTTGAGGAGGTAATTTGTGAGGTGCTTTAAAACTCAAAGCATCTTCGGTAGCTTAAATGATCTACTAACAAATAATAAAACTCTTACCATAACTCGACGATTGGGTTTGGTAGGAGTTTTTTTGTTGGTGATAAATCGGGGGGCTTTGGCTGTTGATGAGCACAGCAATCGTTTTTTACCAAATGGGAGGGAGAAATGCTTCTTCAATATGTGTTAGCTCAAATGGAGCTGTTTTCCCTACAACGGTTATGATGTCAAACTGTACGGGGAGATCTATCTGGTTTTTACGTAGATATGCATCGGTTGAAGCTATAATTCGTCTTATTTTTTGGTTGGTAACGGCCTCTTCAGGAGCTCCATAGGTTAGGTTTTGTCGAGTTTTTACCTCTATAATGATTAGTACTCCTTTGCGCTCTGCTATGATGTCTAGCTCTTTTTTCCCAGAGCGCCAATTGCGGTGTAGTAGCTTATATCCTTTATTAATCAAATATTTTGCAGCCCAATCTTCACCGGTTTGTCCTAACTCATTATGTTGCGCCATAACCTTACTTTTTTGCAAAAATAACAAAATAAATCCTTTGTCTTCTAGGAAGTAACGCTATTTTTGTAGTCACAATGAAAGGAAGTATGAAAAAAAGAATTAAAGTGCCTGCATCCGAACCTAAACGGGAGCAGCGTATGGTATGTTTGATGAGTGATGAAGAGAAGCTCATTGTTGATCGATATTTAAAAAAATACCATATAACCAATAAAGGACGTTGGATGCGAGAAACAATGCTCTCTTTTATTTGTAAGCAGTTGGAGCAAGATTATCCTACGCTTTTTAATGAACACGATATGAGGAGGTAGTTGTTGGCAGTAAAGAAATATCCAACATTCACTAATTTTTTACTGAATACGATTTGAGGAAGTAATAATGGAAGATGATATACATTATATGAAACAAGCTTTGCTAGAGGCAGAGCAAGCAATGAAGCGAGATGAGGTACCAGTAGGTGCTGTGGTAGTCTGTAAAGGTCGAGTCATTGGGCGTGGGCATAACCTAACTGAAACGTTAAACGACGTGACAGCTCATGCTGAAATGCAAGCCATAACGGCAGCAGCAGGAACACTTGGCGGAAAGTATTTGAGTGATTGTACGCTCTATGTAACTGTAGAGCCTTGTGTGATGTGTGCTGGGGCAATAGCTTGGGCACAAATGGGACGATTGGTCTTTGGTGCTGAAGATGCAAAAAGGGGATACCAACGTTATGCTTCAGATGCATTGCATCCTAAAACAGAAGTTGTTAAGGGTATATTGGCAGAGGAATGCGCACAGTTGATGAAGCGTTTTTTTCAAGGGAAGCGATAAGAGTTACTCTTTAACCTCTTCATATTCTACATATTCTCCTTCATTCTTGTCGAAAATCTTTCGCTTCTCAACACTCTTTTGAGAACTATTTCCTTGTTTCTCATTGGAGCTACCTGTTGAATAACCCCCTCTTTGTTCCTCTCTGTTTGATGATTTGTGGCCAAAGCCAAAGAGAAAGCGAACGACTCTTTGCAACAGGGTAATGGCTAAGAGGATGATAACAAGAATAAATATAAAGAAGAATCCTAAAAATCCAAACATAATCTTTCGTTTTTACAAATGTATTAGCAATAACTGTGCCATACGGATCAATTCTATGCTTTTTTGCGAGTTAGAAGGGATAGAAAGATATACCAAAGAATAACAGCTGCTAAGCCTGCAATCTGTAGCCAGATAAAGAGTGGGGCTGAGGTGAGTAAAAAGAGGTAGCTTACTTTATTTTCTTTCCATCCTAAACTTTTAAATTTAAGGGAGAACATAGGAATTTCAGCGATTAATAAGTAAGACATTATGAGCACTAGTGCCAATAGGTAAAGCGCATTGAAGTTTTCTGACACTAAGTACTCCTTTCCGCCTACAATAAGAGATCCCCAAAACAGTGCATTGGCTGGTGTAGGCATCCCTACAAATGAGGTTGTTTGGCGTGTATCTATGTTGAACTTAGCTAAACGTAATCCAGAAAAAACGGCGATTATAAAGGCAGTATAGGGCATAATCTCTTTTATGTCTACCATAAAAGTAGGGTAGTGAACCTCTTTAAAGAGGGAAAATACCATAGCAGCGGGTGCCAATCCAAATGTAATATCATCTGCAAGTGAATCCAATTCCTTGCCCATAGGTCCAGATACGTTCAAAAGACGGGCTAACATGCCATCGAAGAAATCGAATACAGCTCCTGCTATAATAAAGAGAATCGCTAGTTGGTAGTTGCTTTGAAAGGCCAAATAAGTGGCAATACACCCCGAAAAGAGGTTACAACAGGTAACAAGATTGGGTATGTTGACTATTTGTATTTTCATAGCATTCTATTTTAACTTGGCAAGGATGGTTTGATTACCCGTTGTGTGTTGGTTCATCTCGACACAGACTTCGCTGCCTAGGGGAAGGTATACGTCTACGCGTGAGCCAAACTTAATGAATCCCATGTGTTCGTCAATGTAGCACTCTTCACCTACTTGAGCGTAAGTGACAATTCGTCTTGCTACTGCACCTGCTATTTGGCGAGCCATAACGGTATGTCCTTCAGGAGTCTCGATGACAACCATTGAGCGTTCATTCTCAGTACTTGCTTTGGGTAGCCAAGCTTTCATGAATTGTCCATTGTGGTGATCTACATGTTTTACGACTCCATCTACTGGATACCAGTTTGCATGTACATTGGCTACATTCATAAAGATGGAGATCATTAAACGTTTTTCGTGGAAGTATTCATGTTCATCTACCTCCTCTATCACTACGATTCGTCCATCGGCTGGTGCAACTACTATTTTCTCGGAGTCTTGTTCGAATAAACGAATGGGACAACGGAAGAAATTGACCATAATTAAATACAAGGCAGTGGAAATGGTTGCCAAAATATAGAAGAAGATTTTGTTTTCAAAGGCCCAAAACACCAATGAATTTATGCTGAGAAAAAGGAATGCACCTACAATTAGAATGTTGGTTCCTTCTCTGTGTAATCTTATTTTTCTTAGCTTTTTTAATTTTTGTAGTCTACTCATGGTTCTAGTTAAAGCGTGTTATGGCGCAAAATTAGTCTAATTAAAAGATTTATCCAAATTAAAAGGGGAAAAATGCCAAACACCCCCTTTTTGTTGTATCTTTTTTAAATAATTAAGTGAAGCTAATTAATTGATGCTATCAGAATTTAAATACCCAATCGTGGATGTTCTCACACTTTAAATTGAAAATTCACATGATATAAATTAAAACTGTACGCCTACTTATTTAAGCGTTAGTATCTATTATTGATGCCTCTCCCTAACTCTCTGTGTGGGAGTTCTTGTAAATAAAGGAGTATTGAAGTGCTAATTGGAATTTCTGTTCTTTATTGAAAGAGGATGTTAAGTTTTTTCTATTAATCTTCAATATTCCGTAAAAGAAGTTTTTGTAGGGTGTAATAATTAAGGATAGGAATATCTGTTTTTCTTGCTTTATTCGGGAATAATTGCGAATTTTGCGGTTCGTTATGCTATAACCAATAGGGCTTAATATACGTGGAATGTTCAAACTAAGATAGATGAAAGAAAACTCAAAAGAAGAGCAAATAGTGGGAGTTTCCCAAAAAGCTGATCTAATTTATGGTGTAGATGAAAAGCCCTCGTTTAAAGATGCTATGTTTGCTGCAATGCAGCATCTGCTAGCTATTTTTGTTGCCATTATAACTCCCCCCTTAATTATTGCAGGTGCACTGAAATTAGATGTAGAGACAACAGGTTTCCTTGTCTCTATGGCTCTGCTTGCCTCAGGTGTCTCTACCTTTATACAATGTCGAGGTATTGGTCCTGTTGGTGTTAGGCTACTTTGTATTCAAGGGACAAGTTTCTCTTTTATAGGTCCTATCATTGCCATAGGCCAATTGGGTGGACTTCCCCTTGTCTTTGGGGCTTGTATCACGGCTGCTCCTCTTGAAATTGTAATGAGTAAAGCTTTTCGGTATTTGTCAACCATAATTACCCCATTGGTCTCTGGTATTGTCGTTCTACTGATTGGCTTAAGCTTGATAAAGGTGGGTATTGTCTCTTGTGGAGGTGGCTATGAGGCTATGGAAAAAGGCACCTTTGGGAACTTTGAATATTTGAGCATATCGGCCACTGTGCTTTTTAGTGTACTCTTTTTGAATCGTTGTAAGAATAGATACCTACGCATGAGTTCCATTGTATTGGGTATTTGTATGGGTTATATATTGTCCTATTTTTTAGGTATGATTGATTTCTCTTTACCAGATTCTACCTCTACAGCATCTTTCCGAATACCTCTTCCTTTGAGTTATGGATTTGACTGGAATCTATCGGCTTTTATCTCGATAGGGCTTGTCTATTTAATAACAGCGATAGAAGCGATTGGTGACGTTACGGCTAATTCAATGATATCTGGTAAAACAATTACAGGCGAGAAATATGTGAAACGTGTCTCAAGAGGGATCCTTGCAGATGGAGTAAACTCGATGCTTGCTGGGATCTTTAATTCGTTCCCTAACTCTATTTTTGCTCAAAATAATGGAATCATTCAATTAACAGGAGTTGCTAGTCGTTATGTGGGTTATTATATTGCAGCAATGTTGGTGCTATTGGGTATATTCCCTGTTGTTGGAATTATTTTCTCACTCATGCCTGCTCCTGTTTTGGGTGGGGCGACCTTATTGATGTTTGGAACCGTTGCTGCAGCAGGTATCCGCATTATTGCATCGCAAGAGATAGGAAGAAAAGCAACGCTAGTATTGGCTACAAGTGTCTCTTTAGGATTAGGGGTCGAGCTGATGCCTGAGATATTAAATCTAATGCCTGATTCAATAAAGGGTGTTTTCTCTTCGGGTATCACTACAGGTGGACTGGCTGCTATTCTTGCGAATTTATTTATACACATTAAAGAAGATAATATAGAATAATTATGGAATTACTCAAACAACGTATTTTGGATGAGGGTGAATGTCTCCCTGGTGGCATATTGAAAGTGGATGGCTTTATCAATCATCAAATGGATCCCGTACTATTCTACAAAATAGCAGAGGAGTTTGTAGAGCGTTTTCGAGGTACTCCTATAAATAAAATTATAACCATTGAGGCAAGTGGTATTGCACCTGCTATTTTTGTTGGCTATATATTAAAATTACCCGTTGTCTTTATAAAAAAGAAAGAGCCTAGTACGATGGATAATATGCTATCGACCACTGTTCGTTCTTTTACAAAAAACTGTACCTACTCGGTTTGTGTGAGTGCTAATTATCTGACATCCGAGGATCATGTTCTTTTTATTGATGACTTCTTGGCTCTAGGAAATGCAGCAAAAGGAATTATTGAATTAATTAAACAGTCGGGTGCTAAATTAGAAGGTATGGGATTTGTTATTGAAAAAGCCTTTCAAAATGGTCGTTCGCTTCTTGTTGAAGAGGGGGTGCGAGTTGAGAGCTTAGCCGTAATAAAGAGCCTTGAAAATTGTGAAATCATAATGGAGTAGAGAGTTAAGTACTAACAAAGAGTCCATGCGATGTTTAGAATCAATCTACTCCTGCTTTGGGAATGAGTAAATTCTATCCCGGTGGTTCATGGTAGTAAGATGGATCTCTTCCCATTATTTGTAGCAGGAGTCGTCTAAGGAGCCTAAATGACACGGTAATTGTTGTTGATTGCTTAGATATCCTACTATTCGCTACCATTTTTGTAACATGATGGAGTTATGAGGCGTATTACAATCCTGCTTTACTATTCTAGGTGAAATATTTTCCTTATAGTTGTTGTGTTATGCAATGGTATTAAAAATGTTTCGGCTATAAGGGAAATCAAGGATTCTATATAGCTAGAATCTTCAGGATAAGTAAGTAGGACCAATAAATAGGAACACGAGCATTTTTCTCTCCAATACGCATATTCGAGATTTCTTTCTATTATCTAAGTAGTAGAAATTACTTCGTAATGTCTTGTGGCTCAGTTGACTGATTTCGTGCTCTTTGCTTGTTTAGGGGGAGAGTATTGGGTCAGTATCTGTATTATGCAATTGGACAAAAAGATCTGGATATTAAGGATTATAAGCACAGAAAAGTTCATTCTAGGAGAGTCTATTTATCGCTTACTAGGATTAGACGTTATTTCGAAGGGAGAATTTAATACAGTTACTTTAAGTTCGCAACCTTTTTTGTATAATAGTATCATACAGATAGTTGTAGAGAGAACTTTTCACTTAAATGGATGAAAGAGAGTCTCAATAATAATTTGATCTATAACAGATTACAAAAATACTTGCGAGTATTAGACGTTATATGCAGCTGATTAACTTTATACCTAATTATTATGAAAGGTTTTAAACACAAAAGTACAAAAGCACAAAAGATAGCACTTACACAATTGAGTTTTCGTGTATTATGTAGATAATTGGAAATTGTTTATCAAACCCTACTGATCGGTTTGCTGAAAATAAACAGCAACCGCTCTTTTTTCCATATAAGTTATATGTTTTATTAATTATAGATAGAGTGATGATGCAAGATTTTGTCCATTTACATGTACATACCCAGTATTCCATTTTAGATGGACAAGCCGCCATCTCCAAATTGGTAGATAAAGCGATAGCCGATGGAATGAAGGGTATTGCAGTAACCGACCATGGTAATATGTTTGGTATTAAGGAGTTCTTTAACTATGTTAGTAAAAAGAATGGTCCTACCAACAAAATAATAAAGGGGCTTAAGAAGAGAATAAAAGAGCTGGAAAAGCAACAGGTCGATGGCGAAAATAGCGACGAACTCTCTGCTTGTCAAGAGGAGCTGTTGGCTGCTACAAATAAACTCTTTAAACCCATCTTTGGATGCGAGATGTATGTGGCACGCCGCACGATGAAGCACAAAGAGGGTAAACCCGACCAAGGAGGATATCACTTAATTGTACTTGCTAAGAATAAAAAAGGGTATCATAATCTAATTAAATTGGTCTCAAATGCTTGGGTCGAGGGCTTCTATATGCGTCCTCGTACCGATCGGGAGCAGTTGGAAAAGTATAGTGAGGGGCTTATTGTTTGTTCAGCTTGTGTGGGGGGGGAGATACCTCGACACATATTAAGCGGGCAACTGGAGCAGGCTGAAGAGTCCATCCGTTGGTTTAAAAAAGTATTTGCTGATAACTTTTATTTGGAGTTGCAGCGTCACAAAGCTACTGTTGTACGTGCCAACTACGAAGCCTATGAGTTGCAGCAGCAGGTAAATCCTAAATTGATAGAGTATGCTCAGAAATACGATGTTAAGTTGGTTTGTACCAATGATGTGCACTTCGTTGATGAGGTAAATGCTGAGGCACATGACCGTCTAATCTGTTTAAGTACGGGACGTGATTTAGATGACCCTAAGCGGATGCTCTACTCCAAACAGGAGTGGATGAAGACAAAAGCAGAGATGAATTCCATCTTTTCTGATGTTCCTGAAGCTCTCTCCAATACAGTTGCAATTTGTGATCAGGTAGAGTACTACACCATAGACAATCCGCCTATAATGCCCACTTTTGATATTCCTGTAGAATTTGGTACTGAAGAGGGATATCGTCAGAAATATGATGAGAACGCTCTCTTTGATGAATTTACGCAGGACGAAAATGGTCAAGTTGTATTGACGCGTGAGCAGGGAGAGGAGAAAATCGAAGCACTGGGTGGGTATGAAAAGCTTTATCGTATCAAGCTAGAGGCAGACTATTTGGGTAAACTTGCTTTTGAGGGGGCCCGCAAATATTACGGTGAGGTATTAAGTGATGAAGTGATGGAGCGTATTAACTTCGAGCTTTACATCATGAAAACGATGGGTTTCCCAGGTTACTTCTTAATCGTACAAGACTTTATTAAGGCAGCTCGCCAGGAGTTAGGAGTATCAGTAGGACCTGGACGGGGTTCGGCAGCTGGCTCAGCAGTGGCTTACTGCTTGGAGATTACACGCATTGACCCCATTAAGTACGATTTGCTATTTGAACGTTTTTTGAATCCCGACCGTATTTCACTCCCCGATATTGATGTGGACTTTGATGATGATGGGCGGGGAAGTGTCTTGAATTGGGTGACCGATAAGTATGGCTATAATAAGGTCGCTCATATTATTACCTACGGAACAATGGCTACCAAGTTGGCCATTAAAGATGTGGCACGTGTACAAAAACTACCTCTTTCCGAGTCAGATAGGCTTTGTAAGCTAGTGCCCGATAAGATACCTGACAAGAAACTAAATCTAACGAATGCCATTGCTTATGTACCCGAGTTACAGGCTGCTGAGGTTTCGGCTGACCAAACGCTGCGGGATACCATTAAATATGCACGAATGCTTGAGGGTAACGTACGTAATGTAGGTGTGCATGCTTGTGGGGTCATTATTTGCCGTGATGATATAACTGATTGGGTACCTATTAGTACAGCAGACGATAAGGAGACGGGTGAAAAGATGCTTGTCACTCAATTCGAAGGGTCAGTTATTGAGGATACAGGGTTGATTAAGATGGATTTTTTAGGTCTTAAAACACTCTCTATCATAAAAGAAGCAGTAGAAAATATTCGTCGTAGTAAAGGGATTGTCATCGATATTGATGAGATCGATATTGAGGATTCTGCTACCTATGCCCTTTATAGTGAAGGAAGAACAGTGGGTACCTTTCAATTTGAATCAGCGGGTATGCAAAAGTACCTTCGTGAGCTTATTCCTACTACTTTCGAAGATTTGATTGCGATGAATGCGCTCTATCGACCCGGTCCGATGGATTACATCCCTGACTTTGTTGATCGAAAGCATGGGCGTAAACCGATAGAGTATGATATCCCTGTGATGGAAAAGTATCTAAAGGATACCTATGGAATTACAGTCTATCAAGAACAGGTGATGTTACTTTCACGTTTATTGGGCAACTTTACGCGGGGGGAATCAGATGCTTTGCGTAAGGCAATGGGTAAGAAGTTGCGTGATAAGCTCGATCAAATGAAGCCTAAATTCATTGCAGGTGGAGAGAAAAATGGACATAATCCCAAGGCACTCGAAAAGATTTGGACTGACTGGGAAAAGTTTGCTTCGTATGCTTTTAATAAATCGCATGCAACTTGTTACTCGTGGGTAGCCTATCAAACGGCCTATCTGAAAGCTAACTATCCTTCCGAATATATGGCAGCAGCCATGAGTCGAAACATCTCTAACATCACGGAAATTACGAAACTGATGGATGAGAGTAAGGCAACGGGTATCAATACGTTGGGACCCGATGTTAATGAGAGCCATTTAAAGTTTGCTGTAAATCGCAAAGGCGATATTCGTTTTGGTTTAGGAGCGATAAAAGGAGTGGGTGAAAATGCAGTACAAGCCATTTTAGATGAGCGAGAAAGAAATGGAGTATACAGATCTATTTTTGACTTTGTACAGCGTGTTAACCTATCTGCTTGCAACCGGAAAAACATAGAAAATCTAGCCTTAGCAGGAGCTTTTGATGAGTTTACTGAGATTAAGAGGGAAGATTTCTTTGTAAAAAACACAAAGAATGAAACCTTTACAGAGGTGTTAGTCCGCTATGGTAACAAGTTTCAAATAGATAAGTCTGCTGCTGTTAATTCGCTCTTTGGAGGAGATAATTTGATTGAAATAGCAACTCCTGAAATTGTGCCTGCACCTATTTGGGGCGATTTGGAAAAGCTAAATAAAGAGCGCGAATTGGTTGGTATATACCTATCGGCACACCCCTTGGATGAGTATGCTGTAATTTTAGAGAATGTATGCTCTACTCGTATGGCCGAGCTCTCCAATTTAACACCACTTCAAAATCGAGATTTGACAATAGGAGGGATTGTTACGGGGATTCGTGAAGGATATACGAAGAATGGAAAGCCTTATGGGATTGCCAAATTGGAAGACTATTCGGGCTCGGCTGAATTTGCTCTTTTTGGTAATGATTGGTTAGAGAAGAAGAACTTTTTTGCAGAAGGAATGTTTCTGTTTATAAGAGCCAAGTGTCAACCCAAGCAATGGAGGCAAGATGAATGGGAGGTGAAGATAGGAACGATTGAGCTACTGCCCGAGGTGAAAGATAAGTTGGTGGAGAAGGTAACCATAACCACCTCTTTGTCAGCAATCGATGAACAGATGATAGCCGAATTGGTAGCTCTTTGTAAAGAACATCCGGGGGAGGCTGAACTCTACATAAACGTATTGGATGATGATGGACAGATGTATGTCAATTTAACATCTCGTACATTAAAGATTTCTGTGCAAAAAGAGATGATGTGGTATTTAAAGGGCAATACAAATCTTACGTATAAAATAAATTAGTATATTTGCGATAGAAGTTTAACATAAAAAAAAGAGATATGGCTTTAGAAATAACAGATAGCAACTTTGAAGCGTTGTTGGCGGAAGGTAAACCTATGGTGGTAGACTTTTGGGCACCTTGGTGTGGTCCTTGCAAGAAAATAGGTCCAGATGTGGATGCGTTGGCTGCACAGTATAAAGAGGTAGTAAACATTGGTAAATGTGATGTGGATGAGAATGATGAGCTCTCAGCTAAATTTGGTGTGCGTAACATTCCTACACTTCTTTTTATCAAAGGTGGTGAGGTTGTAGATAAGCAAGTAGGTGCTGCTACAAAATCACAATTGGAAGAGAAAATAAAAGCTTTATTAGGCTAATTCAAAGAGTTAGACTCCTTGATTATAGTTAAAGCGCTTTATGATTCGTAAACGAAAGGGTTGGTCTATTGTGCTAAATCTTTCATAGATCAAACCATAATGGCTAGCGAGTCTCTATTTCTTTGAACCCTAGAGAACTCCCTTGTAGATATAAAGAATTGCTTAAAAAATAATTCACCCTTTAAATAGTAATAAAATGGGATTGGAAGAAGATTTCTTGTTGGAAGATGAGGACGATGCAAAAACGGTAGAGTTTATTCAAAACTATTTACCTCAAGAATTAAAAGAAAAGTTCACTGAAGATGATTTGTATTACATCCTCGACTTGATTGTAGAGTACTACGTTAATAGTGGCTGTTTGGATGCAGAACCTGATAAAGAGGGATATGTCTCAATCGATCAAGATGAAATTGTAGATTTTATCATTGCTGAATCCAAGAAAGATGAAATGGGACCATACGAAGCCGAAGATGTATTCTTTGTAGTACAAGGTGAAATGGAATATGGTAATGAATTGGGCCAAGTAGAGTAAAAAACGATACTTTTTAGAATAAAAAAAGAGGAACTCCTTAATGAAGTTGCCTCTTTTTTTATTCTCTTTGAATTAGTCGAGATCTATCTTCCTTGCCAACAACTCTTCTCTATATGCGAGTTTAGTTCGTTAGGATTCGTTTTATGAGCTGTTTTTGTCGAATTATTAAGCTACCTTTTGCACCTCGAAGAAAAAATAGAGGGCGATGGCAACTAATAATATTCCCACAACCGCATAGAATATTCGTGCTCCTGTATACCCTATGTGTGAAATGATCGCTTGCATATTTTGTGCTGCAAAAAACCATTTCCAATTCAATAGGGAGGCTAAAATAGAGAGAATCCCCATAGTTGCAAAAATAGCTTGCATCACGTAGTGCATTTTCATAGGCTTCTTTGTATAAGTGGGATTGTGTTATTGACTAGCTCTGTTTTTGAATGTTGGCTCTTATTGAGCCTCTTTCATTGTAATTGTTCGGGTGCCATCTTCTGCCTCCTCAATGGTAACAACCATAGCGTCACCTGGTAGAACATCTTCAATCAATTCGGGCCACTCTATAAAGCAAAGTGCACCGCTGTAGAAGTAATCTTCATATCCCATATCATAAACCTCTTCCAACTTCTTTATCCGATAAAAGTCAAAGTGATAGATAAGCTCTCCATTCTCCTCCGAACGATATTCATTAACAATGGCAAAGGTGGGCGAATTGATGACATCAGTTACCCCTAGTTCTTCACAAATTGCTTTTATGAAGGTTGTTTTTCCCGCTCCCATTTTTCCGTATAAGGCAAAAACGGTATTGTCGCCCATCGCTGTTATAAATTGTTTGGCAGCTTCGCGAATCTCATCTAATGAGTGAATCTTTATTTCCATCTTTATTTTCTTTTTGTATCTAAGTAGTCAACAATAGTTGTTGTTTTATGTAGGGTTGTATGGACTGTTTCTATTATTAAGCAGTGGATTGTATAGGTCTCTTAATTGTTCCGACCTATGGGGGAGTGGATACCAACTCTCTAATTAGACAATGGACTACTTAACTTAAAAACATCGCATAGACTCTTATTCATGATCTAACTCTTTTGGATATCTGCTTTTGGCACCTATTTTACAAAGATAGAGCGTTTTTGCCACTTTACAAAGAGCATAAATAAGAATCGTGAAAAAGATAATGGCAGCTCCTGAAGGCACTTGTAATTGGTAGGAAAAGAGTAGCCCACCCAAGCAGCCAATGTAGCCAAATCCGATGGATAACCCAATCATTTTTTTAAAGCTATGGGTGAAAATGTTGGCACTCATTTGCGGAAGAGTCAAGAGTGAAAGAGCCAATACAATGCCCACCATTCGCAGGCATGCCACAATTGTAAGGGCTATAAACCCCATCAATATATATTCAAACAGTACCACAGGTAACCGTTGCGACTGTGCAAATTCACGGTCAAAGGCAATGGCTACAATGGAGTTGATAAAAAGTGCAAAGAAGAGGGCTAGCAAAATGGATAGTATAGCCAATAGAGTTATATCGAAAGGAGTAATTGTTAGAATGTTTCCAAACAAGAAAGCAGAGAGGTCGGGTGTAAAGCCTGGTGCAAGAAAAGCAAAGATAATTCCTACAGCCATACCCAATGTCCAAAAGACTGCAATGGCTGAATCTTCGCGCATCTCTTTGTGTTTACTTAGCCAATTGACGCCAAATGCTGAGAGCACTGAGAATATAGCTGCTGCCAATAGAGGAGAAATACCTGTGTAGAGTCCAATGCCAATGCCACCAAATGAGGCATGGGTAATTCCACCACTGATAAAGACCAACCGGCGAGTAACGATGTAGGTGCCTATTATGCCACAAGCGATGCTAGCAAAAAGACTTCCAAGTAGAGCATTCTGAAAAAAAGTATACTGCAGTAATTCGATTATTTCCATATATCTATCTTATCAATGTATGGGATGGGCTCATTCTTTCCAAAAGGATTAAACCCTAGTTCTATTTTATTTACCTTCTTATCTGTAACCATCCAACTAGAAAACCCTTTTTGTTGAGTGAATGATCTCTCTTCTAATCTCAAAGAGGTTAAACTAAAAAGCAACCAGTAAGAGCTGAGTTGGATATGAAATAACGAAGATACTCTATTTCTTTAAGAAGAGAGATAGAGTTATTCATTATTTTCAGACTCTTCTACAGCTTTTGAAATTTAGGTGCTTTTCTTGATTTGATGAGGGGTTGTTTGGAGTATCCCCCAATAATAGAACAATTATCGGCAAAGATATTTTTTTGCGATTAAATGTTTTTTTAATAAAAGGAGGTGCAGTAATACTTCTCTTATTCCATTTTATATGTGTAAACGAAGAGATTGAATTACTCAACTTAACTATATGGAATTATCTTAATTCGGTTTTTTAGAAGAACTATTTTAATTGTACTTTAAGTGTTTATGTAGGATTTTTTCCTATGTGCGAATGACAAAAGGCGGCCTGTGAAGGTCGCCTTTTAATTTTAAACATCGAAATGTTCATTGAATTTAGAAATGGTAACGCACATCTACTCCCAATTGAAAAGGTTTGCATCGTTGCTCAAATCCACGGTTCATACTTTCGAAGTAGAAGGTCGTATAGTTTGTATCTAGCAAGTTCTTTCCCCAAAGATCAATTTGGAACTGTTTATTCTTGATAGAGGCTCTTGCATGAAGTGCTCCTGCAAAGTTTTGATAGACATCGTTCTTCTCCGTCCAATAAATTCTGCCAGCTCCTGCATAGTTCATTCCCAAAGTTAGTGATTGGAACTTTCCTTTTGGAAAGAAGAAAGTATAATCTCCTCCTAGGCTGAAGGTATGTTTAGGCACAAAGGGAACGTAGTTTCCAGTGTAATCGATGGGTTCGCTATTACCTTTCTTCCCTCCATCGTATGCTTTGAAAGTGGCATGGGTATATCCGTAGTTTGCTGATAGATTTAGTTGTTTTGTAATGGCTGCTTGCATGCTTGCTTCAAAGCCAAGGCTTTCGCTTTTTCCCGCATTAACCATCATTCTTCCTAGTCCACTCTCGGCAAATTTAGCAATCTGTTGGTTGCGTGTATTCATATAGAAGAGGGCTACATCTGCTTTTAGCTTTCTTTTGAAGAGGTCAAAATGGGCTCCTATTTCATAGTTCCAGCTATATTCAGGCTTGTAGGTAACAGAAGAGATATCTACTGCTTCACCATAGCCAGGCATGTTCTCAGTAATGATTGGTTCAAGTATATCTTTCCAATTACCTGATGCATCTAGGATGGCATCTACCATCTTTTTTTGCATATCTAGTTGAATAAGATCTGAAAACATCTGCACGTTGTATCCTCCCGAGCGGTATCCTTTTGCCACACTTGCATAGAGGTTGCTAGTGGCAGTTAAGTCGTACTTCAAGGCTACTTTTGGAAGCAGTTGCCAATAGTCGTTTTTAATTTTTCCTTCCAATAGGGGGGATGCTACTAGATCTTTAAATGGAATTTGGATGGTGGGTCCCATCTTAATTAGGAAATCAAACTTTATATCACTATTTGAGCGGTAGCTCATAGACAATCGTTCATACTCCAAGCGGGCACCTACGGTGAGTGAGAGTCCTTTGGTAAAGAGGTCGTGAAAGGTAGATTGGTGGAAAATAGCGCCACTTGCCACGGGAGTATCAAAATGACCTGGCACTAAAAGCTGCTTGTTTTGCACCTTTAAACTCATGTCGGGTACTTTTGGATTCTCCTCTTTAATCCTTGCAAAGATGTTGTTTATATTCTCTTCAATCAGGCTTTTTACTCCATCTTCCATAAAAGTGACAGGACCTGTTGTTTCCAACCATTGGTAGAAACCGCTGACACCTGCTACCCAACTCCAGCGTCTGTTTTCTTTGCTTTTAAATGTAACTTCTTGACTCAAAGTGCTTAATCGTTGTTTCTGCTCCAATGTGTAGATGTCAACAGGCAGAAAATCTTGGTCTAAGCACATTCTGTCATTGAGCTTTTGGTATCCCGTAACCGAGCTGACAATGTAGTTATCAGCTTGATATTCAATCAACATGCCGCTATTGAATAAGCCTCTTCGATAGCTACTTTCACGATTGTACTGAATGGTCCCTTCGTAGGGCTTGTAAGCTTCATTTTTCTCTTCATACCCTTTGACTGCACCTCTGTAGAAGTAGGGATACCCCCCCTCATCACTAAAATCATAGCCTGCTGTAAAGTCAACTTTTAGATCGCTAGTTGGCAACCAAATGGCTCGTATACGTCCACCTGCCGATTCCATTTTGTCTATTTTCTTTCCGAGGTATTGGTTGGTAAAGAAGCCACTTGCCCCTTCGTAGTATCCACCCGCCGAGAAGGCAAAGTGGTCGTTGATGCGATGATAGTGTGTCAACGATGCACTTCGTTGGTTATTTCCTGTGGCATAACTCAATCGTACATCCGTACCTTGATAGGAGAAGGGTGAGCGAGTATGCACTTTAATCAGTCCCCCCATTGTGTTGCGTCCGTAGAGAGTTCCTTGAGGGCCACGGAGAATGTCAATGCGTTCAATGTCGTAAAAATTGAAGTCAAAAGCCGATTTATCTACATAGGGTACATTGTCTACATACATTCCCACAGCAGGGGTATTCATGCGTGACCCGATGCCTCGAATGTAGATGGCCGAAGTTAGTCTTGACCCATAGTCGGGCATATAGAAGTTAGGGACAAG
>JBOFMR010000020.1:0-1724 GCA_051658485.1 Phocaeicola sp.
CCTTTGCTTTATATAGGTCCTTTTCAATGTAGTTCTGAATCAAAGATATTTTCGTGTTTATATCGTTTAAGTCTGAACCAACCCCCGAATCAACTAATAGATACTTATTGTATTTGTGGAAGTTCCTGATTGGTAGCTCGTCTATTGAGTCGTATATCTCTACTTTGTGACCGTTAATGGTTTCTTTTCTCATAGTAGTATTCTTATTATAGGTGTGGTAAACAATGGATAAACAAGCATAATCTCATCGCCTACTAATAAATACAATAGCCAAGATAAAATAACGCTTACCCAGAATGATAAACAAAATTGGCAATTAAAGAGTTTAGAGATTATCTTCACTGAACAGCTCTGTCCTAACTCTATTAATTTAATCTTGTACATAAAACAAATAATGAATGTCGCAAAAAGTGACACTAAAAAAATATCTCCTACCATATTAGCACTCTTTTAATTTAACGATTAATTCTCCCTCAAACCTTAATCCTCCGTAAGGCTGCATAAGGAATTGACTCTCTACCTCTTTCAAGCTGAATCCTTTGTATATGTTCTCTGCTTGCTCCATAATCTTTGAGATTGTAAATCTTCCGTTCTTTAGATAAATCTTGTCTAGCACGGTTATAATCTGTGACTTAATTACTTCGACTTCTCTGTCATTTGACTTGAAGATTTTATTTAGGTTGAACCAAAATATCAAAGATGCTTTAGTTGTTAATATTCCGCTGTTTTTGTTAATAATTTGTGGGTCCTCGATAACAAAAAACGAATAGTTACCAATACGTTCATCTGGCATAAGGCTTAAGTAATCGCCTTGTCCTATATGAACAGCAGGGTACCAAAAGGAATTGTTTCCCACCTTTCTTACTAGCTTTTGGCTCTTTCCAAAACTCTGGTGCAACCACGTTAGTTTGTCGATTAAACCTTTCTGTATCTCAACCAATACACTATCTATTAGTGCAGGATTCTCTGGTGATGGTGTTTTTTCTATTTTCATATTTTCAAACTTTCAAAGTATTTCACTAACTCGGGCTGTATGTATATTTCATTAAACTCTTTAAAACTTTCATCCGTAAGTCCGAAGATTTCTTTACCGTATTTATTCGCTAGGTCGTCACTCTTGTAATCTGATGCTTTAATCTCAAATCCTTCTTCTGTGTACTCAAGATAAAAAGAATTGTGGAAGTCGCCCTCATCTCTTAATGTGACTCTATCAACGGGCTGATTCTTTTCAATCTTGATTCTAACGGTCATAGGCTTGTAAGGATTTGCATCTGATAGCTTTACACCGTCTTTGTTTATTCCTTTGTCGTAGAGTTGATCTTGTATGTTCATCTCCACAATAGTGTGTTCGTATTGTTTGACCACGTCAGCTATTGCTTCAATGATGCCGCTCTCGAATCCTTTCAGCCTTTCTATGAGCTTGTCTAGCTTTTCCATTACACTACTCTATATTTGACTCCTCTATTGTTACAAGGAAAGCAAACCTTACTTATTGAAGAAACATCTACCGAAACGGCTTGAATAGCTGTGTTGAGTTGGTGCATCAATCCGCTTTTTCTGCCTTGACTATCTCCGTCTAGTTCGTATAGAAGTTCAGTTTTAGAGTATGCTGCATTTTGTTGGTTTCGGTTAATGTTCGCGTTTGGATTATATGCCATCTCTCGAATCATATCAACCGCAACTTGAAGCCCTATGATGTTTTGAAATGTTCTCTTCTGTTCAAC
>JBOFMR010000021.1:0-1559 GCA_051658485.1 Phocaeicola sp.
TTCCTGTTTATACCCAAGTAAAAGATTACGATGCTTTTTTTATTAATGCGAAGGATGGTTCAGAGTTTACTGTAGACCCTACTTTTTCTTATTACGTAGATCGTACATCAGTTCCCAAAATGTTTAGCCAATACCGCAGGAACTTGGAAGAGTTGGAAAATGGGTATATACGCAATGTGATAATGGATTGTTATCGTATTGTAGCCAATCAATATCCTTCTGATTCGTTGATAAGCAACCGAAGACAGTTTGAAGATCGCGTGCAAGAGATGATGCAAAATGAGTTGAGGAAAGAGGGATTTATTTTTCAACAGCTCACCTCGAATATTACTGCACCTCAATCGTTGAAGGATGCAATTGATGCAAAGAACAGAACGACTCAGGAGGCAATTCAGTCTGAAAATAGGTTGAGAAAGGCAGAAGCAGAGGCTAAAGCAAAAATCATAGAAGCAGAAGCAGAAAAAAAAGTGAATGATTTAAAGGCATCAGCACTGACTCCTTTGATTATTCAACAAATGTATATTGAAAAATGGGATGGAAAGTTGCCACAATATGGTACTGTTCCTCAACTCTTCAGAGAAATAAGTAAATAAACGAAATTGTTTAACTAGTTATTATTGTTTGGTATTAATTTGACAATGAAATCATTCAGTTATTTACTGATACTGAATATCAATTAAAAAATAGAATGGAACAAAAACAACGCATAATGGGTCTCTCAGATCAACAAGTAGTAGATAGTAGAGAGAAATACGGATTAAATATCTTAACTCCGCCAAAGAAAAAATCTCCTTGGAGAATATTGCTTGTGAAATTTAAAGATCCGATTATCTTTATTCTTTTAGTGGCATTGATTGCATCGTTTGGTGTCTCTTGCTACCACTATTTTGGGTCAAATGAGGGGGCGAGTGTCTTTTTAGAACCTGTAGGTATCTTGTTTGCCGTTTTATTAGCAACTGTTATCGCTTTTTGGTTTGAACAGGATGCAAACAAGAAGTTTGAGGTGCTAAATCAGGTAAATGACGATGATTTAATAAAGGTTATTCGGAATGGGAATATGTGTGAGGTTCCTAAAAAGGATATTGTCGTTGGTGACTTCGTTTTACTTAATACGGGTGATGAAGTAGCTGCAGATGGTATATTACACGAGGCTGTTTCGCTACAATTGAATGAATCTACATTGACAGGTGAGCTTATTATTAAGAAAACAACTCATGAAGAAAATTTTGATAGTGAAGCTACTTATCCTTCAAACTGTGTTTATAAAGGAACTACTGTAGTAGATGGGCATGGTGTGGTAGAAGTAACGGCTGTTGGTGATGTTACTGAGTATGGGAAAATATACGAAGGGGTTCAAATTGACATAGAAGTTGATACTCCTCTCAAAGTTCAGTTGAAAGAGTTAGCTAAATTGATAGCGAATGCAAGTTACATTATAGCTGCTGTTATTGTGATTACACGCATCGCACTCTATTTCTTTAATTTAGATTTGAGCGCGGGATTTGATTGGGTGACTATAGGTGGTTATGTGTTGAATACAATCATGATTGCGGTAACAG
>JBOFMR010000022.1:0-1054 GCA_051658485.1 Phocaeicola sp.
AATTGAGTTGATGCAGCTATTGCTTCTTTAGCGTCTTTATCAAGATTGATACCCATCATTTGATAGAAATCCTTTTTCTCGCCTTTTTTGTTTGCTTCTATTTCTTTGTCTATCTTGCTTATCGTATTCTGAATTATCGCTACTTCTTGGTCACCTAATTTGTTGTTTCCCTCTGCACTTAACGCAAGTAGCTTCTTGAGTCTGTCCGCTTCTGCTTGAAGTTTAAACCTAGTCTTTTCGCCCTCTGTTTTCTTTAACAAATCAAATTCGCTCTGTGCTAATTCTTGTTGCAGGTCAAAGGCTTTCATTGCTCTTTCCTTTTCAAACTCTTCTGTGTAAGCAAGGCTTTCAGCGTTATACTTTGCGTTTATGTCGAACTCGGATTGTCTTAAATCTTCTGTTAGTTTAGCGTTTTCGTTTAACTCGATTTCTCGCTTCTTCTCGATTAAAGCCAATCTTAAATCCATCTCCGCTTGTGAGCCTTCTTCAACTGATGCTAATTGAAGTTCTATCCTTGTTGCATCCGCTTGCATCCTTTTCGCTGCGTACTCCTCTTCTACTCTTTCAATCTCGCTAGCATATTTCTCTCTTAAAATTAGCTGCATCTCTAGTAGCTCGGTTATTTGAGCTTCTGATAGAGTTTTTTCCGTTTGAAGTCTTGTGTCTATTTCATCGATTTGTCGCGCGTAACTAACTTGTAATAATGCTTTTTCTTTCTCTATGCCACCCTCAACCATTGCGAGTCGTAAATCCTCGTTTGCTCGTGTGAGCGTAAGTAGGTCTTTATCGTTTTTCGCTTCGATTTCCTTAACCTTGCTCCACTGGTCTTGTTTTGTTTTTATTGCGTGAGCCTTATCCGCTTCTCTTTGTTTTTGCTCCTCTAGTATATTATTCCTACTTACTGCAATGTAATCGCCCCAAGCTGCTTTAGCTTCGTCTGCTGCTTTCTTAACCGTTTCTGCATCTCCACCTTGAGCTTGAATAAGTTCTACCATCGCATCCGCTACACCTAACCTAGTTTTTGCAGCTTCTAGTCTTAGTTTTCTTAACTCTT
>JBOFMR010000023.1:0-9007 GCA_051658485.1 Phocaeicola sp.
AATTTATGGGAAAGTACTTGACAAGAAAAAACAGGAAGCGATAAATTTAATACCAAATATCAATGAGTAAAATAAATATAGATAGCATAGAAATTGACAGTTGTTTAAAGTTTGCAGATATAAGCCCGATCGTAGACAGTATATTTCAGGTTGGGGAAAAGAAAACAATAGAAGTTACTCCATGGCATCAGACAGAGAAACAAGAGGCATACTATTATGACTTTTCAATAGAAGAGCTAAGCGACAAAGAAGATTATTTAGAAATTAGTAAAAAGGAGTTTTTAAGCATTATGTGCCGTTGGGTACAATTAAATCAGGAAATAAAAAAAATTAAAGAAGAGCGAGTGGGTATAATGGATACCGACAAGTACAAAAAGAGCAAAGAAGAAAGAAAATCTCTTTGGACAAAAATAGAGAAAACTTTTCACCGTGCATCTTTCAATGAACCCCAAGCAGACCAACACGAACCGACCACACCAATACTACCCAAGAAATTAGATAATGATGAGGCTAGAAAAATATTTGAAAAAGCTATCATTAATGGCTATATGGAGGTGAATAAACAGCACTATAAATGGAAGCAAAGTAATGTTCTATTAGCTTATTTAATAGAAAAACTGTACGTTAAAGACGAGGCTTCTGTATTCCCTAATAAGGCAGCTACCGAGCTATTTCAGGTTAAAAACTTAAAACAGAGTCAGCATCAATATATCAACAACAAGGAAGGTAAGCCAAAAGGCCATAAATTAATTGATGATTTGTTTACTGATATGTAGTGTATATTCTAAGAGGTTGCCAATATGGTAGCCTCTTTTCATTTAAAGTATATACTTTCATATAGGGTAAATAAGAGTCTATATGTTTATGTTCTATCCTTCATCATCTTTGTATCATATTTAACAAGCAACAATGGCGGTGCACAGCTATTCACGCTTAAAACAAACAATAATATGAGCAAAGAATTATTTCAACAGTTGGATAGAATAGAGCGTTATACGCTATTAGCAGCAAAGAATGTATTAACCCTAGAGGATGCTGCATTAATGACAGGTTTAAGCAAAGGACATTTTTACAAATTGACTTGCAAACATCTAGTTCCACATTACAAACCACACGGGAAGATGATCTACTTTGATAGAACAGAACTAGAATGTTGGATGAAACAAAATAGAATAGCTACACAGCAAGAAGTAGACACAGTGGCAACCAACTATGTAGTAACGGGCAGAATGGAAGGAGGTGTAAAATGAACACCCCAAATATAGCCTATTATGCAAAAATGGTATACGATACTAGCAGCAAGAAAACCCCAAAGTACACAATAATAGCCCAAGCAGGTTTTTACCCACCAATGGATAGTTTAAAAAACCCCAAAGGGCAAATTACAATGTACCTGATGGAGAAGAGAAAAGAGGGCTTACAAGTTCCACCAATGAGCCTACAGGCTAGAAATAGCCTCAACTTCACAGGGCTAAAAGAATATTTTGCAACAGATGGTAAATTAAGTGGCTTTGCTTATGGATACCCCAACCGAGCAGAAACATACAATACAAAGAAGCTTGAAAATCCATTTTACAAAAATAGAGATGATGGCTTTCTCTTCCTGATCCATCAAGACCCGAGCAAGGTAACTCCATCGAGTATAGAGTTTTTTGTATTGAGCGATGCAAGGGTATTAATATCTAGTTACTGCAAACAGCTACAGATGGGAGGCTTTGATGAGGCTTTAAAAACACTAAGAGAGCAGGCAAGCACTATAGAGTAATCTATAAAAGCTCTTATAGTAATATGTAAGTTGCATACAAAATCTGTAGACATGTACGATAAATTAAAGCTTTGGATTCCTAGAACATCAAAAACCCCCGATGTACTTCAATACCTAGATGTAGCTAAAGAGCAAACCGACATCAACACAGGAGAAGTTAGGTATTATGGTAACATGGATGGATTAAAGATTTCTATCTATATGAGTGGCATATCAATAGTTGGTAGTTTGTCTAAGTATTATTACCCCAACAATATTTACCCCCTAGATAAGCACAGTACAGCCGAGGCGATAACAAAGCTTTCAGATAATATCCACATAGGTTTATCAGATGCAAGAGTAACGGGTTTAGAGTTTGGAACACAGTTTTTAATGACTAGACCCGTTACCGATTATCTACCTAAATTGGGCGACCTTTCACGGATGGAGCGGTATACATTTGGGAGAAACACGCTTTATTATAAATTAAGAGGGAAGCAAGCAGCAAAAACACTTTGCTTTTATGATAAAAAAGCAGATGCAACAGCCAAAGGGATGGAGTTACCAATAGGCTTTTCTGATGCTAATTTGCTAAAGTATGAACTAAGGTATGATAAGAGGATAACAAACCAATTGAAAGTAAATGAGGTTACAGCCTCAACACTATCAAAGAGTTCTTTTTATGGGTTAATGATGAACCAATACCAAGAACACTACAATTCTATAAAGAAGCAATCTAATCTAAAAATTAATATCATGGCAGAAATTAAAACAGTGAATGATGGCTTTGAGGCTTTTATGGCTAGTTTATTAAGTCAAGGCGAGCAGGACAAGGCAGAAGCTTTTATAAATGAACTAAAGAGCGCTAAAGTATTTCAAAACAGAAACGACTACTATAGGCTAAAGAAAAAGATTCAAGACATATCAGCCAAAGCGAGCGTTACAGAGTCAGACGAGTTAATAAAAGAACTAGACCGAGAAATAAAGAATGTGGGCGCTTATTTCTAAAAGCTCTTATAGTAATATGTAAGTTGCATACAAAATCTGTAGACAATGGCACAAACATCAATCTCTATATTAACCTGTATTTAGTTACTGATTCAGTAACCGAGAGCCTAGATAAGAACAAAGATTTATAGAGTTGTGGAGAATGTTCATATCACTACACACGTGAGAGGGGAAACCCCTAACTTTGGGCTATCAAACAGAAAACCTACATGGATAGACTGATTATGTTCCTATCACTACACACGGGAGAAAGATCCACCTACCTTTGGGTTATCAAACAATAGAATGAAAGAAGAAGCCTACATAGTCAATCGATTTATGTGGGCTTTTTTAATACCCCTATCTCTGATGGAACGATTTGTTAGACCAATCCTATTACTAAGCCAAAAGAAAGCGTTTAACGACATCTATACTATTTGATGAGGCTATTATAGGTATCGAGTAGAACAAGAGAAAGAGAGGCTAAATACAAATGGGGGGAACACTATTCCTATCATTTGATGAGGCTATTATCAAGCCAAAAGCAAACGTTTGATGCTTTTTTGTCACCCGTTTGTCACCCGTTGAGGGACCAACACACATAAACACCTAAGAAACAAGTATTTAAAATATATAATCACTTTTTGTATTGGCAAGTAAGTACCGATTACAATCAATTAAAAACAATCACATTCTATAGTTAAAGCACTCACGATGAGTGCTTTTCTTTTTGCGGGTTACTCTCGATTTTAATCGTTAGTAACCCTTTTTGCGTCAATTCTCGTACCGCCCTCGTACCGCGTAGGAAATTGGGACTCAATAGGTAAGCAAGGTATTGGATGAATGCAACACCCTGCAACACCGTGAAACGGATTGAAACAGTATTGACGAAATTAAAGGCGAAAAGAAATGAGAAATTTAATTGAAATTCAAAAGAAATGTGAGTGGTGCGGTAAAGAATTCACTGCTTATCGATGTTCAACAAGATTCTGTAGCAAACAGTGTACAGGCTATGCCTACAAAGCCAATCTCAGGAAGGAGAAGGTTCAGAGTATTCAAAGAGAGATTATCGAAGCTAATGAGGTAAAAGAACTTGGCTCTATTCCTCAAAAAGAGTTCTTGTCTCCCACTGACGTAGCCAAACTATTCAGCATAGATCGAGTTACTATCTATCGTTATTTGTGGAGTGGTTCGTTGCCGTGTATTCAGTTCAAAGGAAAAATATTGATTCGTCGTTCGGACATTGATAAACTATTTGATGAATCGCATCCCTATCAAAAGCGCCACAAGAAAGAGCGTGCTCCTATCACTGAATTCTACACCACGCTGGAGGTAGAACAAACATTTAGCGTAAGTACTTCGTGGGTATTCAAGGTGGGGAAAGATGAAAATATCCCCAAACTCTTTCAACGAGGGAAGACACTTTGGAGTAAGAAGCACTTTGATGCCTACTTTGCCAATAAAGCTCCTGACCAAGCCATTGATGAATGGTATTCAGTAGAGGATATCAAAGTCAAGTTTGAGATGACCAGCAATGCGGTGTACACCTTTGTATCTACCTATTCTATCCCTAAAAAGAGAATCAAGAGGGAGGTTTTCTATTCCAAAGCACACGTGGATGCAGCCAAAAACAAGACAGAACTGGAAACACCGCAATATTATACTGTACCAGAGGCTACTGCCAAGTATAATATGACTCGTGACCAGCTCTACCACTATGTAAAGTGGCACAACATTCCAAAAGTGAAGGAGGGTAAGTATGTAAAGATAGCTCGCAAAGAGTTGGATGATTTACTAGCACCCCCTTTACTATAGCGCAAAGGTTAGGGTTATTACACAGTTATCATGAGTTACTATCAGTATAACCAATGATTGTAAGAATCACCCACTTTATTTGCAGCAACAATTAATCAGAAACAATAACGTATAAACAGTAAAATTATGAGTACAACGCACACTTGCACCACCGTATCTTTATTAAGAAGAGCCATCTCCAATGGCCGTATCTCTTTGTACCTCGACTTCTATCCAGCCATCCGCAAACCTGTTACGATGAAGATGACTCGTCGGGAGTATTTGGGCATCTATATCTATGCCAAACCAGCCAACGAAATTCAGCGTAACTTCAATCGGGAAATGTTAGAGAAGGCAGAAGCCATCCGCTGTATGCGTGTAACTTCTTTGGTCAATGAGAAGTTTGACTTCTTGGATTATGATAAGCAGAAAGCGGATTTCCTTGCTTACTTCGAGGAGATGTGCAAAAAGAAGTATCAAAAATGGGAGGTTGTCTATAAGCACTTTAGCAATTTCGTAAATGGGAAATGTACCTTTGGGGATGTTACGGTCGATTTATGCAAACAGTTCAAGGCCTATCTGCTCCAGGCGAATCAGTTGCGCTTAACCCATCTGAAGATACGAACTAACTCAGCGGTAGGTTACTACTCTACTTTTCGTGGACTGCTAAAGATTGCCTACCGAGATAAGTTGATTCGAGAGAACATCAATGAGTTTTTGGAGAAGATAGAAACGGAAGATGTAAAGAAGCAATACCTCACCTCAGCCGAGTTAAAACAGTTAGCCAACACTCCGTGTGCTCAACCGATATTGAAGCAAGCCTCTCTATTCTCTTGCCTCACAGGATTGCGCATCAGCGATATTCTTAACTTGAAATGGGAGGACCTTGTGATTGCCCCCGACCAAGGCTATTGCATTCGCATCCGCACGCAAAAGACCAAAGCGGAAGTGATACTCCCTATCAGTGAAGAGGCCCTTGAATTGTGCGGAGAAGAATCCACGGGCAAAGTATTCAAGGGGCTTACACGAAGTATGACCAACTACCCTCTGAAGAAATGGATTACCGCAGCGGGTATCACCAAGCCCATCACCTTTCATTCGTTTCGCCATACCTACGCTACTTTGCAGATTGCTTCGGGTACCGATATCTATACAGTTTCCAAAATGCTTACCCATCGCAATGTATCGACTACACAAATCTATGCTGACTTGGTGAGCGAGAAGAAGCGAGAAACGGTCAATAGGATTTCCTTGAGATAGCCTTCAACTTAATCATAGAGCTTAGCCGCTTTAGAAACATCCGCATCGTGATGCATCTAAAGCGGCTTTTTCATACTAACCAAGTCACTTCGAGATACAAAGAGTATTTGATAGTCAACAATTTATCTTTCTACCCTCTCCTTTTTTACCATTTTGAGTATGATTTAAGAGTATGAAAGCCGTTTTATTCTAAAATACCATTAAAAATGAGCTCTAAAACTCATCATTTTTTCTGTAATGGACTTTTAGAACCTAGTTTTACAAGCAGTAAATAACATAAATAAACAGATATGAGCATTTTTAGAATCATCGCAAAAGGGAGTTTTGGCATCTTTGCCATCTGTGTAGGAGTTGGTAGTTATATCTACATTACCAAAGGTGTAGGTGGAGATTCATTCATTGGAATATGTTCCTTTGGAATCACTTCCATCCTATGTTTTATCCTCTATCAAGCAGCTATCTGGTTAGGAAAAGAGTGGTTGGTCATATCCACTTATCATTGTCCTGCAAAGGTTGAAAATTCAACACAAGTTGAACTGAACATACAACCCTCCTTCACAGAATCGCTATCTATAACGAATAGTGAAGTAACGCATATATCAGCAACTGAAACAGAAGAGGTTTCCCTTATAGAATTGGAGGAAGAGAAGGCGGCGAAAGAGGAAATCCTGAAAGAGTTGAGGATCTACACCGAATCAATCTTCGAACCCTTTATGAAGGAGGCAGATATACAGACGATCATACAGATATTGGACGATTTTGCTGATGCGAAGATTAATGGGACCACCTTTAATCGCTCTTTATCTAGTCTGAAAGGGCTAACGGTAAAAGACTTTATGCACTACGGATGGAATATCTGGGCAAGACTGAAGCCGATGAGCCGACGAAGTACCGCCCACTTTCTCAAAAAAACCTTTCCCGAGATAATGAAGGATACCAAAGCGAGCAGCATCTATGCAAAGATGACTTGCGACGAAGGTGCATTCCGTATCAAAATTGTGAAAATAGAAGATTCTCTGCTATAAATCTGCCATCGGGTTATGGTGATTGCGCAGTTATCATCGGTTAACTCAATTATAACCAGTTTACGCCATAATAACCACTTTTATTTGCGACTCAAACCCATTAAAACAGAAATGAAATGAACGAAAATCTAAGTTTCGAAGCAATGCCTCAAGCCATTATGGAGCTGATGCGAAAAATGGATTGTCTGCAAAAGGATGTGAACCTTCTGAAAGAGAAGCGCCCGAAAGAGACGGTGGAACCGCTTATTGAAATTGACGAAGCGTGCAAGCTTATTCACAAAGCGAAATCGACCATCTATGCGTTGGCAAGAGAGCGTAAGATTCCCTACTATAAACCAGGCAAGATGCTTCAGTTTAAGCGATCGGAACTGATGGGTTGGGTGGAGACAAGCAGACGTACCACTTCGGTGGAGACGAAAGAGAGTATTTTAGATGAGATGCAACGCACGGTTCGTCACAAACCACAATCAAATTGGAACAAATAATGAGCTACATTGAACTAATGAACCGTTTATGGGCTGCCAACAAGGTAGCTCGGTTCACCCAATCGGAGCGAGACCTCTACTACTATCTCCTCAACGAGTGTAATCAGAACTTTTGGAGGCAACCCATTAGCTGTCCTACCTCCGTTATTATTTCGGCAACAGGACTCAGCAAGCAAACCCTGATGCGTGCCCGTGAAGGATTGAAAGAGCGAGGCTTTATCACCTACTCCAAAGGAGCCCAAAACATACGTGCCCCGCATTACTCCATCGTGACCAATGAGACCGCTTGTGTGACCGCTAATGAGACTGCTAATGAGACTGCTCGTGGAACTGCTGATGAGACCGCTCGCGAGACCATTATATATAAGACTAAAGATAAAAACAAAAATAATCTCTCATCACTCGCGCGCAAGGAGTCTCAATTGATATCTATTGAAGAGCTGAAGGTTTCGTTTATCGAGGCCACTGCTTGGAAAGAGGATGTAAGAGTTTTGCTGGCAAAAGAGAAAACAGAACTTAGGGAAATAGAAGAGATAGATAAGTACATCCTTCAGTTTTTCGATTACCTACACACAAGTGGCATCACCCAGAAAGATGAGATAGATTGTAGAAACCATTTTATAAATTGTCTCAAAAAGCAATTAGAAAAGAGCGAAAAAACAACTCGAAAATATGCAAGCAATACCCAAGGAGCAGACCCTAGACGTGGAAGCATTCAAGTTAATGCTGGCTCAAAAGCGGATTACGAAGCCCCGTTTTAGATTCCCAATGACCGAAGCGCAGACCTACCAATGCTTGTTGGCTGCTATTATGGCAGAGGTAGAGTCTCGCCACCGCATCTTTGAGTCCACAGAAGAGCTTCATGTGAACATTCAAAAGATGGCACACTGGTTGAGCGATGAGAAAGCCAAGAATGGCATGTATCTCTGCGGAAGTTGTGGGAATGGGAAAACCACCTTTATCAAAGCCTTTCAACATTTAGTCAATCGTTTCGAGGTGCACGATACATATCATCACAACACGTTTGGGATGCGCATCATCACTGCCAAAGAGATTATAGATCTCTACAAAAACAACCATAACACTTGGCTAAATTTGGCCAACTCCCCCATGCTAGCCATTGACGACTTAGGTTGCGAAGCCACAGAGGTACTTGATTTCGGCAATGTATCCTATCCCATCATCGACCTGCTTTCGATACGATATGAAGAACGGCTCTTCACCATTATCACTAGCAACCTAGATCCACCAGAAATTCGCACCAAATATGGCGACCGCATAGCCGATCGCATGAACGAGATGTTGGAACGGATCGCTTTTGAGAATCCTACATTCAGAACGGATGTTTACAAGAGCAAGTAGGTCGTGAGCTTGCTCTTGTTCAGGAGAAATAGGAAAGGGGTAGCCTAATACCCGATGGTGGCAAATGCACATCGGGAGTTGAGCGAGAGGTGGAGCAAGCTGGAGGGGGTGAATATGAAAGCAATAGACATTTGTAAATAATACTTCTGTAGCAAATTACAGGCTGTGAGGAATAATAACTTGCAATGTAGCATGCAGTAATAGAGATATTCGATAAATCAGAATTTACCGACACTTGGCCGTTCATTAAAAGCGGTAGAAGTTCGTCTCGCTGCTTAATTAAACTATTATTCTCTGCTATTTTTTTGTCGATCATTGTGTGATACTTGATAACTTTTACATGGAAATCT
>JBOFMR010000024.1:0-8139 GCA_051658485.1 Phocaeicola sp.
ATTGATACTATTCAGCAAACACTACTTAACGAGCTGAAACCAATAGAATCCTCTTTTTGAAACTTTTTAAAAGCCTCATTTTAGCATCATTCAAAAATAAATTGACTCTAAAAAAGTACTTATACTATAGAAAAAAAGAGTTACCCCAAATAACCCTTAACCATTTCACGAAGTTTCGCAGTCATAATGGGTTTAGACATGTAGTTATTACAACCAGACTCATAAGCCTTTTCACGATCACTATCGTAAGCATTGGCTGTTAATGCAACAATAATAACCTCTTTGTCTAGCTCACGTATGGCTAACGTTGCATCGAGTCCATTCATTAATGGCATTTTAATATCCATCAAGATTAAATCAGGTTTCTCTTTTTGATATAATTCGACTGCTTCCTTACCGTTAAAAGCACGAGTAATTAGATACTCTTTCCCCAAAATAATAGATAAGAGTAAAAAGTTACTTTCGGTATCTTCTGCTATTAATATCTTCTTCATATTCAAAATCCTTTCTTTTTAATCAGACACTCGCAAATTTAATCTTTTAAATGAAAAGATGCAATTTTTTTCATATATTTGCTACAAAAAAGAGATTATGGGGAAATTAGCCATCTATAAATTTACATATTTTTTATCAATCATCTTCTCCTTAGGGATATTAGTACTCTCTATATTCTCTTTCTTCGCAGGTAGAATAGACCCCAATGAAAACATCTATGCTGCCTACATAGCACTTTTCAACCCTCTGTTGGTTGTAACAAATCTTTCGCTACTGATACTTTGGTTATTCCGTTTTCGGATGTGGATAATTTTTCCAATATTGGGGTTGCTTGCCAATTACAACTACCTCTCTGGTATGCTTCAAATTTACAACCGCACCAAATATGCTAATGAAACAACCCTGAGTGTTGTAACTTACAATGTACACTCCTTTGGAGGTGAGATTACAGGCTACTCTGCAAAAGAGTTTTTGGAAATAATAAAAGAGAAGGAAGTTGATGTTATCTGCTTTCAAGAGTATGCTGGAAATGGAGATTTTACCACTAAGGATATCTATGAATTATACTCAAGCTACTTTCCCTACTCTTTTATTCCTGAAAATCAAAGCAATGCGATTTATAGCCGATACCCCATCAAACAGACTCAATCGCTTCGCTTTCAAGAGACAAACAACAATGCCACGTGGGTCGACTTGGAGGTAAACAGAGCCACTGTACGAGTGATAAATGTGCATATGCAAACGACTAATTTTGACCGTATGCGCTCTCAAGTATCAAAAGCAAGAGTAAATATTGGCTATGAAAGCAAAGATAAAATTATAGCCTCGTACCTTAATGAAGGGGTAAAAGAGAATATGCTAAAACGCGTAAGTCAAGCAAAGATGGTGCAAGAGCTAGTTCATGCCACTGACTACCCAATCATACTGTGTGGAGACTTCAATGATTCGCCTGGAAGCTACGTCTATGAAACACTAAGAAGCAGCCTGAAAGATGGATTTAAAACTGCAGGAATAGGCTATGCAGCAACTTACCGCCGCCTCTACAACTTATTCCGCATTGATTATCTTTTCCATTCTAGCAATATGACTGGCATTAGATATGAGGTGATTCCATTTGAGATGAGCGATCATAACCCCGTATTTCTTATGGTCAGTTTTTAGTTAAACCTCTTTTGTAGGAACTGAAAAATAGAAAGTAGACCCCACACCTTCGGTAGATTTAAGCCACAAGCGACCTCCATTCTTTTCCGAGAAATCTTGGCAAAGAAGCAATCCCAATCCTGACCCCTCTTCGTTGTTCGTACCATATTTGCTAAAATGGCTATCGGTATGAAACAATTTTCTCTGGTCCTCTTCACTAATCCCTTTTCCGCTATCCTTAATACTAACAACAACCTTCTCCTCGACAACTTCCACAGAGACAATAATCTCTGAATCTTTGTAGCTAAATTTTATGGCATTGCTCAGTAAATTTCGAAAGATTGTTTTAAACAAATCAATATCTCCATATGCATTGATGGAATCAGATTGTGAAAAAACAAGTTTAATCCCCTTGGTTTCAGCAAGAAGAGAAAAAATCTGAATCACTCCTGCTACGCTCGTTACAGTGTCAAAATATTGCTTAGATAGGACATAATTACCAATCTGATTCTTAGTCCATTTCAATAAATTATCTAGCAAGGAGTAAACCTCTTCAGTACTTTGATTAATCATTGTGAGCATTTGGTACATCTCTTTCCCGATAGCATCCTCTTGAATACTCATTGTAAGCATATTAAGTACCATCTTAATAGAGGCCATAGGCGATCGTAAATCATGTGCTATCACCGAATAGAGCTTATCACGCCCCTGAATCGTACTCCTTAGCTCTTCAGTCTGTTGTAAAATAACCCGCTTAGCAGCAATTAATGAAATACGATGCAACACCCGTACAACAAGCTCTTCTTTTTTTATCGGCTTTGAAATAAAATCATCCCCTCCTACTTGAAACCCCTTTACTACATCATTAGTAGCATCCAAGGCAGTTACGAAAATAATAGGTATATGCTTTAGTTCTGGATTACTTTTCAACCTTTCGGCAACTTCATACCCATTCAAAAGGGGCATCATTACATCCAGTAAAATCAAATCAGGTCTCATTTGGGCAGTCACATCTAAAGCAGCTTGACCATCTCCTGCAGTAATAACTTTAAATTTCTGTTTGATTAATAATGTTTTTATGAGCAGAACATTCGCCTCAACATCATCTACCACCAAAATAGTATATTCTGAATTATCTATTTTCACATCTACTTCAACTTCCATCGTTGCTTCATTCATTTATAAAATTGTACGAAAATAGGCTATAACACTCTTAAGACCCTCTTCCAATGAAACAGTTGGCTCCCAATCCAACTGCTCTTTTGCTAGAGTTATATCAGGTTTGCGCTGTTTAGGATCATCGTGTGGAAGCGGGTGATAAATAATCTCAGAACGACTGTCTGTTAGTTTCAGCACCATTTGAGCAAGTTCTAACATAGAAAACTCACAGGGGTTTCCAATATTCACGGGTCCTATAAATTTATCATCCGTTTTCATCATCCGAATCATCGCTTCTACTAAATCATCAACATACTGAAAGCTACGCGTTTGGCTACCATCACCATAAATAGTAATCTCCTCTCCTTTCAAGGCTTGAACCACAAAGTTAGAGATTACACGTCCATCGTCTTTCTGCATATTTGTTCCATAGGTATTGAATATACGAATGATTTTCACAGGGAGTTGGTGCTGTCTGTGGTAATCAACACAAAGCGTTTCGGCAGCTCGCTTCCCCTCATCATAGCAGGAACGAATACCAACAGGGTTCACATTGCCCCAATCACTCTCTACCTGGGGATGAGTAAGAGGGTCACCATACACTTCACTGGTTGAAGCTTGTAGAATACGTGCGTTATTGCGTCTAGCCAAACCAAGCATGTGATACATACCAAAGAAAGAGGTCTTTATGGTCTTTATGGGGTTAGACTGATAATGAATAGGTGATGCTGGGCAGGCTAAATTGTAAATTTCATCGATTGTGGTCCAAAAAGGATCAATTACATCGTGACATATCAACTCAAAGTTGGGATGGTCTAATAGATGTTTTACATTCTCCTTTCGACCTGTGAAAAAATTATCTAAGCAAAGTACATAACTCCCCTCTGCTATTAATCGGGTGCACAGATGCGAACCGATAAATCCTGCTCCACCACTCACTAGAATTCTCTTCATTTCAAGTTCTAATTTATGAGTCTCTTTGAAAAAGTATTTTCCAAAGAGATTAACACCATACAGATCTTTCTGCTAGGGATGAATTCTCTAAAGGGGACTTTTAAAAGGGGACTTATTTATAATATTATTACAATTTTACCGCCTATTCCACCAAAATAGGCAATACAACAGAGACAAAATTAAAAATTAACTTTAAGTTCTGCAAATATTTCATAATTATATTTTCACTTTGTTTAAATTGAAATTTGAAGTATTACTAAAATTAGCATACAAACAAGAAAGGTAAATGGAGATAGAGCACTACCTTTGCAGAAATATAACTGAATTAATTACTACAAAACATCGGCTGATCGAAATGAAAAAATACATTCCCATATTGACGATTGCAGGTTCAGACAGCAGTGGCGGTGCAGGTATACAGGCTGACCTCAAAACGATATCTGCACTAGGTGCATACGGAACAACAGCTATTACCGCGCTCACGGCACAAAATACAACGGGCGTAAAAAGCATTTTACCCATTCCTGCCTCATTCTTGACAGAACAGATAGAGGCAGTAATGGAAGATATCAAACCTGAGGCTATAAAGATAGGAATGATAAATGATATATCCATCGTAGAGGCTATTGTAGAGGCTATTGATAAATATCAACCTCCATTTGTCATCTTTGATCCCGTTATGGTATCAACCAGTGGACACCGATTGGTAGAAGAGGATGCCATCAAGGTGCTATGTGATAAATTGATTCCCCGCTGCACACTGATTACTCCCAACCTAAAGGAGGCTGAAGTGTTGTGGAAAATGGAGATAAAAGGTATAAAAGAGATGAAAATTGCTGCTAAAGAGTTGGCAAAATCAACTACAACTTCAGTACTGATAAAGGGAGGACATTTGGAAGGAGAAACAATGTGCGACGTTCTTCAGCTAGTGGATGAAGAGGAGGCTTATCTTTTTTCTTCACCACACATCGATAGCCGAAACACGCACGGAACAGGATGTACACTTTCTGCCGCTATTACTACCTATTTGGCATTGGGAGAAAACCTACCCAATGCTGTAAAACGAGCCAAGGAGTTTGTAAGCAATGGAATAGAGGCGGGAAAAGATATCACAATAGGCTATGGACACGGTCCACTAAACCACTCACATCGCCCTATTCCTATGATCATTAAAACAGAGTAGGGATGTTTCAAAAGAAATCGTTATCTTTGCACTTGATTTTAAACCAATAAAAGGAATAAAAAGATGAAAGCATTTGTATTTCCCGGACAGGGAGCACAATTCGTAGGAATGGGAAAAGATTTGTACGAACAATCGGCTTTGGCTAAAGAATTATTTGAGCAAGCAAATACCATTTTAGGATACCGCATTACAGACATTATGTTTGAAGGAACAGACGAAGAGCTGCGTCAAACAAAAGTTACACAACCAGCTGTTTTTCTTCACTCAGTGATTTCAGCACTGTGCATGGGAGAAGATTTTCAACCTGAGATGACAGCAGGTCACTCACTCGGAGAGTTCTCAGCACTTGTTGCTGCTGGTGCACTTTCATTCGAGGATGGATTAAAGCTTGTTTATGCACGTGCTATGGCGATGCAAAAGGCATGTGAAGCGACTCCTTCAACAATGGCTGCTATCCTAGCTTTAGGTGATGAGCAAGTAGAAGAGATTTGTGAAGCTATTAGAACTGAAGGTGAAATTGTTGTTCCAGCTAATTTCAACTGCCCTGGACAAATTGTTATTTCGGGTAGCATAGAGGGAATTAATATCGCTTGCGAACGCATGAAAGAGGCAGGAGCAAAACGTGCATTGCCTTTGAAGGTTGGAGGAGCTTTCCATTCACCACTAATGGACCCTGCTAAGGTTGAGTTGGAGGCTGCAATCCATGCCACTACATTCCACACGCCTAAGTGTCCTGTATACCAAAACGTAGATGCGCTTCCTTATACAGACCCCACACAAATAAAAGAGAACTTGGTTGCACAACTTACCGCTTCTGTACGTTGGACACAAACAGTAAAAAACATGGTAGCAGATGGAGCTACTGATTTTACAGAATGTGGACCTGGTGCAGTATTGCAAGGCTTAATCAAGAAGATTGAAAGTGGTGTTACAGCACATGGTATTGTGTAAATAAAGGGTTAAAATAGACACCTATATCTCTTTTAAAAAAGAGTATAAGTGGTTACAACCTAATTAGAATCGTTTCTCTATTCGGAGATAGTACGATAATAATTTATAACGACTCAACATAGGAGGTATTCATTTCTTTCAATTGGAAGATTTGAATACCTCCTATTTGTAAAAGAAACCATTCTTTAAAATAGTCGTAAACATTTCTTCAACTGCTTTCCCTCGGATAATCAAGGGAAAGCAGTTTTTTTGAATGCAATATCTAACTCTTTAAATTCGTGTTTGGTGTTTCACCTTGGTGAGACAGCTGTTTCACCAAGGTGAAACAGCAAATTGGTTTAACCATTATATTGGTTATAACAGCTCATTTTCTCTTTGATTAGAAGCTGTTTCGAATTTTCAAGTTCGATTCTTTTAATCCTCTTTTGGGCCTATTTCCCTCTTTGTCATTCGTTAAGTAGCCCACCACCATCCTCATAAAAAGAGAAAAAAATATCGAAAAGACTCCTTAAAAACAATTAGGTAAAAGTTCAAAACAACTTCTTATAAAAAAAAGTCAATGCTCAGCCAAAATAGGTAGATAAATCTCATTTCATCTCTCTCGAGTAACAGGAATTATCCGGTGAAGAATTGGTGAAGTTCCATAACCCCTTTCTTCACCATAACTCACTAATTATCAATAATTGTGAAGAGTTGACCCCTTTTTTACTCTTTTATTTTAGGTAGATATAGATAGGTATCGCTCTTTATGGATTGCCAGCATTGACAAGAAACCACTTTCTCTACCTATTAAAAGTCTGTTTCTTTCAGGTAATAATTGTTCTGCTATTACTATCTTTCGTTACTCTATCCTTGGCTCTCACCTTCACTTTTCGCCAAAGTTGAGACTTCTCTATTATCGAGTGTGAAAAAATAACCTTTGTTATTCAATATTTTTTTTATAACTTGCCACTATTAATTAGTCAGTTTTGTATTACATCCTAATTTACTACTCCCAATATTATCTTTTAAAAAAAAGTCTATATCCAATAATACTCTTATAAAAAATATGAAAAATACTGCAATTTGGATTCTAAAGAAAATTTACAATATAGATGTAGATAATCTTAATAAACAAAATATAAGATTAGCAGAAGAAAAAGCTTCTTATTTGTCTAAAAATGAAATCTTGGAGAGGGAGAGTAATATCTTCTCCAAGAAGGTCGAACACCTTGAAGAAGAAAAGAAAAATTTAAAAAAGAAGAATATAAAGTTATTAGATGAAATAAGTACCAATAAAAACGAATACGAGATATCACAAAAAATAGTTGACAAATTAAACCACAATATTATACTTGAACAAGAAAAGATCGAAATATTAAAATTGCAACTAGAAGAAAAAGATAATGAAATAAAGAAAACACAGTCAAGAATCCAACAGCTAGAACGAGCTGAAAAGGACGAAGATTTAGCCGTTGATAACGAACAAGTAAAAGATCAAATAGAGAATCTAAATAGGCAATATCAGAATTTAAAGGAGCGATATGACCAAATTTATAAAGATAATGCAATTTATAGAGCAAAAATCAATGTTAAAGATAGTACCATTGATTTTTTAAACAAAGAGCTAATCGAATTACGCAATGAAAATACTAGTTTAAAAAAGCAAGTCATTTATACCTCTACAGAAGAAGAAGAAGAAGAAGAAGAAAACAACAACAATAAAGTTTCTGAATCTGAAAACACTCTAAACAGCTCCACATCTATTGATACTTATTCAGAAGAAAATAACCATATCGAAGAGGAAGAAAAAAAAGACGAGACTATTGACGTTGATCTAGACACGAAAATAACAAAAGAGCCAAGACTAAATACATATACAGATTCTTCTATTGATGAGACTGAGCGTACCATAGACACCGTCATTGATGTCGAGACTGATTCTGAAATAAATAGTAATGAATTCTTTTCTCAACCAGAAAGTGTAATATTCCAAGTTAGAAGTGAGTTAGAAAAAGCGATATATCTAAAAAAACCCAAGTATGTGTGTAAGTATTGTCACCAAATGGTTAAGATTTCTGGACGAAAGCGTGAACGAGGTGTAGCTAATTTTTTCTCACATTTGAAAGATAGTAACGAGGTAAGCCCCCGATAAACTACCCGTTGTAGGCTATTTTTTGTTTTCCTTACTTTGTGCTCAAAACTAAAAGTTATGAGACACAGAATGAATAAAGATGAATTTTTGTCGATTTTAGATCGCCAGCGTCAAAGTGGTTTGA
>JBOFMR010000025.1:0-1471 GCA_051658485.1 Phocaeicola sp.
TGTATTTGATTGGTGTGCTGTGCGAGGTCGGGATTATACGATTAACACCAAACCTAAAGTAATAATCTAACTTTAGGCTGATATAACGGGGGGAGGAGTCGTTACTTATGTCCTTTTTTATATGCAGCAGAATACAAGATAGCGTCAAAACTCTATAAGGTGTATTCTGCTTCAACCCAAAGAAAAAAATCACCCTTATATCTCTTCTTAGCATAATCCAAACCTTAATTATATACACTGTATATATACAATACAAAGAAAAAAAATAAACAAAAAAAGAAAGAAAAAATGGAACAGCCATACACCAAAAAAGAGATTGAAAAGTTTATTACAGACTTTAAACTAGAAGTTAGCCCCGAATATGTGATAAATTATTGGGGCAAAAAAGGATGGATCACAAAGAAAGGCACGATGGTAAGCTCTATGCACGTAGCTATCCATGTGGCGAATAGCATCTATATCGAGAGCGTAAGAAAGAAGCTTAGAAACAACAAGTGCTGGGGCAAAACAAACATAGAGTGCGAGGTTATCAACATCAACAATCGAATAGAGATGCTAAACAAGGAGTATAATTTAAGCCTTCCAGTGCTTGAGATTAATAGAATTTACTTAAAACAGAAAATATGATCACGAATCAAGCAATGACAAGACAGTTGGGCGACTTCACGGTTACCCAAAGAACTAAAGATAGTTTCTTTGATGCTAACGAACTATTAAGCCAATGGAATAACTTTAATCCAAACAACAAAAGAAGGCTTGATAGATTCAAGGAAAGCCCAAATACAAAAGAGTTTATAAATGCCCTAGAAAGCGATGTGAGCCATATGTCAAAAACTGCATATGGTGATAATCAAGTAGTTAAGGAAATCAAGGGCAGACAGACAAAAAACGGTAGAACAAAGGACCAAGTATGGATGCACCCATATCTATTCATAAAGTTTGCGATGTGGATTAATCCTACCTTTGAACTTACTGTAATAAAGTTTGTTTATGACGAGATGATTAAATATCGTAACGAAGCTGGCGACGCTTATAGGGTCCTTGCAGCAGCCGTTAAAACAATCGTTTCAGACTCTTTTATGCAAATCGCAATGAAGAAAGTTAGCGAGGGAGTGAACTGGGTAGTATTTAATAGCCACGAGAAAGCGATCAGAAACAAAAAAGGTTCAGACTACGACCAAAGACGCTTATCCGATTTTGAAACGAAGTTAGCCGAATTAATAACAGATGGGTTTATTACTGACTTTGATAGCCTTATAGCTTATATGAGAAAGCAATATCAATTAAAGTATAATCCAAAAGTTTTCACTGAAAAGATTGCAGATTAAAAAAGTTTCACTATCTTTGTATCAGAATAGACGTAGAACTCTAGAAAGCATTAAGATAAATTTTTTGTATATCGTTTTTGGGTGAGTTCTACCTGCTTAGCAGTCCACTCTAAAGCGACAATTCAGCCGAGTTAGATAGAGTT
>JBOFMR010000026.1:0-33966 GCA_051658485.1 Phocaeicola sp.
ATTGACGGTTTTTGTATTTTAACCTAATATCCATCACTGAATATCAGGGCTTGTACTACTTTGTTTCGTTTATATATAATCATGTTCAAAGAACGCTTCTTTTGTTTTTCATCACCCTACGGCGACTAGCTTCGTTTAGTAAGCGGATGCAAAGGTAATGCTTATTTTTCAACTACCAAACCTTTTTGCAAATTTCTTTTTAAAAAGTTTTTCGTGTTTGAGAAGTTTAACGCTTGTCTCTTTCCGTTCCCTTGCAGCTTGGCAAGGTAAGGCAATTAATTCAGCAGTTGTAAACTCACTTTATCATTACTCTTTGTCAGCATGTCAACTTATATTCAAGTGACTTTCTCTCCCGAAAGCGAATGCAAAAGTAGTGCTTTCGACCATACACTCCAAATAAAAATAACTCTTTCTTTTGAAAAATATTTACAGAATAGGGTAACTAGCTAGTAATGCGAGAGTAACAAAATAATTTTTTTTCAAAGGGTCTAAAAAGGGAAGTAAAAGGGAAAGAGTATACACCTTATTATATATAAATAAGACTTTCACTCTATTCACAAAAAGAGGAAAATGTTAAAAAAACTCGACACCGAGGTAGACAAAATAGAATTCACCCCATTAACAGAAAGCGAAGAGCTCCTATCCCACTCTACCTAAAACAAAAGAACAAAATAAGCTCCAAATCTTCACAAATACTGATAATAAGTCTATTATGGTGAAGGAAGGGGATGAATTGCTTCACCTTTGCTTCACCCTTGCTTCACCAAGGTACAAAGAGACAGAATCTCATTTTTGAAGAGTAGACCCTTTTATTATTATCCGATAAAACTTAACGACTTTAGAAAAATGCTTGATTTTCCTATATCATAGAATCCATCCACCCAACTTTCACCCCTATAATCATTTTTCGTAATTTTTCCACTGATCTCATCTTTTGTAAAATTCCGATTCACCGACACTCAATGATTCCTTTTCCTGATTCTTGCTAAATGCAATTTGCAGGATACTTTTGGTTAAAATATTGTATGCAGCGTTGTGGCATGTCCGTCAATGTAAATTCTGCTTCAATCCTACTCTTGGAAAAGAGGCCCAAAATATAGATACTGCACTGAGACTAAAAGATAAACCATTGACGGAAATAAAAAATTGTAGAATGCAGCATTCACCCAACCAATACACAACAGAGCGAAAAAGGAGTTGTTGAATATGAGAGTTGGATTAGAAATCAAATAGACTTCAATTTAGGTATACCTTATTGAACTTATATAAAAAATCATTAGCTAGCGAAAAGAGAAGCTATTTATCAATGAGCCTCATCGAACCACCCTCCATTGCCCTCTTTGCCATCACTCGAAAAAAGAGAGTCATAGTCGACAACAGAAGCATGCAATGCTAAATCTAAGAGTTCAAAGTGTATTTTGCTATTTCTGAGATTATACCTGCCAATTTCTTTACTACAACTTTCACAAAACGTCCTCCTTTTTCTGCAGTTGATTTTTGTGGATTTCCAATACCTGTATCTTCTGATATCTCACTCCAATTGCGTGGCATCCATATCGCTCCATCTGCCAAACATTTGAGTTTGGGCAAATGGCTTATTCCAAATCCGGCTTGGCTCATATTGACCAATTCAGGATGGTAATGCAGCATAACCGATGTTTCTAGTTCGTGTGCATGCTCGCCTTTTTCTTCAAAGAATTCACTCTCATTGGCAAGATTATACCACTCGCAAGAGCAAACCAAAAAATCTGGATATTCTACAGCCAAATCGCGAATCATATTTTTGAAAGAATTACCTCCGTGTCCATTCACTAGTATGAGTTTTCTTATACCCTGACAACGAAGTGATGTTACAACATCTGTCAAGATTGCATATTGCGTATTGTACCTTCCATGAATACAGAAAGGAAGATCTCGCTGACCTGGATTTTGTGAACCATAAAAAAGAGGTGGTAGCACCATTGCTAAATTACGCTCTTGTTCGAAAGATAAATTAGCTGCATCTACTGCCACAGCATGTGAAAGGATAGCATCTGTTGTGTAGGGTAAGTGTAGATTGTGTGGTTCAATTGCACCCCATGGTAAGATGGCAACTTGGTACTGTTTATCTTTTACATCACCGTAGCTAACTTTACATAAATCGGTATACATAGTCTAATTAGGTTTTTATGTTGGCTCATTACACTCTTCTAAGATCTCCTTACACAACAAATGTGCTTTTACAAGCATTCTGGGAATGTGAAAGGGTCCTTTAAATATATTCCCTTTAGCAGGCTGAGCTACGCTGCCATCACGATGCAGATACCCATACCATTCTCCAAAGTCAACATCTACTAGGTGCTTGTAAATCCACTCATGTATAGCTCTATGCATATCCAAATATTTTGTATCTCCACTTATTTTATATGCATAAAGTGCAGCAATAAGCGTTTCGCACTGCGGCCACCAAAATTTCATATCCTGCGAATAGTCTTGATGAGGGAAATTCTTACAATCTTTAAAATTAATAATCCCCCCAAATTCAGAGTCCCACCCCCAATCATAAGACCAATCTAAGATGGTTAGTGCCAATTGATTAATATGACTCTTATTACTGCTAATTGGAGCAGCTTCCATCATAAACCAAGCTGTTTCAATGCAGTGACCCGGGTTAATGGTCCTTCCAGCACATGTATCAATCAACTCACCTGTGGGTGTAACCATTTCAAGCAATACTTTATATTCGGGATGTAAGAAGTAATGTTCGATATCGTATAAAGACTCTTTCACTTGTTTTTCAAGAATCTCATCACTAATGACTTGCTTTATCACAACGGCTACATTAATAAGCATCATGGTTATGGAGTGTCCGCGTGCTTCTACCATTGTTTTAGGCTGCAAGAATCCCGGTGTATTCAGCATTCTGTGTATCGACTTAAACAACATTAGTGCCTTCTCAGCATAGTGCAAACTACCTGTAGCCTTGGCATACTCTGCCATAGCCATAGCAGCAAAACACTCCGAGAACACGTAGCGACGCTTCTGCACTGGAGATCCTTCGGCAGTAACGGTAAAATACATATGCCCATCTGTATCGAAACCATTTTTTTCTAAAAATTCGATACAATTAAGCGATGCATTTAACCACTCCTCATTGGGAGCGATGTGGTTGTAAGCATAAGCACAGATGTAACCAAAACGTCCTTGAAACCAAATAGATTTAGTTGAATCCATGAGTTGCCCTTCTCGGTCAAGACAAGTATAAACACCTCCATTCTCAACATCTAATCCATATTTTAACCAAAATGGCATAATATTGCCAGTTAAATCGCCAACGTATTTTTCACTACATTGTTTAAGATAGGTAAATTGTTCAGCAGTCATAGTATAAGTAATAAGAATAGATTTTAAAAGTATACCAAATCAAATAAGGCATGTCATAAGACTAGAGAGTCTATCAAGTTAGCTATTCCATAGAAATAGCATTACCCGTTGACACAAGAGTACCCTATATTGATTTAGCACCTTGTCATTTATTAGAATTTATTGCAGCGCTCAAAGAAGTTAATAGCATCAAGCTCTTGCTTCATAGCCTCCTCTTCACTTGCTGTCATATTGCGAAACGGTACTCTATTGGGACCCAAGTCAAGCCCTATCAATTTCATGATGCGCTTACCTCCCACAATATTACCTCGGTAATTGCAAATCACATTAATAACTGCTTGCGCAAAATTTTGTTTTTCACGGGCAGTCTCAATATCTCCGCTGTTCCAAGCATCAAGGATACCGACCAATTCCTTCCCGTTATAATTGGTTGTACCACCAATACCTCCTTGAGCACCCCCTTGAGCTAAACTAGGCAACAGTGTTTCATCTTGCCCATGCAACATATCGTATTTGCCATTTTTATAAAGACGACACTGATTGTATTCATACAAGCTCTCAAAAGTATATTTGATTCCAGCAAAATTCTCAATACGCCCATCAACAGCTTTCAGCAGCTCCAACATAGAGAGGTAAACACCGCTAAAAAAAGGAATATGATAATAATAAAATGGCAAAGAGGGTGCAGCGTTTGCAATTGCTTCGCAATAATCAACCAACTCCTCGATGCGTCCTATTTTAGGAAAAGGTGGAGCCATAGCACCTAACCCATATGCACCTATCTTCTCTGCATGAGCAGATAGCTTTATGCACTCTTTTACACAACAACTTCCTACGTGTACAATTACTTTAAATCCAGCAGGAGCCACTTCAACCCATTTTTCGGCCAAAACCATACGTTCTTCTGTAGAAAGCATAAATCCTTCTCCCGAAGATCCATTAATAAAAACGCCTTGGATACCATTTTTTGCTAGCATTTTTGCATAAGCCTCAATGGGTTCAATATTTACTTCGCCATTGCTGTACATAGGTGTAAATGGCGCATCTATTAGTCCTGTTATTTTTTCCATATCCTTTTAAGTTACGAACTCATTAAATAATACATAATAAAGAAACCTTCTATCCATGCAAAACTATATAAGTTTTTAAAAGAAGCGCTATAAATGGTGCTAAAAAGAGAACTAATATGTTTTACAACAAATAAAATGGAGCTACAGACAGCACCTAAGTCACTGTTTATCATTCATAAATCAAAACCAGAAAATAAATCACCGCCCTATCCTATCACTGGGAATAATTTTATCAAATCGTATAAAAAGAGTGATTAACATCGTAATTTGAGCTTTTTCTCTTTACTGAAAAAAATAAATCACAAAATATGTACTATATAAAATAATTGTATCTATATTTACAATGTAGACATTTACAATATAGAGTGTAACGTTTGGCCTGTTTCAACAGCCCTACAAACAAACCCTTTGAACCACTTAATCAATCAATGCATTATGAACAAAAAAATTAAGATTGTTTTCTTCTTACTCTCCCTCTTATGCATTTCACCTACGATAAAAGCAGGAGGTAGTTTCTTGGAGGTTAAAACAAACCCCATTCTAGAACGAATAGAGGGTAACGGAGTCTTTTTGGGAATTATAAATGAGAACCTTTACATAGGCAAAGAAGATTTCCAAGGTCCAGATTCTCTATTGTATGCAAAATCCATTTACTGCATAAATTCAACGAATAAAAAGTTAGAGGTCGTAGCTGAATTTGAGAACCCATTGCACAAGTGTGGCTTTACAACATTTCATCAGTCATTGTTATTAGTAGGAGGAGAAACACCTCAAGGTGCCTCTAATCAAGTTTACCTCTATAAAGAAGATGATTTAAGCAGATTACACACATTAGCAAATTTACCTAAATCACTAATCTCGCCTACTATTGGAATCCTGGCTAATCACTTAATCGTTTCAGGAGGATATAATAAAGAGGGTGTTAATTTAGAAGCTTGGAAGCTTAATTTGGAAGAGCCAAATGCTCAGTGGGAAAGCATTGCTAACTTGCCATTTTACAATGGTCCCAATTCGCAAAGTGTCGTTCAAAATGGAGGTGATGAAGATCTCTTTTATCTCTTTGGGAATAAAACACTCGTCTATTCTATTAAAAAGAACGAATGGAAAGAACCTGCCATAAAGGCTAAAGTTGCAATAGAGATACATGGTCAGCAACCAATCGCTTTAGGTACGCACCATATTCTTTTTTTAGATGGCCAAGGAAATTATTGTACATACCATACAATTACCGGACAATGGGATTCTAATGGCTTCAAGAAAGAGGATTCTAAAACTAGTTTTGTTGCTAAATGGAACAATGAGTATGTAATGTATGATAAGGGAAAATTAACTCAAATCTCCTTTGTCGATAAAGCGAGTTTCGGGTGGCTGAACTACACTGTCCTACTACTTTACCTGGCATTAATGCTTTATATTGGCTTTTATTTTAGTCGTAGAGCTGGTACTTCAGAGCAATTTTTCAAAGGAGGTGGAAAAATACCTTGGTGGGCAGCTGGCATCAGTATTTTTGCAACCACACTGAGTGCTATCACCTTTATGGCTCTACCTGCCAAAGCCTATACCACCAATTGGCTCTATTTTCCTATGTCATTCTCAATTCTAATAATGGCACCTATCGTTGCTAAATGGTATTTACCCTTCTTTAGGAGATTAAATCTGACTACTGCTTACGAGTATTTAGAAAAACGCTTTAACCTCACAGTTCGACTCGTATCAAGTCTACTTTTTATTCTATTTATGATTATTCGTATTGGTATTGTACTTTATCTTCCTTCCGTTGCGCTCGCTACGGTTACCGGCATCGACCTTTTACTCTGTATTTTAATGATGTCTATCGTGACCATCATCTATTCTACTTTAGGAGGAGTAGAGGCAGTGGTGTGGGGCGATGTAGTACAAGGTGCTATTTTAGTCATAGGAGCTCTTGTTTCAGTTGTCTATCTTGTTGTTGGTACCGGTGGCTTTGCTCAAACCATATCCATAGGTATGAGTGCCGACAAGTTCAGAATGCTCGACTTTTCTTTTGATTTTACCCAACCCACATTCTGGGTAATCTTTTTTGGTGCTGGTTTAGCCAACTCTTTAATAACCTACACCTCCGACCAAACCATTGTACAGCGCTATCTAACCACAGCCGATATGAAGAAGACGCGTCAAAGCCTTTGGCTAAACGGATTGATAGCATTACCTGTGCTTATTCTATTTTATTTTATTGGAACAGCACTCTATTCCTATTTTTACACACATCCGCATTTACTTCCAGTAACCATGAGTAATGCAGAAGGTATTTTTCCTTTCTTCATCGTTAATGAGCTACCAGCTGGAGTAGCTGGTTTATTAATTGCTGCTATTTTTGCAGCTACTATGTCCACCTTATCATCAAATATAAATTCAGCATCTACAGCCTTTACTGTCGATTTTGCGAAACGTATGTTTCCTAATATTTCTGACAAGGCACAGGTAAAGAGTGCGCGTATTAGCGGTGTATTGGTAGGCCTACTAGGAACCTATTTGGCCATTCAACTTTCTATGATGAGTGTGAAATCATTTTTTGATGAGTTTAATACCTTCATTGGACTCCTTACAAGTGGCTTAGGCGGCCTATTTGCCATTGGTATCTTTTTACCCCGCGTACGTGGCTATGCAGCACTTTTATCACTTCTATCTAGCGTGGCTGCCTTGCTGTGGTTACGCACCTATTCACCCATGAATTTTATGCTTTACGGATTAGTCGGAATTATTCTGAGCCTCTTATTTGCAATAATCTTTAGTTATATTTTGCCGGAGAAACAAAAAGATCTAACAGGTCTTACATGGAAGCAAAGAAAACGAGAGGATTAGTAGATAAAAAGTATTAGATTTGTGTAGCTAGAATAGCTGAAAAAAGAATTATAAAAATTAGGATGAAGCAAAAAATAAAAATCTTTGCTTCATTCTTTATGCATTAAAGAAAGAGCCATGAAAGAGATACAAAAAGAGAACTCCTTGGTTGAACAAACACAAGATCGAATTTTGCAATACATTGCAGAACACAACTATAAACTGAACACTGTTTTGCCTAAAGAAAATGAAATGGCAGAAGCTTTAGGTGTAAGTCGTGTGGTGATACGTGAGGCATACAGTGGACTTCGTTCATTGGGTTTTTTAGAGACCAAACGCAAAAAAGGAACGGTGCTTGTTTCACCTAAGATTTTTGGCATACTAAAGTATGTTGTCATGTCAGGATTGTTAGATTCTCAGTCTATTGAAGATCTTTACGAACTACGTTTGATGCTAGAGATAGGTATGGTAGATTTTATCATGGAACACCGTACAGAAGAGAAAATAGATAGTTTACAATATATTGTAGACCAAGAAGAAGAGTGTACCGATTCAACTAAGCTAAAGAGTCTAGACATTCGTTTTCACACAATCCTATATGGAATGTCGGGCAATAGAAGTCTTCAATATTTTCAGAATCTATTAAGCAAAATTTTTGCCCTCTATACACCTAGGTCTGCCAATTGGAAAGCAGACGAAATGATGACACATAGAACGCTGCTTCATTTTTTAAAGAAGGGAGATGTTAACCTCTTTCGCTCTGCCATGCGTATTCATCTAGAATATCAATTCATCAACAAAAAAAAGAATTTAATGTCAATGAGTGAACACAAGAGTGAATGAATACCTTGCCATTAAGCAAAAAACGGAAAAACAAAAGAGTAAATGATTCTCAATCATTTACTCTTTTGTTTTTCCGAACTACTAAAAGTAAGAAATCACCGTAAGAACTTTAGTTCTCCAATGCTACATTCCTTATTGGCATTGTTTTATACTTTCCTGTATTATCACCTGCTCCACCACTTACAAAGCGTAAATTAGAGGAGGTTACAAAAGTATTATAGGTTTCAAAGTATCTATACCAATACCCATACAACTTATACTTAATATGATCATATCCAACTCCAACAGATGCCTCAATGTTCCAATGCGATGAGATCACCCATTGGTAGCCATAAGTAATCCCTGCACCTACATACCATCCCTCATAGTGGCGTCCCTTTTCTATCTTAGGTAAAATACCCAATGGAACATCTACGTTTTTAATATTGAATTGTCCTGCCATGGCATGAGCTCCAAAAAAGAATCCATTGAAACTTTGGCAAAGCCACCATCTATACTCAGGCATAATCGTCCAATAACGAAACCTCTTATTACCAGAAAATTCCCAAGGATTAAGTGCACCAAATAGCTGTATCGTACTCTTCTTACCTACTGAAAACTCAGTACCTAAATTGCAAGTAGTAGTAGCCCAACCCATTAAATTGGTTTTTACAGCAATCTAGCTATACATAACACTACTGAAGAAGAGTAGAGTGAGTAGGGTTACTAATTTTTAGATCTTTTCGCTAAGTTCATACGTTAGATTATAATCTGAATTTTAAGTTGCAAATGCATTTCTATTTCAGCGTTGATAAATTATTTATTTTTTATACAGCATAAAATCTTCAAATCCTCTTTTGAAATAATCCTTTTCAAAACACGAACTAATTTGTCTGTTTCAATCCATAGACCTACCTCTTATTTCGTAAGAAAAATATCGATAATTTTCATCACGATTCAGACACAATCTACACCCAAGATTTTAAAATGTTATGCACTGAAAACTTCGGCGAATCTAAAATATATTTGTAGAATGAACAACTTCACAGGGGGGAAAAGAAGTTGTTTAACGAACTTTTAACCGTAATGTATATATAATTTCGAAAAGAGAAAACCTTTTGGTTAGCAATAAAAAAATTTAATACTCCCTGTGTTAAAGAAACAGGCTAACTACTGATTAAAACTACAACTCTCGGCTAAGTGGCAAATAAGAGTCGTGCTTGCCATTTCCTTGTTTTGTGGTCTTTTGCATTTTAAAAAAGGAAATGCCTATCCCACGCTTAAAAGCGACAGAATAAGCAAGCCTAGCAACACGAGTTGTAACCAAAAACAAGATTCACCCTCAAATAGTTATAGAAACAACCAGTTACAAATCAAATACTTAATGAGCAACTCTAGTTAATCAGAGAATCAATCATCATGCTGCAATGGTATAGAAAGCGGAACGAACCAACCCTTATTAAGATCAATCCAACAATTTATAAAAAGCGGAACGATTCAATATTCTCCCCTTTCCCCCATTCAAAGTAAGTATCCCCTGAGCACTCAATTCAGAGAAGGCCCTAGATAGAGAAGGACGCTCCACACCAAAATATTCTGCTAGTCCAGCTACGGTTCTATCCAACTCAAAGAACCCCTCCTTTTCACGCGAGAGCAAATAGAACGCTATCTTTGATTTAATCCCCTTTTGAGCAAATATTTTAAGGCGGTTCGAAAGATATTGCATCCGATTGGCACTAAAAGCGAGGAACCTACGCAAGAATTCAGGGTTTCGCTGAATCTCCTCTTCTATTAAACTACGCTTAGTAAGATAAAGTTCACATACCTCTAGTGCTATTACATCGACAGGAAAGTGATTTTGATCAGAGAAAAGAAAAGCAATGGCAAGCGGAGAAGGAGAAACCAAATCTTCTATAGGAAGGGAAAAACCAGATTCGGATATCATCTCGGTACGCACACTGCCAAAGGATAGCCAATAGAGATGATCAACTCGATCACCTTGCCGTGCTATATACTCCCCCTTTTGGTATCGTTTTACTACGTGGGGAAGATTTACAAACAGTTCAATATCTTCTTTCTTCATCGCGACAAATTTAAATAAAAGTTGCGGGGTTCCCCTCAACTAATCCAATATCTATAAAATTTATTGATAGAGAAAAGAGGGAAGCGTAATATATGTTACACCAATTCAAAATGAAAGCAACTATATTTGCACCATAAATAAGAAACAAGATGAAAACAAAAAGGAATATCATTCGTATCAACGAAGATTTGTGTAATGGATGTGGCGCTTGCATCGAAGGGTGCCACGAGGGTGCTTTGCAACTAATAGAAAACAAAGCACGCATTGTAAGTGAACTCTATTGCGACGGATTGGGTGCCTGCATAGGCGAATGTCCCACAAATGCCATTACCATCGAAGAGAGAGAAGCAGAGCCTTACAGTGAAACTGCCGTAATGGATCGCATTGCACCCAAAGGAGAAAGAACAATTCTAGCACACCTTAAACATTTGAAAGAGCATGGTGAAACTGCTTATATAAAAGAGGCAATTTGCTATATAAAGGAGAAGAAGATAGCTATCGAACTCGATTCACTCACAGAAGAGAAGCCAAAACTAGCCTGTGGATGCCCTGGAAGTATGGCACGTTCATTCAATGCAACAGCTGCACCAAAGCTAACACCAACTGCCCCATCGCAACTAACACACTGGCCCATTCAGTTGCACCTCATTCGCCCCGATGCTAACTTCTTATCGGAGGCTGATGTAGTTGTAGCAGCCGATTGCACAGCCTATGCGTATGCCAATTTTCACAATCGCTTTTTACAAGGAAAGAAGTTGGTTATTGCGTGCCCCAAGCTGGACAGCAATCAAGACATTTATATAGCTAAGCTTACGCAAATGATTAATGAAGGAAATATCCACACACTAACTGTCGTTATTATGGAAGTTCCTTGTTGCGGTGGTTTGATTCAACTTGTCAAGTTAGCCGCCGAACAAGCAAATCGTAAAGTTCCAATCAAGCGTGTCGTAATTGGTGTGGAAGGAGAGATAAAAGCTGAGCATTGGATGTAAAACCTCATCACCTTGCAATTTCCCATTTAAGCCCTAACTAAGTATGCCAAACTTGACTATACGAAAAGAAAAGAGGTAAAACGTATTATCAATAAAAGGACAATTACAATTTCGATTTACCTAAAAAAAAAGCATTATTGCATCAAAATAACGTATGATAAAGCAAAAAAGAGACTTTTTGGAATATTTTTTTTCAAAGAAATAGTACAAAACAATATCTTTTTATATATTTGCAAGCGAAACTAGTAGAATATTTCTACCAATAATTCAAAAAAACAATACTTTATGAATGCAATGCATGTTTTGGAAACGCTAAAACAACGCTTTCCTAATGAGCCTGAATATATCCAGGCAGTAACACAAGTACTTGAAACCATTGAAGAGGAGTATAACAAACATCCTGAATTTGAAAAAGCAAACTTAATAGAGCGCTTGTGCATACCAGATAGAATTTTATCATTCCGCGTATCGTGGGTAGACGACAAAGGATATACACGTACCAATATGGGATACCGTGTTCAACACAACAATGCCATTGGTCCTTACAAAGGGGGTCTTCGTTTCCACAGCTCAGTGAATCAAAGTATCTTGAAATTCTTGGCATTTGAACAAACATTCAAGAATGCACTTACTACACTTCCTATGGGTGGTGGTAAAGGTGGATCTGACTTCTCTCCACGTGGAAAAAGCAATGCCGAAGTAATGCGTTTCTGTCAAGCTTTCATGCTTGAACTAAGCAAACTTATTGGAGCAAACACAGATGTACCAGCAGGTGATATCGGTGTAGGTGGCCGTGAAGTAGGATATATGTATGGTATGTACAAAAAACTTACACACGAATTTACAGGTGTTCTTACTGGTAAAGGCATCGAATTTGGTGGTTCACTCATTCGCCCTGAGGCAACAGGTTACGGTAACGTATACTTCTTGCTAGAAATGTTGAAAACAAAGAATATAGAGATAAAAGACAAAGTGGTCTTAATCTCAGGTTCTGGAAACGTGGCACAATATACAGCTGAAAAACTAATTGAGTTGGGTGCTAAAGTTGTTACTTTCTCTGATTCAAGCGGTTATATCTACGATCCAGAAGGTATTACACGTGAGAAACTTGACTATATCATGGAACTTAAAAATGCATACCGCGGCAGAATCAGTGAATATGCTGATAAATATGGCTGTAAATATGTAGCAGGTGGAAGACCATGGGGCGAAAAAGGTGACATTGCTATGCCATCAGCAACACAAAATGAGGTTAATGGCGAAGAGGCTAAAACACTTGTAGCAAACGGAGTATTTGCTGTATCAGAAGGAGCAAATATGCCTTCTACTCCAGAAGCTATCGAAGTATTCCAAGCTGCAAAAATATTGTATGCACCTGGTAAAGCTGCTAATGCAGGTGGTGTATCTGTATCTGGATTGGAAATGAGTCAAAACTCTGCACGCCTTTCTTGGAGTGCTGAAGAGGTTGATGAACGCTTGAAAACAATTATGCGCGACATTCACGAAAGTTGTGTAAAATATGGTACAGAAGCAGATGGCTATATTAACTACGAAAAGGGTGCAAATATTGCTGGCTTTATGAAAGTTGCTAAAGCAATTATGGCTCAAGGAGTTGTATAACAAAAATATTCTTTTTTAAAGCTCCTCTTTGCAGGAGCTTTAAAAAAGAGTGGAGTCCGCTAAATCTTTTTCACTAAGTAATCAATAATTGACATAATCATATCCTCACCGAGGAATGATGTGACAATTTTCAATTGAACTGCTTAATGAAAAAGATTTGGCGGACTTCATCGTTGAATATAAACGAATGGCAACAGCGACACCGATTCTCTTCCTCCTCTTTTCAATCTCAATCCACACCTATTAGGGAGAAGGATAACAAAAATGCAAAGTTTCACCTTCCCCCTAAAACAGATAAAGCATCTACTTCTCCAAGTAAAATAGAGAGCAAGAAAATGGCTCTTTAGTCTCAGTACAGTATATATATCTTGACCCTCTTCCCAAAAGCAGGATTGAAACGAAATTGTACATATACGTGCATACCACAAAAGTACATACAACCTTCTAGAAGAGTAAATCACTACCGGACAACAAGTATATATTGTTAATCAGAATGTTGATTTTATTGAAAAAAAACAAAAAGAACAAGCACAAACAATAAAAAAACTACACATAGGTTGTAAATTCATACTTTTTGCCGAAATAGATTGTGTATTCATGAAAAAAGAACAACCTTGCAAATTATCAGTATAGTGTTATTTAGGTTCTTCGCTAATCAGGGATAAATAGACGCTATACAATTAGGTAATAGTAAAACGATTGCTTTTTTTGAGCAAGTAACAAATCGTGAATAATTTAAATTAAACCAATTTTAATGATGAATGATTTTACTCCTTGGGCTCTTTTTGTCGATATAGGCATAATCTCCTTGCTTCTTTTAGTTGGAAAAGTACTACGCGTAAAGGTAAAATGGATACAACAACTCTTTATACCACCTAGTTTATTAGCTGGGTTTATCGCTCTCGCATTGGGCGGTAACGGATTTGAATTGCTGCCCATATCAAATAATGTAGGTACTTACGCAGGTATCTTGATTGCATTAGTATTTGCAACACTTCCCTTTACCTCATCTCAACAAAGGGTAAAAAAGGGATCTGAAACGGGACCAATGTGGGCCTATTCACAAGCGGCTTTGCTGCTTCAATGGGCTTTTGGAGGATTCCTCGGCCTATTGCTGCTTAATCAGTTTTGGCCAGTGGGTGAAGCTTTTGGTATTGTAATGCCAGCAGGATTCTCGGGTGGACACGGAACGGCAGCGGCTATAGGTCAAGCTTTTGGGACACAAGGGAAGGAAGATATTCTTACCCTAGCTATGACATCTGCTACCGTTGGTATTCTCTCTGCCGTAGTAATGGGATTAATCTTAATCAAATGGGGAGCTAAAAAAGGATATACCTCCTTCTTGACAAACTTTGAAGAGCTACCGACTGAGCTTAGAACAGGGGTATTTCCTGCCGAAAAGCGAGAGTCAATGGGCGACAGTACGCTATCTTCTATCTCGATGGATTCATCTACTTTTTACTTTTCACTACTCTGCATAGCTGCATTGGGCGGATATGGAGCGAGTCAATCGGTGAATTATTTCCTGCCGATGCTAGAGCTTCCTGTTTTCAGTTGCTCCTTTGTAGTGGCATTAATCATAAAAAAGATATTGGACCATACCCGAATCGATCAATTGGTTTGCAAATGTAGTATGGGACATATCAGTGGTACGCTAACTGATTATTTGGTAGCTTTTGGAATTGCCTCTATCAAGATATCTGTGGTACTTACATACATTGTTCCCCTAACAATACTACTACTATGTGGCTTTGTAGGAACGCTGCTCTATGTCTTTCTAGTAGGGCGAAAAATGATGAGTAACAGCTGGTTTGAAAAATCTATCTTTACGTGGGGCTGGACTACAGGTACCGTGGCTATGGGCATTGCTCTGTTACGAGTAGCAGACCCACACATGAAAAGCCGTTGCTTGGATAGCTATGCACTGGCCTACCTCTTTATTGCACCTGTAGAGATAACAATTATCACCCTAGCACCCGTAGCCTTCTTGAATGGATATGGCCTCCTTTTCTCTAGCATCTGCTTAGCAACGGGTATTGGAGTACTATTTACCGCCTACCTAAAGGGTTGGTATAGAAAAGGGTAGATTGGATACTTTTCACCCTAGGCTTGCATAACAGTTTATGAAAGCCTAGGGTGAAAATAGCTCTTTTACAACTAATAGAGGGACAAAGAGAAGAAATTCAGAGAGAAACGATCAACTTCGATTACCAAATATCATCGACCCAATACGCACCAATGTGCTACCCGCTTGGATTGCTACTGGGTAATCATCCGACATTCCCATTGAAATCTCTCTAAAAGAATCGTCTTGAGCAAACCAATTCGATTTAAGTTCTACGAAGAAATCACGCAGCGTAAAAAACTCTTTTTCAACCTGCTCTTCACTATCTGTATGGCTCGCCATACCCATCACCCCTGCCAAAGTAATATGTTTTAAATCGCGCCACTCCCCTCTTTGAAGCATTTCTCGACACTCTTCAAAACTAAATCCAAACTTACTCTCTTCCGTTGCTATAAATATCTGCAACAGACAAGCTATTTTTCGTCCTGAACGTTCTGCATACTTATCTACCTCTTTAAGTAATTTAAAGGAGTCTATTCCGTGGATAAGTGATACATAAGGAGCTATGTATTTTATTTTATTACTCTGCAAGTGACCAATAAAATGCCACTCTATATCTTTAGGAAGCAGCTCATACTTTTGAGTCATCTCCTGAACCTTACTCTCCCCAAAAACACGTTGTCCTGCATGATAAGCCTGAAGTATCGATTCAGGGGGGTGGAATTTAGAAACAGCTACCAACCGCACATGCGGTGGTAGCTGCTTATGTAATTGGACAATCATTTCTGAAATGTACATATTCGTCTTTTTTTTGCAAACAAGAACTACGCTGTTTTACCAGCATCTGAAAATTCAGGTTTCACATTTGGCTCTACTTCATATTTGAACACATCCATAATGGTTGTTTCCGCTACAGAACCAATCTGATAATCAGCCATCGTCCCCTTCATCCCTTCATCTAATTTTTTGACTGCATCTCGTAAATCGGCAGCCTGAACCAATACATTGGTCGAGCTTTTCTTTTCAGCACCGCTTTTTTCATCCAACGTGATAAAGACTAGCTTGCACTTAAACCAGTAGCTAGCTGACTCTTCTTCACTTTCAAAAAGCTCACTGTAATTTGCGCGTTTGATATCAGACACCGTAAATTCACCCGAAATATATGGAGTTATCTCTTCTATGATTCTCGCTTCTGCCTCGGTAAAACTCAAAGCATCGACTAAATAAGGCTCTGTAACCTTCTTTTGCATGCCATTTTCCATTGTTTTTTCATAACGGACTTTGCACTCAAACCAAGTATGCATCATTGTTTTTCTATTTATTGATTAATATTTTAGGAGCACAAATATACGTTATAATTCTTATTTAACCAACTCATATTGCCACTCCCCTTTGAAAGAGATAGAGATACCGACTTGATAACAAGTCACCCCATCAGGAGTACAAACCAAGGCTATATAATGGTAGCCAGAGCTGTCAACTGCGGTAAAATCCATATCAGAAAGAATCGCCTCCTTCAAAAAGTCGGTTGGAATTACCTCCTCGAAACTCTGCTTTGTCAAATCTTTCCCAAAGATTTTAGTTTTCCCTTCATATACGCATATATAAATAACATTGTCGTAGTAAATACGATTCACATCCAACCCCTCTTCAGTAATCTCAGAGCGAATGACCTTCTTGGTTGATGGATTTATATAGGAATATCCTCTATAACGCTTCCCTTGGTAAGTAAGAAGGGCATCTTTCTGAGTTTTTTCGCGATAGACAGGTAATTGAGTAGCTTGAACAGTTGCCAACTCCTCCTCTGAACCGCTCTCGATCTCCTTTTTACACAAAGCGATTCGTTCACCTACCGAAGAGTTAAAAGAGAAGGAATCGTCAGTTTGAGACTCTATCTTGTACTTATTAACCTGAAAACCTTTCAGAATTAAACTATCCCCCACAATCTGAAAAGAGACAGGTTCAGCTGCATCATCCACATAAAAGATGGAATCACCTTTTACACGAAAAAGAAGCTGGCTGCTATTCTCATCCATCCATACACCCTGAAATTTCTGCTTAGCTGCAAGGTTTTCATTAATCTCTCGAACTTGAGCCTTATTCTTATCTGATTTACACGAAATACAAAACAGTGATAAGAATATATATATAAATAGTCTATGCATACACAATAACAAATAGTTAAAAACTTATTTAAATCTAACACGAAACTTTAGAGACTCTATGTTAAACACCCGGCTAATCCATAAAGTTTTGACACACTCTCTTCTTGTACCTGAAGTTCGCAACCCTTTTTGTATAAGTAAATGAACATAATTAATTGATACTATCAGAATTTAAATCTCTAACCGTGGCTATCCTCACGCTTTAAATTTAAAAATCACTTGATATAAATTAAAACTGTACAGCTATCTTAATCCTATAATACAAACAGTTGTATGGAAAACTTTTCACTCAAATGAGTGAAAGAAAATCTTAATCATATTTGAACTATAACACATTACAAAAATACCTGCGGGTATTAGGTTCTATAAGAATGAGCTCGTACAGCTAGATTACCGTCCGATACAATGGTAAACAAATCCCAGATCTTTCAACTCCTTTGCATCATAAATATTACGACCATCGAGTAAAATAGGTTGCTTCATACTCTTCTTAACCACTTTCCATGAAGGAAGTCTAAACTCCTTCCACTCTGTCAACAGCAACAAGGCATCGGCATCCAACAAAGCATCATACATATCTGTAGCATATATGATTGAATCAGTCAATCTGCGATGTGCCTCCTCCATAGCGATAGGGTCGTAGGCCCGAACAGTACAACCAGCAGCCTTTAACTGCTCAATCAAGACAATAGAGGGTGCCTCTCGCATATCATCAGTACCTGGTTTAAAAGCCAGCCCCCACAAAGCAACTGTTTTCCCCTTCAAATCACCATCCAAGGCAACCAATAGCTTGTCATACAAAATAAGCTTCTGTTTCTCATTTACAGACTCAACAGCCTGCAACACCTGCATATCGTAACCATTTTGTTGTGCTGTCTTAATCAACGCCTTCACATCTTTAGGAAAACAAGACCCCCCATAACCACAACCTGGATAGAGGAACTTGCGACCGATGCGACTATCTGAGCCAATACCATCACGAACCATATTTACATCTGCTCCAACCAATTCGCAAAGATTAGCAATGTCATTCATAAAACTAATTCGTGTAGCCAACATCGAATTGGCTGCATATTTAGTCATCTCAGCCGATGGAATATCCATAAATATCACGCGCGAATTGAGGAACATAAAAGGTTTATATAGCTTAGCCATCAGCGTTTTTGCCCTCTCTGAATCAACTCCAACCACAACACGGTCAGGGCTCATAAAATCATCTATTGCAGTCCCCTCCTTGAGAAACTCAGGATTTGATGCGATATCGAAAGGTATGTTTACGCCACGCTTATCCAACTCCTCTTGTACCGCCTCTCTCACCTTGTAAGCAGTTCCTACAGGGACCGTACTCTTAGTCACTAATAAGGTATATTTATTGATAAACTTCCCAAAGGTTCTAGCCACAGCCAACACGTAACTCAAATCAGCACTCCCATCTTCATCGGGTGGTGTACCCACAGCACTAAATACAATATCCACTCCATCCAAACAGCTTTCTAGCGAAGTTGTAAAGTTAAGTCTCCTCGCTTTCATATTCCGCTGTACCATATCTGTCAAACCAGGTTCATAAATAGGAATGATGCCTTGGTTTAATTTTTCAATTTTCTCAACATCAACATCTACGCAAGTAGTACAGATACCGCTCTCTGAGAAGCAAGCACCTGTCACCAATCCCACATAACCAGTTCCCACAATTGCTACATTCATATACTCTAATTCTGTTTACATTTTATTTGCGCAAATGTACAACAAAAAAAAATGGAGTGCTATTTTATCATAAAAAAATGAGTTAGCTCAAAAAATTACACTATTTTTGCAATATGATTGATTTAGCAAAACAGATAGAAACTCTACTTTTGGAGAATGACTGTGTCATTGTACCAGATTTGGGCGGTTTTATTGCTTATAACCAGCCCTCTTATTACAATACATCGGGAGAAAAGTTCTTCCCACCCATTCGCACCATTGGATTCAACCCACAGCTAGTTATGAACGATGGTCTGTTAGTACAATCTTATATGCAGGTTTATCAAACAGACTTTCCCGATGCGACGCGTATTGTCCAACGAGAAGTGAATCAACTCAAAAACAAGCTCTACCAAGAGGGCTCTTTTGAACTAAAAAACATAGGTAGACTAAACTATAATTTGAGTTGCTGCTATAGTTTTACTCCCACTTTGCCAGAAACACTTGCACCCTCGTTGTATGGACTTCCCTCTTTTGCATTGGAAAAGCTTAAACCTCTCCAGAAAGAACTAATCCCCACTGCAACTCCTTCTAAAATATCTAGAAAGAGAGGAGAAAGAACAGCCCAATGGGTGGGTTATGTGTCAGCAGCAGCCATTGCTATTCTCCTATTCTTCACCTTTTCAGTTCCTGTAGAAAATACATATATTGAAAAAGGGAGCTATGCCGCACTGGGTACAACTTTTTTCTTTGAGACAATTCTTTCACCAGCCTCAACGATGACGCAATCTAAAGAAGAGAATCAACAAAAAGAGAAAACTCTTCCTGCCAACTTAAAACCAATCACAACTCGTACAGAGACTGTAGCACCAAAAACAGAGGAGAAAAAGACAGAGGAAAAAAAGATAGAAAAGGTAACGATTCAAGAGAAAGCTCCTGTTGCTACCGTCCAACAAAATACGGTCAAGAAGCATCACGTAATTATCGCCAGCTTGTCCACTGCCGAAGAGGCTGAACAAGCAGTAACACTCTATAAAAAGAAGGGATTCAAAGAGGCTAGTTGTGTTAAGGGAGGTGGGCGCTACAGACTTTCACTTGCTAATTTCACGGAGATGACAGCTGCCTATGCCAAAATTAAAGAATTTAAAGATGCAGGTACCTTCAAAGATGCTTGGGTTTTAACTACCAAATAACTTACAAATTATTTAAAATGAAAAGAGTTAGATGTCCCAAATGTGACAATTTTATCACATTTGACGAAACAAAATATCCAGAAGGTCAGTCGCTTGTTTTTGTCTGTGAAGAGTGCAAAAAAGAGTTTGGCATACGCCTTGGAAAGACAAAATTGGATGCTACTCGCCGCGAAGAGGTACTAGACGAACAAGCCAATCAAGATGAGTTAGGAAGTGTAGTAGTAGTAGAAAATGTATTTGGTTTCAAACAAGTACTCCCATTGGTAGCAGGCGATAACTATGTGGGACGTCGAAACAAAGGAAGTGAGGTTCAAGTACCTATTGAAACAGCTGACCCTAGCCTAGATCGTAAACATTGTGTGATACATGCCAAGCGCAACAAAGATGGAGAGACGATCTACACCCTACGAGATAATCACAGTGTAACAGGTACCTTTCTCATGAATGAGCTACTAGGAGCCAAAGAGCGCATCCGCATGGAAGATGGTGCTATCATCACATTGGGTGCTACAACACTCATTCTGCGTGCAGCAGGAAGCGAAACAGAATAACGAAAAAAGCCTATTTATTAGGCTTTTTTTTATTTACAAATAGTGCTGTCCGATAAAAAGAGAATGAATCATTATATTACATGATAATCAATGCTTTACTGCGGATCCTTAAAAAGCTCTTCTCTTTTCGCTAGCTATTTTTTTTTTGATGAACTCAATAAAATATACACTAGTATCCCATTAATATATTGTTCATTCAAAAACATCCGTTCAATGTGGACTATAGATTGTTCTGAATTGGCTACGATTCAAATAGTGCTGCAAAAATTGTGGACAATACTTGTTAAGTTTTTTATTTGACATAGATGTTCGTCACTCTATATAGAGAGAATGGTACATCATTCACCCCTCTTAATTCTGCCTCAAACTTTTTTAGCTTTGCAGTAAAACATTCTGCCGATGCATTAGTCGCACCGTTGTTGAAGAAGTGTTCTATGGTTGTGCAACACGTGTCGCACAGTTGTGCAACGCGTGTTCTTCTACTGTGCAACACGCGTTGTATAGCTGTAGAACGCTAACTTGGTTGGTAGTTTGTGAATAGATTTTAGTGGAAGTTTATTGAAATGGATTTTTAGTGGGTATGTGCTATTTCTTTATTTGGGCTATGGTTGTTATCCAGTTGTTATCTATTCTGTCTTTGAATGGTAGTTTATTGCTCTTTTTTTCTTTGTTTGGTGTGGTTCTATTAATGGGAAACTCCAGCTGCAGTTGACTCTCGGTTTGTTTCTCTTGTATTAGCTGATTGCGTTTTTTTGGAAATAAAGGGTGGTGTGTTCTCTTGGCTTGTTGCCAACTTTTTTGTTGTCTACTACAGCTGACTAGTTTGTTTGTCAATCTCTACGCATTGAATCAGAGCCAATTTGCGATTTTTGCAGGTGAATCACAAGTTGCAACTTTTATAGTTGGGCTGTGATGATCCGTGTGTATCCATGCAGCAAAGATAAAAATTTTAAAAGGAGTCCCCAGGATTTCTCGGGTGAGCCGAAGAAGTTCGGCTCACCCGAGAAATCCTGGCCCAAGCAAAATTGGGTCAATAAATATGCTTCAGTGAAGATTTGGTGAAGATTATTTCCCACTCCCTTCACCATAACCTGTTGATAATTAGAGTGTGTGAAGGATTGAAGCTTTTTTTTGCTCTTTTATTTTAAGGAGAAGAGAGTTTCAGGCTCTCTAAAAGGGCAATGAGCATACTAAAAAAGAGATTGGTTAACAGACGACAAAATGAACAAAAAGAATACCATTCCACAACTTTTACCGGTGAGCCCATATAGCGTACATTTTACACTCTTGGGTACAGGAGGTGTAAAGATAATACTAACGAATCACAACGCTGTGTACTACAAATCAGGAATCATGGTGTTTCATGAAATATATTATTGAGATTCAGATAATTACGTGGTAAAATAGTAGAAATTAGAGCTAAAAATAATTGAAAACAATCTTTAGGGCAAAGTTGGGTTAACCCCACAAGCTTAGAAAATCTTTCTCACCCCAATAAAGATTTAAATAACTGGCTACAACGTTTTTATAACGATAAAAAACCGTATTTACCTCCTGCCCCTTGGAGTTATAAACAAGTCCAACAGATGGCAATGCTCCACTCGTTTCATCCACAACTGAATATCGACATTCGTGCCCACGCCAACTACGCTCCTTGTACATCAACTCCCGATAACCCACATAAGGTTTGGGTTGAGCAAACGTAATATCAAGTGGTAACACAGCACTCATTGCATAACTACTTCCATCTTCACGCAGCCTCAAGCTACGTGCTAATAAGAACATACCTCCCCCCTCAGCAAATATTTTTCCTCCCCCCTCAGCGAACGCTTTCAATGCTTCTAACATCTTTTTACGCCGCTGTAACTGACGAGCAAACAGTTCAGGAAAACCGCCAGGAAGATAAATTATATCAGCTTCGGGAAGCTCATTACTATGGACTGGGCTAAAATAAATAATCTGAGCGATTTTGGCCAATTGAGATAAGTTCTCTCGGTAAAGAAAACTAAAAGCAGGGTCACGTGCCACAGCAATACGAAGAGACTTATGCTGGGGACGCATACTCTCCACCCCCACTTCAGAGCTATAGGGCAAACTATAAGCACACGGAAAGCTGCGCTGAGACAAACGAAGAAGCTTATCCACGTCAATCTGTTTTTCTACACAATCTGCCAATGCATCTATCCCCTCATCCAATCTCTTTCTCTCACTCTGCGTCAAAGCAGTATAGCGAATGGGTAATTGATTCGTATCAAAGAGAGGAAGATAGCCTAAACACTCCACCCCTGCATCTAAACAAGCCTCTTTCAAACATTCGTATTGAGGCAATGAAGCCACTTGCGTAAAGATGAAACCCACTATTTTTACCCCTATATGAAACTGCTTGTAGCCATAAATAATCGGGGCTACTGAATAACCCATACCACGTGCATTCACTACAAGTACCACAGGAATCTGCAACAATTTAGCTATTTCAGCACTACTCCCCTCTGTACGATTATAACCATCCAACAAAGCTGAAGAGCCCTCTGTCAAACAAATATCAGCCTTTTCACCATAGCGGTTGTAAAGAGTTTGCAAATGCGTAGCACTTCCCATCCAACCATCTAAGTGAACTGAATCCCTTTGCGAAGCCAATCCATGCCAATGCGCATCAATATAGTCAGAACCACACTTGTATGGCTGAACACGCAATCCTCTTCGTTGCAACAGGCGAAGTAGCCCTAAAGTAACAACTGTTTTACCGCTTCCTGGTGCAGTAGAACCAATAAGAAACTGAGGCTTCATTTCTTTTTTTTAATTAAACGTATGGCAAAGATAAAACAAAAAAGTTTATCTTTGCCCCAATGAAAGTCGTAATAAGAAATAGCCTAGTTATCTTGCTGACTCTACTCGTTACATACGGTGGAGCAGGAGTTAATTTGTTTACTTATTGCTGCAACGACTGCCGCTCTGAAGGAGTTTCAGCTATTCTGGAGGAAAAATGTTTCGATGTACATGAGTCTAGCCATGCTGAATCAGATGATTTACACGCCCACTGCGGAGAGAGCTGCCAAGCACTCGAATGGGAAGAGACTCTCCAAAACAGAGGCGAAGCCTCTTGCAACATCAACCGCATCGATACCCATTGGGAAGTTTCACAACTCTCCTCCATGGCATTGGTGCCTATACTCCTAACACTACCTCCTTTTTTCACGACCCAACAAGCTTGCCTAGTGAAGCCAGTAGTAGAGAAGATCTGCACAACACACTGCAACAACGGTCCCCCTGTACAACCCCCTCGCAGCTACTTATCGCTGCTCACTACACTACTGATTTAAATGATTTAGAAGTGCTATTTAGAAACCCATCTGCTGGTTTTTAAGTAGTTACACCTATTTGTCTCTTATTGTATAGTTCACTACGGTCCTATACAAGTAATTTACATCTATCATCATTTAAATTTAAGTAAACAAATGAATCAAAAAATTTATCTACTATTCACCCTACTACTACTAAGTACGGGTATAAAAGCCGCATCCATTTCAGGACGCGTCATAGACGAGCAAAACGAACCTATTATAGGTGCCAATGTCTATTGGGAAGGTACCCAACAAGGAACAACAACAGACATTGACGGACAATTCAAGTTAGAGAGGAATAAATCCAACAACAAACTTGTCATAAGCTTTATAGGTTATACAACCGCTACGATTACCATTGAGAAAGGTGATAAAGATCTAGAGATAGTACTAAAAAGTGACGTTTCACTGGGAGAAGTAGTGGTAAGCGAGCGCCGTGCCAGCACCGTATCCTCACGTACTAGCGTACTTCAAAGTCAAGCCATTACCTTTGATGAACTTTGCAGAGCAGCTTGCTGCAACCTAGCTGAGAGTTTTGAAACCAACCCTTCTGTCGATGTATCCTACTCAGATGCAGCTACAGGAGCACGTCAAATCAAACTATTGGGATTATCGGGCACCTACGTACAGATGCTTACAGAAAACTATCCCAATTTCAGAGGAGCCGCTTCTCTCTATGGACTAGACTACATTCCAGGTGCATGGATGGAAAGCATACAAGTATCCAAAGGAACATCATCTGTTAAGAATGGATACGAAGCGTTGGCTGGACAAATCAATGTCGAGTTTAAAAAACCTGCAACAGCAGATCCCCTATCGGTGAATCTTTTTGCTAGTGACACCCGTCGCATAGAAGCAAACAGTGATGCCTTTATCAAAGTAAATAAAAACCTCACTACAGGACTCTTTGTACACTATTCACGCGATAAATATGAACATGATGGTAATGGAGATGGCTTTCTAGAGATGCCCCTAACAGAACAGGTAAACCTCATGAATCGCTGGCAATACAGCAAAGATAATTACGTGGCTCAATATGGAATACGTTATCTAAATGAAGATCGCATAGGCGGACAAGCAACTAAAATGCACCATTTTGAAGACCCTTATGAAATACGAATTAAAACCAACCGTGGCGAGGTTTTCACCAAACAAGCTTTTATCTTAAATCCACAGAAGGTAGAAAGTATTGCATTGATTGCTTCCGCTACCTATCACGACCAAAAAGCACGTTACGACCGTACGCTTTATAATGTATACCAAAACAACATCTATGCTAGCCTGATGTATGAAAAAGAGCTCGCACCTAGACATAGCATCAGTGCAGGAGTTAGCTTAAATCACGATGGGTATACAGAGAACCTTTTAATAAACGGGGAGCGAACCCCCTTTCTACGCAACGAAACGGTTACAGGGGGGTATGCTCAATATACCTATAGCCTTGCAGAGAAATTAACCATTCTAGCCGGCATTCGTAGTGACTATAGCAGCGAATATGGACTCTTTATAACCCCTCGCATGCACATCAAGTACGATCCATTGAAATGGTTTCACATTCGTGCATCGGTAGGAAAAGGATACCGAACCGCCAATGTATTGGCCGAAAATAACTTTTTACTAGCTAGTAGTCGTGACTTAAAGATAGCATCCAATCTTAAACAAGAAGAAGCGTGGAATACAGGTTTGAACTTCTCCTTCTACATTCCTCTCTTTGGAAAGGAGCTTACGCTTAATGCAGAGTGGTATTATACCCACTTCAAACAGCAAGTAGTAGTCGATGTGGATAGCAATCCCAATGCCATCAGCTTTTACAATTCACCTGGTAAGTCATACTCACACAGCATGCAAATTGAAGCTACCTATCCACTCTTTCGCGGTTTTTCGATTACAGGAGCCTTCCGTTATAACGACTCACAAACAGACTATATCAATGAAGCGGGAGAAGTCTATCGACGCAAAAAGCCCATGATGAGTGATTACAAAGGATTGGCTACCGCCTCCTACCAAACCCCACTTAAGAAGTGGCAATTTGATGTAACAGGACAATTTAATGGGGGGGGCCGACTACCGACGCCCGATGCAACGAAACCTTTATGGGAAGAGAATTTCAAAGGTTATTCCATTCTAAATGCACAAGTAACTCGCTACTTCCGCACATGGTCAGTCTACTTGGGAGGGGAAAATCTAACCAACTTCAAACAAAAGAATCCGATTGTTGATGCAGCCAACCCCCGCAGTAATGACTTTGATGCCACAATGGTATGGGGACCTGTACATGGGACGAAACTCTATGTAGGAATGCGTTGGAATTTAAACAAAAAGTAAAAAGCTACTTTGGCTTTAGAAAAAGATAAAAAGTGAAAGCCATTTACGACTTGGCTACACAAAAAGAGAAAAACAACCTTTTAAAATAGATTTTACATGAAAAGAGTATTATTTTTCTGCATGCTAGTAATGGGATTACTAAGCAATGCACAAGCACAAAAGAAAACAACTAGTAAAGAAAAAGTGACATTCGAAATTACAGACCTAGATTGCCAAAGTTGTATCAACAAAATTGAGAAAAACATCCCTTTTGAAAAGGGAGTAAGCGATTTAAAATGCGACTTAAAGGGAAAAAAGGTAGAGGTAACCTATCGCACGGACAGAACTTCGGTAACTAAACTACAAGAAGCATTTAAAAAAATAGGTATGGAAGCCGTACCTCAAGAAAAAGAGAATGAACAAAAGAGCAACTAAATAGCTTCATAAATAGTAAAAACCCATTGTTCTTATGCTATTCCAGGAATAATATAAAAACAATGGGCTTTTTTCTCTCAATTCGAAAACAAAAGGCAGAAAGAAGTTGTTTTAATAGAAGTTGATAAAGAACTATAATGGTTTTATAAGAGAAACAGACTGACAGAAACAACAACTTTTATCAAGAATAAAAAAAATAAAAGTTTTCTCTCAATTCGAAAACAAAAGAGAGAAAGAAGTTGTTTTAATAGAAGCTGACAAAGAACTATAGTGGTTTTATAAGAGAAACAGACAGACAAAAACAACAACTTTTATCAAGAATAAAAAAAAATAAAAGTTTTCTCTCAATTCGAAAACAAAAGAGAGAAAGAAGTTGTTTTAATAGAAGCTGACAAAGAACTATAATGGTTTTATAAAAAAACAGATTAATGAAAACGATAACATTTAAAGGAACAGCCGTAACATTGGCTGGTAATTTCATAGAAGCAGGGAGCAAAGCACCCGATTTCTCACTCATTAAAGGCGACCTTACTCCTTTCCAATTGGCTAACCGCGGTGAGGATTTTTTGGTTCTTAATATATTCCCTAGCCTAGACACAGGTGTATGTGCAGCTTCAGTTCGCAAGTTTAATAAAATGGCAACCCAAATGGCTAATACCAAAATAGTTGCTGTTTCAAAAGATTTGCCTTTTGCGCAAAATCGTTTCTGCGGTGCAGAAGGAATTGAAAATGTTATTACGACCTCTGATTATCACTTTGCATCTACCTTCGGAAAAGAATATGGCGTTTTAATGACCGATGGTCCACTTTCCGGACTATTAGCTAGAGCTGTCGTAATCATTAATCCAGCAGGAGAGGTAATCTATTCGGAGTTAGTACCTGAAATCACTCAAGAACCTAATTACGATGCTGCATTAGCAGCCTTAAAAGAAAATTTTCGTTTATTCATATAGTTTAAAGAGAAGAATAGGTGTAGTAATGCTAAATTAGCATAGCTACACCTGTTTGATTTGTAAACCATGAATAAAACACCCTCGTACGAATTGGATATAACAGTAATCCAGCAGAAGAGGTAAACTATTCGGAATTAGTACCTGAAATCACTCAAGAACCTAATTACGATGCTGCATTTAGCAGCCTTAAAAGAAATTTTTTTTTTTATTCATATTGGTTAATAAGAAGAATAGGTGTAGTAATGCTAAATTAGCATAGCTACACCTGTTTGATTTGTAAGCCATGAATAAAACACCCTCGTACGGATTGGATAACAGTAATCCTACAAATAACTTTTTAGCTACTCCCATAAACTCAAAGTAATTAATCTTTGAGATAGAGAGTAGCTAAAAACAATCTACAAAAAGCCAGAATAAGTGACTAACAATTTAGGAAAAGACCAATACTTATTTTTGAACGTTGTAAAAGCAAAGTCCATTTCCCCTATTATCCACTACTATAGGAAGGCTTCTATTGATTTGGTCACCAAGTAATTGCTTAGATAAATCATTGAGCAAATAACGCTGAATGGCTCGTTTTACAGGACGAGCACCAAATTCTGGATCATATCCATTTTCAGCCAAAAAGCCCAAAGCCCCTTCAGTTAGTTGCAAGTCAACTCCATTAGCTGCCAACATTTTCTTGACTCCCTCAATTTGAAGTAAGACAATTTGCTCAATCTCCTCCCTATTTAAAGGCATAAACATAATGGTCTCATCAATACGATTTAAAAACTCAGGGCGAATGGTTCTTTTCAACAAGCTCATAACCTCTTTTTTAGTCTCCTCGATGAGTGAGTCATGATTCATCGGTGTGAGCTTTTCAAATTGAGTTTGAATATAGCTACTACCCAAGTTAGAGGTCATTATAATGATTGTATTTTTAAAATTCACCATACGACCTTTGTTATCAGTCAATCTACCATCATCCAAAACCTGTAACAAGATATTGAATACATCGGGGTGTGCCTTTTCAATCTCATCAAAAAGAACTACTGAATAAGGTTTCCTACGCACAGCTTCCGTCAATTGCCCCCCCTCATCATAACCTACATATCCCGGAGGAGCTCCAATCAAACGAGATACCGTATGCTTCTCTTGGTATTCACTCATATCAATCCGAGTCATTAAAGCCTCATCATCAAAAAGGTAGTCGGCCAATGCCTTGGCAAGTTCAGTTTTACCCACTCCCGTTGTTCCAAGAAATATAAAAGATCCAATAGGTCTTTTAGGATCTTGAAGTCCCGTTCTGCTCCGACGGACTGCATCCGACACAGCTTGAATAGCCTCTTCTTGTCCCACTACTCGTTGGTGAAGTTCCTCCTCGAGGTGTAACAATTTCTCCCGTTCCCCCTGAAGCATCTTGTTTACAGGAATACCAGTCCAACGAGAAACTACATCGGCAATATCCTCTGCTGTTACCTCCTCCTTAATCATAGCAGACTCCTTTTGCATCGTTTTCAATTGTTCTTCTATCTGAACAATTTGACTTTCCAATGCTTGCAGCTTGCCATATCGTATTTCTGCTACCTTGCCATAATCCCCTTCACGCTCTGCTTTTTCAGCTTCAAACTTCAGATCTTCAATCTGTTTTTTGTTTTGCTGAATTGAGTTAACCAAAGTTTTCTCACTCTCCCATTTGGCTTTAAAAGAAGCCTCTTGCTCCTTTAACTCAGCAATCTCTTTCGTTAAAGATTGCAGTTTAGCTTCATCCTTTTCACGTTTAATCGCCTCTCTTTCAATCTCTAGCTGCTTCAAGCGTCTTGATATTTCATCCAACTCTTCAGGAACCGAGTCACGCTCCATTCGAAGTTTTGCAGCTGCCTCATCCATTAAGTCGATGGCTTTATCAGGTAAGAATCGTTCCGTAATGTAACGATTACTCAACTCCACTGCAGCAATAATAGCCTCATCCTTTATACGCACTTGGTGGTGAGTTTCGTAGCGCTCCTTTAACCCCCTAAGAATAGAGATGGAACTAAGCGTATCCGGCTCGTTTACCAATACAGTTTGAAAGCGACGCTCCAATGCTTTATCCTTTTCAAAATATTTTTGATACTCATCAAGAGTGGTAGCACCAATGCTTCTAAGCTCTCCACGAGCCAAGGCCGGTTTCAAAATATTAGCAGCATCCATTGCCCCTTCTCCCTTACCAGCACCTACCAATGTATGAATCTCATCAATGAAGAGAATGATCTCTCCCTCTGCTTTCATCACCTCATTGATAACTGCCTTAAGTCTCTCTTCAAACTCCCCTTTGTACTTTGCACCCGCTATAAGTGCACCCATATCAAGTGAGTAGATTTGCTTATTGGTTAGATTTTCAGGCACATCACCTCGCAAAATACGGTGAGCCAATCCCTCAATGATTGCTGTCTTACCTGTACCTGGTTCACCAATCAAGATGGGGTTATTTTTAGTACGTCTACTCAAGATTTGCAACACCCTTCGAATCTCTTCATCGCGTCCGATAACAGGGTCTAGTTTTCCACTTCTTGCAGCCTCATTGAGATTTATAGCATATTTGCTTAATGCTTGATAGCTATCTTCGCCCGAAGCAGACGTTACTTTTTGTCCCTTACGAAGCTCTTCAATAGCCATTTTCAAACCACTTTCAGTCATTCCCGCATCTTTTAGCAAAGTAGATGCTGGACTTGATACAGCTAGCAAAGCCAATAAAATCTCTTCAAGTGCCACATATTCATCACCCATCTCTTTGGTGAATTGAACTGCTTTTTGCAACACCTCGTTGCTCGCTCTGCTCAAGTAAGTTTCACCTCCCGATACCTTAGGAAGCGAATCGAGTTGCTTCTCCGTACCCATCGAAATTTGTTGAAGCTGAACACCTGTCTTTTGAAAAAGAAATTGAGTGATATTCTCTCCCACTTTCATAAAGCCAGCTAACAAGTGTATAGGTTCAATAACTTGTTGACCACGACGTTGAGCCAAGTTGGCTGCCTCTTGGACTGCCTCCTGCGATTTAATGGTAAAATTGTTAAAGTTCATATCTATCTATTTTTATTATTTACTCGTTATTAAACATTAGAGAACAGGCTAAATTAAGATATTCAAAACGAATCGTATCAAACTATTTCAATTTATTTCTATCCGCCAAAAAAGGGAATGAGTCATTATATCATCTGACAATCAATAATTTGCTGAAATTATTTAAAAAGGGGCTTGTCTTTTCGTTGGATAATGATTTTATAAGAAGCTCAACAGAATATACCTAAATTGAAGCTTATTTTTTCTCCAATAGATTCTATTATAGAAAAATCAAGCGATTCTCGAAAGGCATTAAGTTGTATCGAACAGCAATAATTTCAATTATTCACCCAACCTATTCGCTTCCTACCCTCTCCATTCCCCTTTAGAATGTGCTCCTTCTTTCTCAGCAAATAAACCCACGTTTTTTGCCTCACATCCTCTATTGGAAAGAGACTATTCAAATGCTTTGCCAACAGCTTTTCTTATCCTCCAACGGGAACAAATCAGACAAAAAGTCAGCTTTATGCGAAAAAAGATAAAAAAAAGTCAGAAAAACAGCGCAAAATGTCAGTAAGAATTTTCTTTTCCCTCAAATAATCCTTATCTTTCGGGCAAACAAATTATAGCAGGAATAATGAAAGATAAAATACAATTTGACGAAACTGTATTATTAATTGATGCAGCCTACCTAGATAAAGTATCGGGCGATTTGTCTAAACACTTTGGAGAGATATTGAATCGCACTCTACCTCAAGCAGATTTAGCCCTATTACTTGAATGTGTCGCACTTGATGCTGGGACTACCTTAGGGAAAAAAAGTATTCAAGTTATTTTCTTATACGATAAAGAGAGTAAGCGTATGAAAAACATCAAACCTAGCGATTTTGAAAAAGAGTTGCACGGTATGGCTTTTCAAAGTCAATTGGGTGAATTTACCCTTTCAGCTTACGATGCAACTGAATTAGCAACACGCGAAGCCCTCTTTTTAGAAACAATTACGCTTCTGACAGAATCACCAGATGCAAAGCGATTGATTTTAATACCATTCGAAGAGGAGTATGGCAATGAGCTCCCTGCCATTTTAAATAAAATAGAGGGGAAAGATAAAATTGTTCTTTTCGGAATGAATCCATCGGAAAACCGAATCTCATTTGAATGGGAAATGTTGGGCTATTCCCTCTTACAATCTCTAGGAATTAAAGCAGAGGAAATTTAATAAAAGAACCCTACGATGTCCACTGATTTCCGATTAAAAGTATTTTGTAGTGTAGCCAAAAATCTAAGTTTCACGAAAGCTTCTCAGGAGCTTTTTGTGAGTCAACCTGCCATCAGCAAACACATTCAAGAACTAGAAAGTCTCTACAAAGTTCGCCTATTTGAACGAATGGGAAATAAAATCGTATTGACTGATGCAGGTAAATTACTGTTAGCACACAGTGAAAAAATGGTAGAGGGATATGCTCGCTTGGAGTATGATATGGGACTGCTTCGCAACGAGCATCGAGGTGAACTACGCCTCGGCGCTAGTACTACGCTAGCACACTACGTACTCCCTCCCCTCTTGGCTGGCTTCATTGAAAAGTACCCTCAAGTCTCTCTCTCCTTATTAAGTGGCAACTCAGCCGAGATAGAAAAGGCATTGCAAGAGCATCGAATTGACTTAGCGATGGTAGAAGGTAGCATCAAACAACCCACCCTGAAATATACCACGCTCTTAAAAGATGAGTTAGTTGCTATAGTACCCAAAAAGAGTCGTTGGGGAGATAAGGAGGAGATTGATTTAGAGGAGTTAAAACGAATACCATTGGTATTACGCGAATATGGGTCAGGGACACTTGATATTCTAGTATCCGCACTACAAGAGCACCACATTAAACTCTCCGATTTACAAGTTCGAATCCAGCTAGGAAGCACTGAGAGCATAAAACTGTTCCTTGAAAATAGCGATTGCATGAGCATTGTATCTATCCGATCGGTCAATAAAGAACTCTTTGCAGGCAAGTTTAAGGTGATTGAGATTAAAAAACTTAGTATGCAACGAGAGTTTGATTTAGTACAATTGCATGGGCAAGAAGCTGGACTTTCCACCCTTTTTATTCAATATATCGATTATTATAAGCAAAAGTTATAATCCATAATAAAATACAATTCGTTCACTTAAAGAAGAGTTTGTACCTTTGTGCTGTTCAAAAAAGAAATAACATAAAATAAAAAGGTAGACCATGAATTTACTAACCACTTTGCAGCGAAATAACAAAGCCATCTACATAGGGCTACTCGCTTTACTCTCATTTTTCCTATTATTAGACTACATTCCTGGACTCTCTTCTCTCTCAGGTTGGGTTACTCCCCCCATTGCCCTCTTCGCTGGATTGGCCTTTGCACTCATTTGTGGTCAAGCTTACCCTAGCTTCAACAAGAAATTCTCTAAATACCTACTCCAATATTCAGTTGTTGGATTGGGCTTCGGTATGAATTTACAGCAGTCACTTGCCTCAGGCAAAGATGGAATGGCATTTACAGTCATCTCAGTTATTGGCACAATGGTTATTGGTATGTGGTTAGGACGCAAAGTTTTGAAGGTAGATAGAGACACCTCTTACCTAATTAGTGCAGGTACTGCCATTTGCGGAGGAAGCGCCATTGCAGCTGTAGGCCCTGTATTGAAAGCCAAAGAGGGAGAGATGTCGGTTGCACTAGCCTGTATCTTTGTACTCAATGCCATTGCTCTTTTCATATTTCCCATATTGGGACATTCACTAGGATTAGACCAACAACAATTTGGTATGTGGGCAGCGATTGCTATACATGACACCAGCTCCGTAGTAGGAGCCGGAGCAGCCTATGGTGAAGAGGCGCTACAAATAGCCACTACCATTAAGCTCACTCGTGCATTATGGATTATCCCCTTGGCTTTTGTCACCTCATTTATATTCAAGGGAGATGGAAAGAAGATAACCATTCCTTGGTTTATTCTCTATTTTGTAATGGCTATTTTAGTCAACACCTACCTGCTAGAGGGAAGTGCAATGGCACAAGTCGGAGGTTTAATCTCTGAATTTGCTCGTAAATGCTTAGTTATTACTATGTTCTTTATAGGTGCATCACTCTCAATGGATGTCTTGCGCAAGGTGGGTATAAAACCCTTGGTGCAAGGAGTGCTACTCTGGATTTTAATCAGTGTGTCGTCACTTCTTTACATCCTATGGAGCTAACAGTTTGTTGTATACTCCAAAACTGAGGCTCTATAGATGGCTAACCAACAAAGTAACAGCAAAAATAAGTTGGTATACTTTCAACGCTATTGAAACCTACCGGTTCTAGCAGAAGAGTCAGATTTATCGTATCCATCCGAATTCTGCCGTATTTTTCTTCTCTTTTTTCTTTCCGACTTTTGTATTCAAAAAAACTATGTTTAATTTGAATGAAACCAATCGTTTCGTTATTAGTCATACTAGTACTGATATGCGCAAAGGTGT
>JBOFMR010000027.1:0-7202 GCA_051658485.1 Phocaeicola sp.
TTTCTTACTGTGAGCCATTCTCGCTTCAATTAAGCTTTAAGTTGATCAATAAAGCTAGCTGGTAATTCAGGCATAGCTCCATGCTGTGTACAAACAAATGCAGAGATTTCAACAGCTAGATGGTGAGCTTCTGAAATGGACTTTCCCTGAAGTAGAGCTGAAATAAATGCCGCAGTAAATGAGTCACCTGCCCCTACTGTATCTGCTACTTCTATTTGAGGCGTCTCTTGAAATGAAATATTACCCGGTGTAAACACATAGCTTCCATTTGTACCACAAGTAAGAATTAGCATCTTCAAATTGTACTTAGCCAATAGAATCCAACATTTATCCTCTAAAGAGATCGCTGGATATCCAAACAGATGACCCACAACGTCCAACTCTTCATCATTTATTTTCAACACATTACATCGAGTCAATGAATCACAAATAATCTCTTTGGTATAAAAATGCTGACGAAGATTAATATCGAATATTTTAAGAGTATCCTCTTTATCAATCATTGTATCAAGGAAGTGCTGAATCGTAGTACGACTACCTATATTACGCTGTGCCAACGAGCCAAAACAAATGGCATCGGCAGAGAGAGCCAACTTTTTCAATTCATCCGTAAATGGTATATGATCCCATGCCACACCCTCTTTTATTTCATAACAAGGAATTCCTTCCGCATCAAGTGTGATTTGCACCGTACCTGTAGGATAGTCTACCTCTGCTATGTGAAAAGCCACTCTCTTTTGAGCAAAGAGATCAACGATATCTGCACCATTCTCATCATGCCCCACAGCACTAACCACTCGACTATCTAATCCAAGCTGAGAGACATGACAAGCAAAATTAGCAGGTGCTCCCCCTATTTTCTTACCACTGGGCAACATATCCCACAATGCCTCTCCCATTCCTACAACTATTTTTCTCATCTTCTATTCATTTAAGGTTAACCACTTTGACAGCTTATTATGCAAAGATAACACCCTCTCAAAATAGCCTATAATAGGAATAAATACCGGTAGTAGCTTATCAAAGAGAGATTAACCATTTTCATTTTAATCAAGTATACAACGTTGGTTCAACCCTACCCTATTCTTTCATCATTCTCAAAAAAGCAATAGAGGAATCCCCTTACTAGATTGACTTCTGAATATCCACATTCCAGCCAGAAGTATCTGTGTGACATTTTTTCTTGAAAAGGAGTCTTCCAAATAGGCTATCATAAAAGCAACCAATCTCCTCTACCTAACTCTCTCAATACATATACCCAAATCTGTTATTCCCAATAGGGGCGGCGTATTTCTCATAAGATGTATCATGCGAATTTCCCTTAAAGTATCTCCTTCTGCTACTTTAAGCTTTAGTTTATCAGGGCATGAATATTGGTAAAGACTAGAGACACCTACTCCGTTCCACATCCCCTCTTTATTAGTCAATGTAAAAGCGACCGAATCTTTGGGTAGCTGTACCGAATCACTAAGCAGATAAGAAAGCTCAACCCAGAGATTTTGATAAGGATATTTTTCGTGATGTCGCAAAGCTATTTCAACCTCATACTCACCTGCTGTGACCATAGGAGTATAAAATAAAGTATCATACTTCCCCCAACCCGTCGATGGGACGGGTTGGTAAGTATGATATACAGTAGAAATTTGACAAGATACAAGTGTCAAAAGTCCAATTAAAAAGAGTTTACTCGCCTTGAGTAGTTTCATTTGGCTTGCTATTTTTTACAGGCACCTCTCCCCCCGGCTTAGAGGGGTTCGAGTGGGTTGATTGAGATCTCTCACTAAGCTCACGGCGAGGAGTTCTATGCTCATCCGCACCCTCTTTACGAGGAGAACGCTCACCACGAGGCTCATTTAAGTGATTTCTATTTTCGTTATTTCTATCACCTGGCTTACGGTTTCTATCACCATGAGTACGCACTCTTCTCTCTTGTACATCACCTGTTTTCTCAGTGTGTTCTCCATTCCCCCGTTTAGAATCTTCGTGTCTACGTAGAGGTTGATTGGTGTGTTCACCTTCTCCTCTAGGTGGGCGAGGAGTTCTTCCTCCTTCGCGAGGTGCTCCCTCTCTACGAGGCGCTCTTCTTTCCCCTTTTCCCTCTTGTGTCGAATGCTCTCCCTCTCTAGGTTCCCTTTCACGACGAGCTATTCTCGCATCCTCTCGGTCTGCAGGTCTATTCTCTCCATGCGGAGCAGGACGTTTCTTTTTCCTCTTATTATTGGCTGATTTTGCCTTATCAAAGCGAGTCAAGCTCTCTTGTTCTACCAAGTCAATAGGTTTTTTCGGTTCACTTTGTCCCCCCTTTTCAGCAAGCGATTCAGCTTTCTCCCCTCGCTTATTCATATGAATAATATCAAATGCGCGCTTAGCCGTGATTGAGACTACATTCGCCATAAAATATTTATCAGTAGAATAAATAATGGTTCCTTTCAGAATATCCGCCTTGAAAAAATAGTAGCTAGCATCTTGCGTCTCTAACACAACCTCTTTGCTAGGGAAGCGTTTTTGTGCCTCTACATAAACATCAACTTCATAGTTCATGCAACATTTCAACTTAGCACATTGCCCCGCTAGCTTCTGCGGATTCAAAGAGATATCTTGATAACGAGCAGCACTAGTCGATACAGAATTGAAACTAGTCATCCAAGTAGCGCAACAAAGCTCACGACCACACGGACCAATGCCACCAATACGGCCAGCCTCTTGTCGTGCACCAATTTGCTTCATTTCAATACGCACTCGGAAATTTTCCGCCAATACCTTTATGAGCTGACGAAAATCGACACGTTCATCTGCTATGTAATAGAAGATAGCTTTGTTTCCATCCCCTTGATACTCTACGTCCCCGATTTTCATATTCAGACGGAGGTCAAGTGCTATTTGTCGCGAACGAATCATAGTGGCATGTTCTTTTGCCTTTGCCTCTTCATACTTCTCCATATCGACAGGTTTTGCCTTTCGATAAACCCGTCGAATCTCCACATCTGACTTTATATTAGCCTTTTTCATTTGTAAAGGAACCAATCTTCCTGTCAATGTAACCGTACCAATATCATGTCCAGGAGTAGATTCAACAGCCACAACATCCCCTTTTTCAAGCTTCAGTTTATTGCTATTTTTAAAGTATCCCTTTCGAGTATTCTTAAACTGCACCTCTACCATATCCTGCTCTTCGGCATTACCGGGCACATCTGCCAGCCAGTCATAGGTGTTGAGTTGTCTATTTTGTCGTCCACAGCCTTTGCAACAAATGCGACCGCTTCCGTTCTTTATCTTAAAATCATTGTTCATTGTTCAATGGTATTATATTTATTTCTGCACCAGCAACACTATCATTTTGAGCGAAAAATCAAAAAAGACCATTTTTGGATTTACATTTTGCTCTATATGTAACTGTGCTTCACTTAGTTCATCCATAATGCTCATGATATTTCTCTCATTCACAAATGGTGCAAATCGAGACGAAAAGGCCTCTTCTTCTCTATTTAAATAGACCAAATTAGGTTGGTGAAAATTGCACATAAAATTTTCGCGTACCATACGCTGACAATAGATTAAAAAATCTTTTTGCCGTTCACGACCCAGTAGTGCCACTGTTTCGCTCCACATCTTCATCTCTTTAAGTTTTCGCTGATAAGAGTGTCGCATCAGCTGCATAAAAAGATTTAGATAAAGTTGATGTTCTTCACTGAGATGAATGGTCTCCAATGCATTTAAAAAGCTCCCTTCGGAACGATGTGCAATGCGAGTAGCCTCATCAAAAGCAACTCCATAATGGTTTCTTAATCGATTAGCGATATCCTCTTCCTCTATTCCTCGTACCTGGAAACGTTGAGTTCGGCTCAATATGGTTGGCAAAATAAGTTCAGGTTCCTCGGCTATTAGTAAGAAAAGAGTTTGTGCAGGTGGTTCCTCAAGCAGCTTCAGTATTTTATTACTACAAGCAATATTCATCTTTTCAGGCAACCAAATAATCATTATTTTATATCCACCTTGACTCGATTTTAGGCTTAACTTCCGATTGATTTCATCGCTCTCTTTCCCCAAAATAATCGCTTGCTGATTCTCAGCCTCCATTGCTTTAAGCCAATGCTGAAAAGAGAAGTAAGGCGTACGAAGAAGCATTTTACGAAAATCAGCCAAGTAATCATCACAAACAGTCTCATTCTTATTTTTCTTTTTAACGATGGGAAAAACAAAATGAAGGTCAGGGTGTATTAGTTTATCATATTTAATACAACTAGGGCACACTCCACATGCATCCGTGTCAGTAGGATGGGTGCAAGAGATATAACGAGCATAAGCCAAGGCCAAGGGAAGTTTCCCTGAGCCCGTAGGTCCACACAAGAGAAGTGCATGAGGTATCCGCCCCTCTAACGCTTCAGTTATAAGGTGCTTTTTGGCTGCCTCTTGCCCAATAACATCTTTGAAAAACATAGACTGTTTGATTTATAAATTAGTAGATGGCTTGAGCCACCTCTTTGACACTCTCTACAGCCCCTACCGTGTAGAAATGGATACTAGGCACTCCTTGTGCGATCAACTCTTTGCATTGAGTCGTACACCATTCTACTCCTAAACGACTACTTTCGAGGTCATTTTCACATTTCATCGCTTCAATAGCCAAGTCTTGTGGCAAATCTATCTTAAATGTTTTAGGAATCATACTTAGCTGCGAGAGTTTTCGAAAAGGCTTAATACCTGGTATAATAGGAATCTCAATCCCCTCCTCACGCACACGCTTCACAAAATCAAAATATTTTTGATTATCATAAAACATTTGCGTTACAGCATACTCTGCACCCGCCTCTACCTTCTTCTTCAACCAATAAATATCTTGGTCTAAGTTGGGAGACTCTTCGTGCTTTTCTGGATAACAAGCCACTCCATAGCTAAAAGGCGTACCTGTCACCTTAATGGGAGAGCCATCCAAGAAGATGCCTTGGTTGAAATCATTAATTTGAGTTTGAAGTTCCAATGCATGCGAATATCCGTCGGAATCGGCTATAAACTGAGATTCATGCTTTGCCTTATCTCCACGCAACACCAATAAATCAGTGATGCCTAAGAATTGCAAATCAAGCAGTACATATTCAATATCTTCACGAGAAAAACCACTACATAAAAGATGAGGTACCATGGTGATACCATACTTGTTTTGCAGAGCCGCAGCTACCGCTACTGTCCCAGGACGACGACGCATTCGTTCACGCTGATAAAGTCCACTACCCAAATCTTTATAGACATACTCACTACGGTGTGTAGTTATATTGATATATTTAGGATCAAATTCTCGAAGCATATCGACTGTTTGATTTAACTTCTCTATGCCTGTCCCTTTTAATGGGGGTAATATTTCGAACGAAAAAGCTGTTTTTTCTGTACTTTTAATTAAATCGACTACTCTCATTTTCTGTATTGCTCTCTTTGCCCAATTAGACAAAATTAGTGATTCGACAAAAATAAGAAAAATATTGCAGTTAGGTCATTGTTAAGCTGATTATTTGCCCAACACTATTGCGAACTCTTGTTTTAAAAACCAAGCTCTTTGTCACCCAAAAAGAGAGCCTATATTTAGGTTTATCCTCCACCAAAAAAGAGTAGATACATATTCAGGATTTACTAAAAGAAAAGCCCTACCCCTACACTCCCCATATAAACAAATCCAAAAAAATGATTCATCTCTTCATACTATCTGACTATTAATTAGATACGGTGAAGAGAGGGAGTCATAAACTTCACCTAAAATTCACCAACAAGTACTTTAAGTTAGCAACTACAAAAATCCATTTGCACAATTACCCTACGAAAATTATTCAATTCCGATGAAGATTAATTATAATACCAAATGTAGAAATTCAAATAACTAGCCAATAGTAACCACAAAAAGTACGGTACAAAAAGAATTGCACTTAAACGATAACGAGGAGAAGCCCAAATAATATAAACAAAAGTAGCCATATCAAGCAAAAAAAGAACAACCAAACCCATGAATGGACTTTGCATATAGAAAAAAAAGAAGCTCCAGATAAAGTTTAAAAACAACTGTATCCCAAAAAGAGTTACCAAACAATGCTTGTGCCACTTCTTTCTATAGCCAATGATACCAATAGAGATACCCATACAAATATAAAGAAAGGTCCAAACCAAAGGAAAGACATAGGATGGAGGGGTGAAAAATGATTTGCGAAGCGGAGGATACCAAACTTGTATGGACTCTATTTGAAAGTGACTGGATACAAACCCTACCAACAAACAGATAACAACCGGGATTATCAGTGATAAAGATAGATAACCGAAAGAAGATTCTATTTTTCCCATAAAGATGTTTTTCTGTTTATTTTTGTAAAAACAACAACTAAGACTTCTTTGTTTTAAAAAAAGTTCTTTTTCTGAAAAATAAGGTTTTGTCTAAAAAACAATCCACTGTAAATAAACCTTTTACACAAATAAAACAAATGTCAAACAAGCAGCAAAAACACTTTAATCCCCCAATAAAAATCAATATTCAAAAAAATAAATTGCTAAAATATCCAAAAACAATAACCCAGCATTTGCAAGTTTAGAAAATATGCCTACCTTTGCACTCGCTTTACAAAACGAAGCAAAAAAGAAAGAGTTCTTTGAATCAAGGTGCGTTAGTTCAGTTGGTTAGAATACCTGCCTGTCACGCAGGTGGTCATGGGTTCGAGTCCCATACGCACCGCTTTAATTGAACAAGTAACTAAGTTGTTACATCTAGTAAGATGGTCCATTCGTATATCGGTTAGTACTCAAGATTTTCATTCTTGCAAGGGGGGTTCGACTCCCCCATGGACTACTTATTTTATTGCGGAAATAGCTCAGTTGGTAGAGCATAACCTTGCCAAGGTTAGGGTCGCGAGTTCGAGTCTCGTTTTCCGCTCTTTCATTGCCTCTTTAGCTCAGTTGGCCAGAGCACGTGATTTGTAATCTCGGGGTCGTTGGTTCGAATCCGACAAGAGGCTCAATTCGATAAAGATTTATTTAATAAATCTTTATCGAATTTTTTTTATTTCTACCCAACCCTCAAGTCTATACTACGATCGGCTCACCCGATAAACCCTGGGGATTCCTTTTAAAATTATTATCTTTGCTGCATGGATACACACGGATTACTACTTTTAGCTCAGGTTGTTTTACCTGCCGATATATTGACACGATTCACGATTACGAAAGTTGAG
>JBOFMR010000028.1:0-1224 GCA_051658485.1 Phocaeicola sp.
AGTAATCACCACCCTCTTCATGGAGTACTTCGCTTAGATGTATCTCTTGATTTTTGTGATCATGTACGATTACCGTTTTTCCTTCAGGCTGCAATTCATAGTCCGTAAGCCTTCTACGAGATACGCACAGGTAGTTGAATCCCTTCTCTTTTATGAGTTCGAGATTGTTTTCTGTAGCAATACCTGCATCAAGCACCACTAAAGATTTTGATTTGGTATCTTTAGTAGATGGACTCTTTGCTATTACATGCTCTATCATATCGGGAAGAGAGTTAGGGTCTGCTGTATTACCTTCCAAAACTGATGAATAACGTATAAAGCCATCTGTATTGATACACAAAGCCAGTACAAGTAATTTACAGTCACTTCGTTTCTCTTTACTTCGACCAAAAGCCGCCTTTTGACTTTTCTCTTTACGCCCTTCAAAGTAGAAGTTTGTGAGGTCAAAAAGCATAATGCGGTTTGTTAGGTTGAACAAAGTATCTGTTTTAGAACAAAGATGACTCTCTATCTTCTCCTTTAACTTGTATAGTTCAGGAGCAACCCGATAGATACTTTTATAACTGGGTTGCAAATCAGCCTGACCATAAACCAGTTCACACACAGCAGAGTTCTGCTGCATAATGCGAAGAGACTTTAATTCAGAGGGAGAGTATATAGTACGAGTTATAAGTAAGGAGATGGCGGATCTTATACGTGATTCACTCCAACCCTCACCAAGCAGCATCTTATCAAGCTCTAATTGACGAATCGCTTGAAAGCAAAGCCATTCTGCACCTACTTCACGAGCATCCGTATGCTTCATACTGTCAATATCCATCATGCGGCGAGCTTCTGCTGTTGAGTCCTCGATAACTTGACGAACGATATCAACGGTGCCCTGCTCTATCATCATACCCCAGTACTTACCGATATGATCTCTCACGGGTTGAGAATAACGAGCAAAAGTGTTTTCGAAGAGAGGATACTCATCTCTATGTTCACTCAGGTAAGTTAATCCCTTTCCTATATCACGAATATCCTCGGGCCTAAGTCCAGACAAAAAGCCAACGTTGAGCAGAATACGAGAACGTACTTTGCCCACTCTATCGCGAAACGTCTCTTTAATGCGGTAGTATTTCTGATCGCTAGAAGTCGCTGGATTGTATCGTATTTGTGATATAAAGTGCATAACGAGGCAAAGGTAAACATAACAAAAATAAGTTCTGTGTACTACAATTCGGG
>JBOFMR010000029.1:0-10083 GCA_051658485.1 Phocaeicola sp.
GGTTCACCCGATAAACCCTGAGGATTCCTTTGTGGATAATAATTATTAATACCTTTACTTGGCATAGATGTTCACCACTCTATATAGAAAGAATGGTATATCATTCACCCCTCTTAAATCGACCCTAAACTTTTTTAGCTTTGCATTTAAACATTCTGCCGATGCATTAGTCGCACGGTTGTTGAAAAAATTCGGCTCACCTGATAAAATTGGCCCCAAGCAAAATGGGGTCAAGAAAGATTCTTTAGTGAAGGTTTGGTGAAGACTATTTTCTGCTCTCTTCACCATAACCTATTGATAATTAGAGTGTGTGAAGGATTGAAGCTTTTTTTACTCTTTTATTTTAAGTAGAAGAGAGTTTTAGGCTCTCTAAAAGGGTAATAGCATACTAAAAAAGGGATTGGAAACTGACGACAAAATGAACAAAAAGAATACCATTCCACAACTTTTACGGGTGAGCCGTAATTGATATAGAGTTCTTCCTCTTTAGGCTAACGAAATTAGATGCGTAGCCCCCAGGTTTATCGGGTGAAGCCATATTATCACGGGATAAATACGGCAAAAACAACAAAGCAAAAAACGCTAAATAGCTGAAATTCAACTATTTAGCGTTTTTTGTTGTACACCCGATGAGAATCGAACTCATATCTAAGGTACCGGAAACCTTCATTCTATCCATTGAACTACAGGTGCATTCAAATTTTGAGTTACAAAAATAAAGATATTTTTCTTTCTAACCTACTATTTGTCTATTTTTATAACGGCTTTTGATATTTTGAAATCAAAACAAATAGAAACAAATCAATATGGTAATATTTAATAGTTTTATTATACAAATATAAAATAATAAGCTATATTTGCGAACAACTAATCACTAAATAAATTAAAATTATGAGTTACCTCATTAAACCAACCAATTATAAGCCATTACTAGATTTGAAACAAACCGAGTTAGGCATTAAACAAATTAAAGAGTTTTTTCAACAAAACCTTTCATCTGAATTGCGTTTGAGACGTGTCACAGCACCTCTATTCGTATTAAAGGGTATGGGTATAAATGACGATTTAAGTGGTACTGAACGTCCGGTTTCATTCCCGATAAAAGATCTAGGGGAGGCACAAGCAGAAGTGGTACATTCACTAGCTAAATGGAAACGATTGACATTGGCTGATTATGAAATCAAACCAGGCTATGGAATATATACGGATATGAATGCCATTCGTGCCGACGAAGAGTTAGGAAATTTACATTCACTTTATGTAGACCAATGGGACTGGGAACGAGTAATTACACCAGAACAACGAACCGTATCTTACTTAAAAGAGATTGTTAGTCGCATTTACTCTGCTATGCGTCGAACTGAATATATGGTATGTGAAATGTATCCACAGATCTCATCCTTCCTACCACATCAAATTCATTTTATCCACTCAGAAGAGTTGTATAAGCTATACCCTAATTTATCCAGCAAAGAGAGAGAAAATGAAATTACAAAAAAATACGGAGCAGTATTTATCATCGGCATTGGAGGTAAATTAAGCAATGGAAATCCTCATGATTTACGTGCGCCAGACTATGACGATTACTCTACACTAGATGCTAAAACTGGCTTTAATGGGCTTAATGGCGATTTAATGATCTGGAACAAAGTGTTGAGTAGAGCTGTTGAGATATCATCAATGGGAATTAGAGTAGACAAAGAGGCACTTATTAGACAATTAAGAGAGAGTGGGCAAGAGCAGCGCAAAAATCTTTATTTCCACAAACGCCTACTAGACGAAACACTTCCTTTAAGCATCGGTGGGGGAATTGGGCAATCTAGATTATGTATGCTTTACCTACAAAAAGCACATATTGGAGAAATTCAGGCTAGTATATGGTCGGAAGAGATGCGCGAACAATGCGCTGAGCTGGATATGCCACTTATTTAAACAAATTTGTGGTACATTGAATCCACATTCTTTGTTATAGGATATAGATACTACCCACTGTTTACAAGAAAAAAGAAGAGTAGTCTGATCTACTATTGCTTTGGAAGAGACAACTAGATAGGTCCTAATGAGGATTGTTTGAATTTTATTGCTATCTGATAAAACTTAATGCCTTTAGAAAATCGTTTGACCCTCCTAGTAAAGAATTCATTAGAGAGCAAATAATCTTCAATTTAGGGATGTTATTAAGTTTATCAAAGAATCATCGGCCAGCAAAAAGAGAACTCCTTCTTTAGGACGTTTCAGCAAACCATTGATCATCAGCCGATATAATGATTCGTTCTCTTTTTAATCGGACAGCAATATTTGATTTTAAACGATACATTGTCCAAAGATTTCAATATTTTGCTACCATCCAGATGTTTTCTTGGAGATCAATAATCCAAAACTAGAAAATAGAAAAATCGGCTTCCCCTGTTTTACCCAGGAGAAGCCGATTTTATTTTTATATTCTATGCTAGAAAGATTAATCTTCAAGCATCAAGTCCATAATTTGACACGCTGCTTTCGCTACTGAAGTACCAGGACCGAAAATAGCTACTACACCCGCTTGATATAGATAGTCATAATCTTGTGCTGGAATTACACCACCAGCAATGACCATAATATCTTCACGACCCAATTTCTTCAACTCCTCAAGAATTTGAGGAATCAATGTTTTGTGACCTGCTGCCAATGAAGATACACCTACTACGTGTACATCATTCTCAACCGCATCACGAGCTGCTTCTGCAGGTGTTTGGAACAATGGTCCCATATCTACGTCAAAACCACAGTCAGCATAACCGGTTGCTACTACTTTGGCACCACGGTCATGACCGTCTTGTCCCATTTTTGCAATCATAATACGTGGGCGACGACCCTCCTTCTTCGCAAATTCTTCTGTCAACTCACATGCTCTAGCGAAAGAAGAATCTTTTTTACTTTCTGATGAATACACCCCTGAAATTGTTCTAATTATTGCTTTGTAACGACCTACGATAACCTCGCAAGCATCTGAAATTTCTCCCAATGTAGCACGTAAGCGTGCAGCCTCAACAGCAAGTTCTAACAAGTTTCCTTCTCCTCCATTTACACAAGCAGTAATCGCTTCTAATGCAGCCTTTACAGCTGCTTCGTTACGACCTTCCTTCAATGTGTTTAGGTTTTGAATTTGCTCCAAGCGTACAGCTGTGTTGTCTACTTCCAAAATATCAATTGGGTCTTCTTTTTCCAAACGATATTTATTAGTACCTACAATTGTTTGTGCTCCTGAGTCAATACGTGCTTGCGTACGAGCTGCTGCCTCTTCGATGCGCATTTTAGGCACACCTGTTTCAATAGCTTTCGCCATACCACCTAGGCTTTCAATCTCTTGAATATGGCTCCATGCTTTTTCGTACAACTCTTTTGTTAATGATTCTACATAGTAAGAACCACCCCATGGGTCAACATTTTTACAGATGTTGGTCTCTTCTTGCAAGTAAATTTGTGTATTACGAGCAATACGAGCCGAGAAGTCAGTAGGAAGTGCAATTGCCTCATCCAATGCATTCGTGTGAAGAGATTGCGTATGACCCAATGCTGCTGCCATCGCCTCAATACAAGTACGACCTACATTATTGAATGGATCTTGCTCTGTTAATGACCAACCTGAAGTTTGCGAGTGTGTACGTAGTGCCAATGATTTAGGGTTCTTTGGATTGAACTCTTTTACAATCTTCGCCCAAAGCATACGACCAGCACGCATCTTAGCAATCTCCATAAAATGGTTCATACCGATAGCCCAGAAGAATGACAAACGAGGTGCAAATGCATCGATGTCAATACCTGCTGCTGTACCTGCACGAAGATACTCAAGACCATCGGCTAAAGTATATGCCAACTCGATATCTGCTGTAGCACCTGCCTCTTGCATGTGGTACCCCGAGATAGAGATTGAGTTAAATTTAGGCATCTTTTGAGAAGTATATTCAAAGATGTCAGAGATGATCTTCATAGAGAATGCAGGTGGGTAAATGTATGTATTACGCACCATAAACTCTTTCAAAATATCATTTTGAATAGTACCTGCCATCTCTTCTAGCTTAGCACCTTGCTCTAAACCAGCGTTGATATAAAATGCCATGATAGGAAGAACAGCACCATTCATCGTCATAGAAACAGACATCTTGTTCAATGGAATACCATCAAACAATACTTTCATGTTTTCTAGTGAACAGATAGATACCCCAGCTTTACCTACGTCACCTACTACACGTTCGTGATTAGGGTCGTATCCGCGGTGGGTAGGAAGGTCGAATGCAACTGACAATCCTTTTTGTCCCGATGCCAAGTTACGACGGTAGAAAGCGTTACTCTCTTCAGCTGTAGAGAAACCTGCGTATTGACGGATAGTCCAAGGACGCAACGTATACATTACCGAATAAGGTCCACGCAAGTAAGGAGGGATACCCGCTGGGTAATCCAAGTGCTCCATACCTTCAAGGTCTTCTTTGGTATATACAGGCTTTACTTTAATAAGCTCGGGTGTGTTCCAATCGGCCGTGATGCCGTTGGTTTGTTGCCACTCCAATCCGTTTTGAGATTGGAAACCAGCAAATATATCAATGTTTTTAAAATTTGGTTTCATCTGATTTTTTACTTAATTCCTAACTTAGCGTTGTATTCTTTTAAAGTATCCAATACGTTGCAACGTACATTGATGAAGTTTTCGATGCCTGCGGCCTTCAACTCCTCTGCACATGCAGGTGCACCTGCTACAATGAACAACGCATCACTACCTACTGCTTGGAAAGCTGGTATAGCTAGTTCTGCATATTCGTCATCGCTAGAGCAAAGTACTACAATGTCAGCTCCAGCTGCTTTAGCTGCTGCTGCACCCTCTTCCACTGTTGCAAATCCCAAGTTGTCTACGACTTGGTAGCCTGCACATCCTAGGAAGTTACAAGCAAACTGAGCACGTGCTTGACGCATTGCTAAGTTACCAATAGTAAGCATAAACGCTTTTGGAGTCTTACCCGAAGCTTCTGTATTCAAGCGCAACACTTCAAATTGGCTCGAAGCACGTTGGAAGTTAAGCGTGGCAATAGGTGTTTCAACCGCTTCGGCTGAACAACAACAAGAAGATGTAACTGAACGCTTTTCACCAGCTACCTCTGTGAAATTAGGATATTGATTAGTACCCAATAAGATTTCGCGACGTTGTGAAACCGCTTTTTGACGATCGGAATTACTAGCATTAATAGCTGCTTGTACTTTACCAGCTTGAATAGCTGCTAGCATACCCCCCTCCTCTTCAACTTGTAGGAAAAGAGCCCATGCTTGTTCAGCAATAGCAACGGTTAAGCTTTCAATGTAATAAGAACCTGCTGCAGGGTCAACCACTTTACCTAAGTGAGATTCCTCTTTCAACAGTAATTGTTGGTTGCGAGCGATACGTTCAGAGAATTCATCACCTGCTTGGTAGATGCTATCAAATGGAGTAACAGTCATTGAATCAACACCACCTAAAGCTGCACTCATCGCTTCAGTTTGTGTACGAAGCATATTTACTTGTGCATCAAATAGAGTAAGGTTGAATGAAGAAGTCTCAGCATGAATAGCCATTTTGCAAGCACATTGACACAAACCTTCTGCGGTTTTATTGGTGCAATCAGGACGTGTACATTTAGGTTCGTATTGTTTTACAATATTCGCCCACAACATACGTGCTGCACGGAATTTTGCAATTTCTAAGAAGTAGTTAGCACTAATACCAAAGTTAAACTTGATTCTTTTTGCTACAGTTGCAACGTCAAGACCTTTGATTGCCGAAAGTTCACTTAGATATTCATTACCCCAAGCGAGTGCATAACCCAACTCTTGAGCGATGTACGAACCTGCATTGTTCAATGCCAATGCATTCACGTTAATGCAACGATACTGTGGCAACGGAGACAATGTGGCAATCAATTCGGCTGCAGTATCCGAAAAATCACTAAGATCTTTTCCTTTTACCATCATGCGCGCCATAGGGTCATAGTTAATTGAACCCTTCAGATTTCTTAGTTCGTAATCTTTGCTCACATAGTATCGTACTAACAAATCGGCTAGTTCTACCGTCTTTCCTTGGCAAGTAGAGAAGTTTAATTCAATAGCCTCTGGACAAATACCTGCCAACAACTCTGCTATGAATGCTGTACTCAAATCATTCGCATTAATATTAAATCCAATAGAGTCAACTCCCCTATTAAGGATATCTAATGCTTTAGCGTTAGCTTCTTTTGCAGAAATCACTTCAATATTTTGGCGTACATACCAGTTATTGTCTGCTTTCTTTGTACTGCGTAAGTAAGGGAATTCACCAGGAACCGCTTCGGTTGTTTTTAATCCTGCTATATCCTCCTGACGATAAAAAGGTTTTACCTTAAATCCTTCGTTGGTTTTCCAAACCAATTTCTTCTCAAAATCAGCTCCCTTCAAATCGGCTGTAATCTTTTGCATCCACGTTTCAGTAGAAACAGCGGGAAAATCCGAAAAGAGTTTTTCTTTACTATCTGCCATAGTTTTCTGTATTAATATTTTTGATATTAGAACGTTATATATTACTTAAAATAAATAGGGCAAATATAGTAAAACATAAAAGAAGAGTGATATTTTTTTAATCTCTTTTTATGCAGCAAAAGGCTGTTTCTTTTTCCTTTTAGCAGATAAACAGCAATAAACGTTTCATTTGCTATGCATATGTAGCAAATGAAACGTTTATCGACATCATACTTCTCTCTTCTTATCACAAAAGAGAGGAATAGAAAATCGCATATGATTCTCTAAACAAGAAAGGAGAGTCATTATTCGACTCTCCTTTCTTAATATTCTATTTTGTCTTTTTTCTGTTCCCACAATTCAAATGCCTTGATAGCCTCTTTACCTAACAAAGGGAGGGTAGGCAACTTTCTATCTGCAGGCTTTAATGCCAACTCTTGATAAATAAATGCATCATCAAAATTAATCTGCTGTGCATCAAACTGCGTGTTGCCATAATACATTCTATCTAACCGTGCCCAATAAATAGCGCCCAAACACATAGGACAGGGTTCACATGATGTGTATATATCATATCCTCTCAAATCAAAGGTACCCAATTTATTAGCAGCTTCTCGAATGGCACTTACCTCAGCATGAGCTGTTGGATCACAATTCTGAGTTACCCGATTCACTCCAGTGGCCACAATCTCACCTTTGCAAGCTATTACTGCTCCAAATGGGCCGCCACCTTTTTCTATATTTTCAATAGAAAGTTCAATAGCAACTTTCATCAATTCTTCGTGTGTCATTTACTTTTCTTTTTTATAAAAGTTATAAATAAAAATCAATGCGGTATTTAAAACCCGCATAAATCAAGATTATCTCAATACGCCCTTTCACGTCTTAGCAACAATGAGATAATTCCCAAAGACTAAGCTTATCGCAAATAAATCAATCCTTTGCAATAAGCTTAAACAAGCCTAATAAATAAATCAATCCTCATTATTAGCTATTTGATCTAAGAAAAATCTGATCATTCAAAGTGCAAGTTATAAAAAAGATTGAATAAATAACTTATCCCCCCTCAAAAAACAGCATCATAAAGCAAAAATCCATTAATCACGAATGATTATGGCTCGTTTTTTTTAACAACGTTAACAGATAGCTTACATCCAATCTGTATCAATAAATAGGAGTATCCCAATATTATATAGAGAGAGTCAAGAGAATCGAACTTGAAAATTCAAAAACAGCTTCTAAGTTTAATCGAACAGCAATATAACTTTTACCAGTAACAATCAAAAAACTCATTTATACCTCTCTCCTCTATCCCTAATTTTACCCATTTCCCCTCTTTTATTACTATTATTCCCATTTGCTCTATTCAAGTTGATGTACCCCTGCAAGATTGTTACTATCTTTGCAACCAGATTAAAAGCGTAACTAAAGTATAACGAATATATAACTATGATTTCAGTAGATGGAGTAACCGTCGAGTTTGGCGGATCGGCCCTTTTTAGCGACATCTCGTTTCAAATAAACGAGAAAGACCGTATCGCACTAATGGGTAAAAACGGGGCAGGTAAATCAACCCTATTAAAAATATTGGCAGGTGCACGTCAGCCTACACGAGGAAGAGTCTCAGCTCCCAAAGAGTGCGTCATCGCCTATTTACCTCAGCACCTAATGACTGAAGATGGACGTACTGTGTTCGAAGAGACGTCGCAAGCCTTTGCACACCTACATCAAATGGAGGCAGAGATTAACTCACTCAACAAAGAGTTAGAGACGCGAACCGACTACGAAACTGATTCGTATATGGAGTTGATTGAAAAAGTATCGACCATTAGCGAAAAGTTTTATGCCATTGACCTCACACACTTCGAAGAGGATGTAGAGAAGGCTTTGCTGGGATTGGGTTTTCAACGCAGTGACTTTCACAAACAGACTACTGAATTTAGCGGTGGATGGCGCATGCGTATCGAGCTTGCCAAACTATTGCTTCAAAAACCCGATGTGTTACTACTTGATGAGCCAACCAATCACCTTGATATTGAATCTATCCAATGGCTGGAAGATTTTATAATCAACAGTGGAAAAGCTGTAGTCATTATTAGCCACGACCGTAAGTTTATTGATAACATTACCACCCGAACCATCGAGGTAACAATGGGACGTATCTACGACTATAAAGTAAACTACTCACAATACTTGATTCTTCGTCAAGAGCGCCGCGTACAACAGATGAAGCAGTACGAAGAGCAACAAAAGATGATTCAAGAAAACACTGATTTCATCGAACGATTTAAAGGTACTTACAGTAAAACCCTACAGGTACAAAGTCGGGTAAAAATGCTTGAAAAGCTGGTACTTGTAGAGGTAGATGAAGAGGACAGCTCAGCCCTACGCCTTAAGTTCCCCCCCTCACCTCGTAGTGGTACCTACCCCGTTGTTATGGAGGGATTAGGAAAGAGTTACGACGAGAAGGTCATTTTCAAGAATGCATCACTCACTATTGAACGTGGCGACAAAGTAGCCTTTGTAGGAAAGAATGGAGAAGGTAAATCGACTTTGGTAAAATGCATTATGAAAGAGTTGGAACATGATGGCACACTTACGCTGGGTCACAATGTACAAATAGGATACTTTGCACAGAACCAAGCCTCCTTGCTTGACGAAAACCTAACCGTTTTTCAAACCATTGACGATGTAGCCCAAGGTGATATTCGCAACAAGATTAGAGACCTATTGGGTGCCTTTATGTTTGGAAGCAACGAAGCTTCTATGAAAAAGGTAAAAGTGCTTTCGGGAGGTGAACGTACTCGTCTAGCTATGATTAAATTATTGCTAGAACCCGTCAATCTATTGATTCTCGATGAGCCTACCAATCACTTGGATTTAAAAACCAAAGACATCTTAAAACAGGCATTGGCAGACTTTGACGGAACACTCATTGTCGTATCACATGACCGTGACTTCTTAGATGGATTAGTTACAAAAGTATACGAATTTGGTAACCAAAAAGTAAGAGAACACCTATGTGGCATTTACGAGTTCTTAGCTACCAAGAAGATGGAAAATTTACAAGAGTTAGAGCGTAAGAAATAGTTCTAAAATCTGAAAAGAGTCAACCTGTAGATAATAGAATGGGAGGAAAGAGTTGATAGCTAGAGCTTAAAGCGAATTAAGCAAAAGTGTATCAATCATTTACATAAATCACTTCATGTTTTTGCGAAACAATTGAAAAACAATTGAAAAAAACGCAATCAATAGTTTTTGGGGAATGGGTATATAGCATTTTGCTACATACCCATTTTACTTGTTTTATTAGTATGCAAAGAAACCTATAGCTGTACACTCTATCCAGCCTTTATAAGAATATTTCAGTAGTAGTGATTAAGATACATTTACCCGTATAACTCCCTTTCGTAATCCCAAACAGATTATACTCACCAACCTTTCTCTTTCCCCAACCACTCTCAAGGGCTGCCTGAGCAACAACGAATACGGGGTTAATATCACTTGTGCGCTCTGCAATCGGATAGAGCCACTTTACAAACTCATCTGCTGTCATTTCTTATCCTCCTTCTCTTTTTTAGTGATTAC
>JBOFMR010000030.1:0-1844 GCA_051658485.1 Phocaeicola sp.
GCTAACACAAGCCCTTGAAAAGGTATCAAGTTCAACCGAATCGGGGAGGACAACAACAAAGAACGCAGCAGCAGAAAGCGACAAGCTAGCAAGGGCACAGCGAGATTTAGCCTTTGCAGAAAGTGAAAACGCTAAAGCACTAGCCTTGTTAAAGAACGCTCAAAAGGAAGCTAACGATATGACTAAGTTACTCATTAAAAGAGGTGACGAGGAAATTACAATGGCTAACTTAAAATCGAAGTCTTATAATCAGTTATCCGCTCAATACTCTATGAACAAGATTGTTCTTAATAGTATGACAGCAGCAGAAAGGGAATCGACAGAAGCAGGCAAGAAGTTTGAAGCTGAAACAAAAGCTATATACGAGGAGATGAAACGGCTTCAAGAGGTTACAGGTAAACACCAGTTGAATGTTGGTAACTACGGTGAAGCGGTTAAAAGCGTATCAGCTATTATAAAAGAGAACACACAAGAGCTTGTTAGAATGAGGATGGCAGGTGAACAAGGTTCCGCAGCTTACAACGAGCTTCTTAAAAAGACGGGTGATTTAAAAGACCAACTAGTAGACACCACAGCTTCCATTTCAAATATGGCATCAGACACCACAACATTAGATACTGTAATGGGTGGTATGGCAGCAGCAGGCGGAGGACTTTCGGCAGCAACGGGAGCAATGAGTTTATTTGGTGGAGCCAACGAAGAGGTTGCAGAAGCGCAAAAGAAACTGCAATCAGTAATAGCAATCACTACGGGATTAACAGCGATACAAAACAATCTTCAAAAGCAATCAGCATTAATGTTGGGAGTATCATCTATTCAATCCGCTGCACTAGCTAAGGCAGAAGCATACAGACGATTAATACAACTTCAAGGTACTAAGGCAACCATAGGAGCAACGGTAGCTCAAAAAGCCTTTAATATGGTTGCAGCTATGAATCCTTACGTTTTGCTTGCAACAGCATTAATCACGGTGGTAGGTGCTTTGGTTTTATTCTCTTCAGGAACAAAGGATTCAGAGAAACAACAAGAATCACTTGGCAAACAAATCGACAAAACAGCGGAGAGCCTAAGAACTTTAAAAAACGATTCAGACTTTGACATTGCGTTTGCAGAAGCAAGCGGAGCAAGCAGAGAAGAGTTAAGAAGCCTAAGACTAGAAGCTGCAAAGACGAGATTAGGTGTAGCGGATGCGATGGTAGAACTTATTCAAGCACAAGGAGGAGATGCAGAAACGGTTAGGAAAGCAGCAGACGAAGCTAAGGCAGCTTGGGGCGATTACATTGCGGTAAGTAGGAATAACATACTAGAGGAGCAAAAACAAAGAGAAGCGGACAAGGCTCACGCAATCAAAACGAAACAAGACCAGTGGAGCAAGGTTAAAGAAATCGAATCAAAAAACTCTAAGGACCTACTTACGCTCACACGAGCAAACGAGGACTTACGGCTTGCAATGGTTGAGGGAGGAATCGAAAAAGAAAGAGCACTCTTACAAGTTAGTTACGCACGACAAATCGAGGAAATAGACACACGACTTCAAACGGAAAAAACTCTATCAGAAGCTCAAATAACCGAGCTACTAGAGATGCAGCTAATCTTAAGAGAGAAGTACGCTAGCGAGATTGAAAGGGTAGAAGAGGAGTACGCAGCGAAAAGGATGCAAGCGGATGCAACAAGGATAGAACTTCAATTAGCATCAGTTGAAGAGGGCTCACAAGCGGAGATGGATTTGAGATTGGCTTTAATCGAGAAAAAGCGAGAAATCGAGTTAAACGAAAACGCTAAACTAACAGAAGATTTAAGACAATCCGAGTTCGATATAAACGCAAAGTATAACGCTGAAAGCC
>JBOFMR010000031.1:0-46901 GCA_051658485.1 Phocaeicola sp.
CCAATTGACAATAATTTAATCGATTTAATCATAAATTTAAATTTTTAAAGTGTTGAAAAATAAATTAAAAAAAACAAGACTTGCTTTTCTTCTAAATATAGCTACTAGTCTATAGGATAGTACTTTGATCTAATCATGCCAATCATACCAAAATATACTTTTTCAAAAAGCGTGTTTGCTATTCCAAACCTAGTATGAAAAAAGTTTATCAGCATACTCTTGCTGTGATTTTTTTTGTGATTTTAGATTAAAAAGCATTTGCTGATAATTGTTTAACTAAAAAACATAAAAGGTATTTGTTTTTTTTTAAAAAAGTGCATTCTAGAATAGATTTGTTTTAGTTTCAATGCATTCATAGCTATTAACTCTGCTGCTGTCCTCTATTTATGTGTAGCGAGGGTGGTTGCTTTATTTATGAACTTAACATTGAAATAGCTCTATTTAGCCTGTATCTTTTTCTCTCCCTTCTCCGTAACTCCCTTTCTTTAGTATATCCTGTTTATGTTGCACACTCAATTCCACCACACGCAAAAAAGCTGTTTTGAAGCTCATTCATTATGAGATTCAAAACAGCTTTTAAATAGTTGTTTTAATAAAATTCGACTCTCTGGGTTTTGATTTATCTAGCGGTTGTTAGTATCGCTAGATGGATTAGATAAGTCGAATGGAGTTATTCAAAGATGAGTTTATTATTGAGGAACGCATCTAACAGGCATACCTTCTGCTGCATGGTCAGATTTTGCAGGATTCAAATCATTGTACACAAATACCGTGTAGTAATAATTATTATCTTTTCCATCTTCTTCCTTTGTACTTGACCAAAAATAGCCATGGTCAGCATGTTCCACTAAACCTTCTTGGCAATCAATAAGACCTGTAGTAGGAAAGAATTCCCCAGTAGTTTCTCCTTTTTTAGCACCTGGCCCCATATAGTATCCATTTTTATCACCAAGGCTTGTCCATTCAGAATGTTCGGCTGCAAAGGTTACATTTTCGTCTTTGGTTGGCGTACGCCATCTCCCATTATCGGATAATCTGCCGGCAGCGAGTTCCTCCCGAATCTGTTTTTGTGTAAAGCCTACAAGTTTACATGGGTCTCCTTGGCCCTTCTTCATTCCTTCTACTGTGAATCCATACATTGGATTCCAATTTTTATCCCAAATACTATCCTTCTCTGATGGGTTGAATACTATTTCTGGAGCTTCTTCCTTATTAGACCAAGCTACAACAGAGCTGTTTTGGAAGAAAGCTATTGGAGCTGTAGGGTCTTTTGTGAGTTTAAGGGTTGCTGAGTCACCTATTCCATCTACATAAATGCGAGAACCGAGAGGGATAAATTTGGCTGTAAACGTTTGATCATTTATATCTTCTGATACTTTGATAAATAAGGTTGATCCATCATTAGAAACATAGATATTTTCTGTCTTTTCTGTTGTTTCTATTTTTTGATTATCCTTATTAAACCAACCTACGAGGGAATATTCAGGTAATGCTGTAGCTTTTGACTGTACATAATAGCCCTCTGCGAAAATTCCTACTGCCTTGTCTACAGAACCTTCTGCTTCTATCTCTGATTTAAAATTTACATGGTAAAGAGTATCAGCAAATATCGCTTTGAAATGATTGCCGGCAGTTCTAGATGTGAATTTCACATCTAATGATTGCGTTTCATCGTGGGTAGCCCAATCATCATTGACTGAAAGTGGATAGAGTGAGTCATTTTCAGTAACCCAACCAGCGAATTTATAACCATCACTGGATTTTGCTATGGAAGTAATCACTGTACCTTCTACGCCAGTTTGCTTTCCATCCTTAGTTACTATACCGCCTTCTCCAGCCGAAAATTCGATTGTATACTCTTGTTTTGTTTCTGGGGTTGGTTCTTCTTTAGAACAGCTACTCATTGCTAAAGCTCCTAAAAACCCAATAGATAAGAATTTAATTGATTTAGTCATAAATTAAAATTTTAATGTGTTGAAAAAATCTTTTTAAGCTATCCAAGCATACTTTCTAGTTACGATGTAGATATCCTTTTAGGATAGCATCCTACTTTAATCATGCTGAGAGACACTTTTTAAAAGAGTTGTGTTTGTTTGTTGCAAACGTAAAAAAAAGATGGATTAAGTTGTTTTATTTCAGTGTTTGTTTTTGTTATTTTAAGACTTAATAACGTGCATTTGCTTTTCAAAAAAGAGATCAACAAATAATTTTCATTCATTCAATATTTTATTCTGGAATGGTTCATGTTTTTAGTTTAAATATGCTTGTAGCTATTGAGAGTGTTCTTTTTCTTCTTCTCTATATTATGTGTAGCTAGGATCTATCTTTCCGCTATCGCCAGGTAGGATAATATTTGTCCAATGAATATTAGTTTTAAGTTTTATGCTTAGTGAAATTCAAGTAATTTTTTTGTTATGACCTCCTTAATAATCCCTTTTTTCAGTAAAAAGTACTTCTTTTTTTTCTACAGACTCAACTTTACCATACGAAAAAAAGCTTTGACTCTACTAAATCAATAGAGATATCAGGGTTCGCTAATTATTTCAGGTATTGAATTTTAAACCTTTAAGTTAAAGAAATTTTCAAATTCTCTTCTAGTTGTTTGTGGGAAAAACAGATAATGGTTTACTCTCAAATAGCTTGTAAATAAATATTACACTGTTAGGGTAAATGGTTTCTTTTTGCTACTTTTGCGGCTCATTTGTTTTAATTCTCTATCTTTGTGACTTGAAGGCTTTGAGAGTTTCAAGAAGATTAAAAAAGGAAACTTAGGCTCTGAAAGCTGGTGTGAAAGTAATTAATTAATTAAAGAATGAATAAATGAAGAAATCGACGTGGATGCCTTTGGCTCTCTTTTTATATACTACGGGTATGGCTCTCTTTTTTCTACCTAAGAATAGTGAGATAAGTAATATGGAGAAGTGCGTTACCGTGGGAGCCTCTTATTTGATTATAGCTTTGCTTTATTTGGCGCTTCGCTTGAAAGAGAAACGCAGAGAGTCCGATAAAGAAAATAAATAATTCTCGATTTGTTAGAGTGTTTAGTGGCTTTAAAATCTATTTGATGGAGTCTAGAGCCTATTTATTTATAAAAAAAATGATATGAAAAAGATTTTAGTAAGTTTGGCTATGTTGTTTGTTGTAGCCTTGAGTGCGCATGCACAATTTGAGAAAAACACGTGGTATGTGAATACTTCACTAACGGGGTTAGAGTTTACACATAGCAAGGAGGTAGGAAGTCGTTTTGGATTCCAAGCAACTGGTGGTGGCTTTTTAGTTGATAACTTGGCATTGCTACTTAGCTTTAAAGGTGAATATATGAAGCATGGTTTCGATACAACGATGTTGGGTACACAATTGCGTTACTACTTTCATCAATGTGGTGCGTATGGTGCAATGGGATTGGCTTATACGCATATGTCTTACGGTAACGCAAAATATAATTTGATTAGTTTTACTCCTGAAGTTGGATATGCTTTTTTCTTGAATAAAAACTTTACGATTGAACCAGCTGTTTACTACGATTTAAGTTTGAATGAATTTGTCGATTTCAGTAAATTTGGTCTTAAAATAGGTTTTGGATTCTATTTCTAACTAAATGAGTTTAAAGGGTGAGAGCCTTTGATAAAAAGGTTTCCCCCATTACACTTCAAATCGAAGTGTAATGGGGGAAACCTTTTTTACTTTAAAATGATGTTACGACTTTTTGGATTCCACAAAATCGTGGTTATTCTTTGACTTCTTCCAATTCATTTTTAAATAGGTACCATAAATAGCCCTTTACGTTACCGTATCCCATCTGTTTGAGTAGACTCATATATTCTGCTACTTGCTTGTTGTAGCTTTTGTGTTTTTTCCCAAACTTTAAATCAATAACTACAACTTCGTTTGCTTTCATCATGACACGGTCAGGGCGGCGTGTTTGTAGTTTACCCTCCTTTTTGTAAAGAATAGCACATTCGTTATACAACTCCCAGCTCCCTGAATACCAATCTTTCACTTGGTTATTATTGAACACCTTTTTTATGAGAGCCTCTATTTCTTTGCGCTGTTGAGTTGAAGCAATCAAGCCATCTAGCACCAAGCGTTCGATGGCATTTGGTATATCTTTGTGGGTACGAATTCCTTCAAAGAGGTGGTGTAGGAGCTCCCCTTGTTTGATATAACTCTCGCCATTATCCTCTTCACCTTTTACAAATTTATCTGATTGGTTGGATTGTTTAAACTCTATTTGTGTCTCAATCGATTCAATCGTTAGAGGAATAGGAGTGGGCTCTATCAACAATTTGTTTTTGCTGACTGCTCTTGTCTTTAGCGGCTCTGAGGGGTAACATTTCCCTACTTCGTAGATGTCGTGCTCTATCTCTTCTCTCTTTTCATTGGCAGGGATATCTTCATCAACAGAATCTGGCTTGCTCTGTTTAATGATGCTAAATGGTGAAAACAGTTGATTTTTAGCTATTGGAGAGCTTTCTTTAGGAGATGTGCTGATGAGGCTCAATGCTTGATTTAATATTTCAGAGACCGTGCCAGATGCCTTTTCCTTACGCCCCCACAAAATAAGATTTTTCCTTGCTCTTGTAAATGCCACATAGAGCATATTCAGACTGTCTACCCAAAGCTGTAGTCGCTCTTCAAGGTAATTGGCTTGGTAGATGGATTGTTGCATAACTCCACCGTAGTTTATAGGAACAATATCTAGATTGTTGAAAGGAGGTTGTTGGGGTGCACACCATATCATGTGGCTGTTGGTCTCATTTTCCATTTTCCAATCACAAAATGGGAGAAGGACGGTGTGATATTCCAAGCCTTTTGATTTGTGAATAGAGAGAATTCGAACTCCCTCTACTTCACCCGATGGAATGGTTTTGCTACATAATTTCTCTTCCCATGCGGTGATGAAAGCCATAAACTCTGAAGAGTGCTTTTGTTGGTACTCTAAGACGGCATCAAAGAATGCACAGAGATAGGCATCTTGTTGTTCAATATGATCCATCTCAAAGAGATGAACCATCTTTTCTAGTACTTCGTAGAGAGGCATAAGGCGGAGCTCCTCTTGTTTCTCTATGAAAAGAGGAGGTAGATAGGAGTCTACATCAGTCAGTAAAATCTGGTTTAGTTCGATCTCTTTTTTGAGCACCTCATTCTGATAGGCGGCTGCTAACTGCGCTTGAGCCACTTTATTGCTTGGTTGGGTCAAGTAGCGCAATCCATCTATAAGCATACAGATAGCTAGCGAAGCATCCAACCTGAAGGCCTCATCAGAAACAATTTTGTAGGAGGTGTTTTTGTCAAAATAGTCAGCTATGAGTGGTATGTTTTTATTTTTACGTACCAAGATAGCCATATCGCTTAGTACTACACCTGTTTGCACCAATCTCTCTACCTCCTCTGCCAAGGCAGCGAGCGTTGTCTCTGTATAGCTCTTTTCTTTAGAGTCGGCTAAGAAAACACTCTTTACATATCCTTCTCCTGGGTCTTTATCACTCTCTTGGCACACATCGCTATAGGCCTCTTGTAGTTCGGTGCAGCTTTTCCCCAGCTCTTCTTGGTAGCGTTCGTTTAGAATTTCGCATACCTTCGTAAAAATGGCATTGTTAAAAAGAATTACATTTTCAGCACTTCTTCGATTTGTTTTTAGTGTCTCAACCCGAATTGGGAAGGCGTTGATATGATCTTTTAAGCCGTTTAAGATTCCCCAATCTCCATTTCGCCAACGGTAAATAGATTGTTTTACATCACCCACAATCAGACTGTTGGCTCCTTGCGAGAGTCCTTCAACCAAGAGTAGACGGAAGTTGTCCCACTGCATGCGTGAGGTGTCTTGAAACTCATCTATCATTACGTGGCGAATGTTTGCCCCAATCTTTTCAAAGACAAATGAAGAATCATCGTCTTTTACCAATTGGTGGAGTAGTGCATTGGTATCTGAAAGTAAGAATCGACCTTGTTCTTCATTTAGCAGGCGTACCTCTTGGTCAATGTGACTGAGTAAACGTACGTTGTCAATGTGGCGTAACGAGAGTTGGCACGAGTTGGCTAGCATATTGTTGATACCTCGTAACTTTTCCGATTCATGTAGTAGTGGGATAAGCTCCTTTTTTGCTAGGTTTACAATGATCTCTCTTTTTGGCGAAGTTTTAGTGCTCCACTCTTCGGGTAGTTCCAAACATTTTTCGACTGTGGCATTGCGTATGTCGTCGCTTATTTTACCATTTTGTAGTTTGTTAAAGTAGCTAGCAATCCCTCGGCTGCCATTCTTTAACTCCTCTGGAGCTACTCCATACCCTTCTAAAACCCCTACAAATTGCTCGCTAAATCCTCTCATCTGCTCCAGTACCTCTTTTTGAATGGTTTGTAGCTCACGTCGGTAGTTCTGTATGCAGTTTTTATCTTCTAACTTTTTACGCAATCCCGCTCCCCGTTCTATGTATCCCTCGTCAAAGATGCTTCGTCCAAACGACTTAATTTCATTGGATACATTCCATCGTTTGTCATCGGCTATTCGTTCATCTATATACTCCAGTAGCCAGTAGAGTAGGGGTGAGTTGCGGTCTAACTTTTCAATCATTGAGTCAACTGCATCGCTAAGCACTTCACTGTTATTTAGTTCAATGGTGAGGTTTGCACCCAACTCCAATTCACGTGAGAGGTTTCTCATTACCGATTGGAAGAAAGAGTCGATGGTTTCAATTCGGAATCGGCTATAGTCATGAATCATCAAGTGTAGAGCTTCGCCTGCAGCTTTTCTTACCTTCTCTTCTGAAAGGTGTAGCTCATCTACCACCTTCTTTAAGTAAGGCTCTGACGCTTTGTCGCCCATCCAAATGCCGTAAAGCTGACTCAATATTCGCTCCTTCATTTCGCTGGTTGCCTTATTCGTAAAAGTTACGGCTAGTACATTGCGATAGGCACGTGGGTTTTTAATCAATAGTTTGATATATTCCACAGCGAGTGTAAAGGTTTTTCCTGCCCCTGCTGAGGCTTTGTAAACAACTAATTCGGGTGTATGTTCCATATGGGGTGCTTTCTTCTTGTTACAAAGTAATAATAAAACCAGAGATGATGCAAGCGAAATGGTTATAAGTAGGTCAAACTAATTCTTCTTCTCTGTTATCCTTTCGTAGAAATGGGCAATAAGAGTTTGAAGAGGCTGTTTAATAGTATTGTTGTCTGATAAAACTTAATGGCTTTAGAAAATCGCTTGATTTTCCTATAATAAAATTCATTATGGAGTCAATAAGCTTCCATTTAGGTCTATTCTATTGAGTTTGTCAAAAAATATTAGCTAGAGAAAAGAGAAGCCCCTTTTTAAGGAGTCTCAGCAAGCCATTAATTAATAGGTGATATGATGAATTGCTCTCTTTCTTTATCGGATAGCAATTATATTATATCCTTTGTGAAGATCGATATCTCTTCATCAAAACGGGACAATAAGAAGGGGATGTTTTCTTGAGAATCATTTGTGACTTTGCCCTTCTCTATCTCTAGATGGATTATTAGCTTCGATAGATAATTTTAAGAGCCATCTCCCTACTCAGTTAAAGGAGTAGGGAAATGGCTCTTGTTTTTTTTGCACTGACGAGATATTCAAAAGAGTACCTCATCTTCTTTTATGGATTACCAATTATCGCTTTCCGTAAAGTTTGTCAACCAAGTCTTGGCGTTTCATGTTGCGGAGTTGTTGCATAATGGTGCGCTTCTCTGAGCCCTTGTACCAAAAGAAGTAGATGCGTTGTGCCAACTTCTCGCGCTGTGTCTTTGCAGAAAATATGGGGTCTAGTGTATAGGGGTGAACTCCTGCATAAAAAGCTTCGGTAGCAATGGTCATTGGGGTAGGTGTGAAGTCTTGTACTTGCTCCAATTGATACTCCATTTGCTTAGTTACTACAGCAAGTTCAGCCATATCCTCTTCTGTACATCCTGGGTGGCTGCTTATGAAGTAGGGTATCAGCTGTTGACGCATGTTGAGCTCTTTGTTTATTCGGTCAAACGTTTTTTTGAACTTTTGGAACTCCACAAACGAAGGCTTGCGCATGATTTGCAATACCCGATCACTGGTGTGTTCGGGTGCCACTTTAAGTCTTCCACTTACATGTTTGGCTATCAATTCGCGGGTGTAGTCAGCTGTACTTCTATTTACGCCAGGTTCTTTACTGTCGTATTGTAATAGGTCATAACGTACTCCACTTCCTATAAAGCTCTTTTTGATACCTGGCAAAGCATCTACTGAACGGTAGATGTCAAGTAGAGGACGATGATCTGTATTTAGATTGGGGCATACTTTTGGATGGATGCACGAGGGGCGCTTGCAGCGCTTACACTTGCTCTCATCCTTCCCTTTCATACGATACATATTGGCACTTGGTCCACCCAAATCACTTAAGTAGCCTTTAAAGTCGGGCATTTGAGTTACCTTTTTTACCTCCTCTAGGATGCTCTTTTTACTTCGGCTAGCGATAAACTTTCCTTGATGTGCTGATATGGTACAGAATGCACATCCACCAAAACAACCTCGGTGAATGTTGATTGAGAACTTTATCATATCGAACGCTGGAATACGCTTTCCTTTGTATTTGGGATGAGGGAGTCGAGTATAGGGCAGGTCATACGAGCGATCTATCTCCTTCTCGGTCATAAGCGGGTAGGGTGGGTTGATAACCACCACCTTCTTGCCGATAGTTTGTAAAAGGCGCGAGGCCTCTAATTTGTTAGACTCCTCTTCGATGATACGGAAATTCTCGGCTTCTCTGCGACGATCATGTAGACAAGTTTCATGCGAGTGAAGTGTAATATCTTCTACCTTCAAACAGTTTGCTGGTACACCCTCTTTGGTAGTGATGTAGGCTGTTTGTAAAATATCTTTCGGCATTTCATTATTTACTTTGAGTCGCTTGCAAAGATCAAGGATGGGTTGTTCTCCCATACCATAAATAAGTAGATCAGCCCCAGAGTCAACTAAAATAGAGGGGCGCAACGCATCCTGCCAATAGTCATAATGGGTAACTCTACGAAGTGATGCCTCTATGCCGCCAATGACCACAGGTACATCGGGGAATAGCTCTTTTAAAATTTGAGTATAGACTATAGTGGGATATTCTGGACGCATATCGTGCCTTCCATCAGGCGTATAGGCATCCTCGCTACGTAGGCGTTTGTTTGCCGTATATTTGTTGACCATACTATCCATCGAGCCTGCTGAAATGCCAAAAAAGAGGCGAGGTTTGCCCAATTTTTTAAAATCGCGCAAATCATCTCGCCAATTAGGTTGAGGAATGATGGCTATTTTGTATCCTTCTGCCTCTAGTAATCTTCCGATAACGGCTGCTCCAAATGAGGGGTGATCTACATAAGCATCTCCACTAAATAAAATAATATCTAGCTCTTCCCATCCACGTAGCTCCATCTCCTTTTTGGTAGTAGGTAGCCAATCTGTAAGTTTGTTTTCTTTCAATTTCTCTTTTTTTTCTTCAAATAGAATCCATTTGGTCTACTCCTCTTTTTCAGACTCTTCCTCTTCTTTTAGCTTTTGGATATAGAGTAGAATGAGTTGGTGAAGTCCAAATGCTTTCATGTTATTGTGATAAATCACATCAATGCAGAGGTCTAATAGATCTTTTGAGTCCTCTTCTTCGCTTGCAATGAGTGAACGTATATTAAGTTTTAGTTTTTCTAATACCATTTCATCTATGATACCATTGCTGTCTATTAGCTGTTGGAACAGGGCATATTTATTGATTGTGTCTAGATGTTTTTGGTTTATCTCGATACTGCGGCTACCCGATGCATTTGCTTGAATACTATACATATTGATTAATTTTAATGATTTGTACTAGCCCCAAAAGAGTTTGCAAAAAATAGTATTTCGCTCTTACCTGGTAAAATCGTTGTTTATTTGCAAATCAAGATCTGTTGGGTATATGTGAACAAACATACATAAAAAAAATGAACATCACATTTTCTTTCTTGTTTTTTATTTCTCAAAAAAGCCCAAAACAGCTTGCATTATTCGCTTTTGGTTACTGCTTTCATTGATCGTTTCGAAGGGGAATCCCAATACGAAAGTACAATAATTACCTTTGTAGACGATACCCGCACTGTAGTTTTTGGGGGTGTACGCAAAAGCTGAATAGGCAGGTGCTATAGGTAGTAAACATTCAGGTGTGGTTACAGCATAACACTTTTCGTTAGGATAGGTGTAGAAAGTGAAATGGCTATTTGCTCCACTGACGGTTCCTTGTATCTCTCCCTTGAGTGTTCCACCCGCACTGTATTTGAGTACCTCTTTTGCGAATTGAATGGATGCAGCCGTTTGCAGGCTACTTCCCAAGTAGGACCCACTAATCAGTAGGTTCCCACCTGCATAACAGTAGTTTGTGAGTTGGGCTTGCAATGTGGTTGAAAGGGCTTCCTTTTCAGCACCTTGAATAAGGTCGACTGCATAATAGTCGCTGAGTGATAGGACTCCTTGCTCCACCGAAGCACTGCTGGCTGAAACAAAGGAGTATCCTCCTCCTGCAGCTTGAATTGCTTTTCCATGTATGAAGGGGTAGTCAAAGCTATTTCCGGCAATTACTTTCCCAATCCATTCGTCTCCGCTGTATCCCAACCCTCTTTCATTTTCTTGACCGATGTAACGCTTGTCAAAGGAGATTTGTGGACCTGTATAGATAGCGGTTTGTAGGTAGGGAATTCCTGCATCTGTAGGTAAATCAAATCCCTCTTGAGTTGCTGTCTCAATGGTGGCAGGTCCACTTAATCGAGTGAAATTATTGATGATTAAGAGGTTCCTTTTACTCTCTACCGCTTGATAGGCAGCTAATGTTTCAGAGGGAAAACTTTCCCCTCCTTGGTTTACAGCAGCTATTTTAAAACTGTAGATGACCCCTTGCTCTCCTTGAAAGGTGTAGGTCGGTTTAGTAACAAGTGTTCCATTGTCAAATCCACCTTCTCCTATGCGGGTATAAACCACATAGTTTTCAGGAGTAGCAGTTGGTTCTAATGGGTCAGATACAGGTTGCCAACTTAAGTCAAAGCTTCCCTTTTTGCTTCCCATTTGAATGGCGAAGTGAGAGATGGGAAGTGGTTGTACGACATACTTTTTATGGTGCATAGTGGCTATGTACTTCAGAATTGCTTTGTAGAGTGATCTGCCCGCGACAAACTGAAATTGGGGGTCGTATGCTTGTTTCAGGTCAGCAAAGTTTTGGTGTGAGAGTAGTTCTAGAATCATAGCAGGAACACCCGGTATGCGCGATTCACTGTAGTTTTTATTCCACATGCCCCGTGTAGTCCATGGCTTACCTATATAGCTTGTTATATCTCTATCTAATTCACTCAACACCCCATCGCTTAGATCTCGTGCCGTATAGCGAGAGACTCCTGTTCTCAGTACTCCTTCATCTGTGTTGGTTGTATAAATACCCAACGTACCTATATATTCCCCTGTTTTTGAGAAACCAGCATCGGTGTGAATGCCTAAGCTCAGTTCAATGGGAACCTTCAACCCACTCTCTTCGGGATTGAATGGAGAACCCCCACTGAGGTAGTTTACACTTTTCCCCCGTGTGTTGATATCATCGATGTAGTCATTTTTCCCTTTACTTGGACTGTATACTTCGTAAGGAAATCCAGCCCACTGTGCCCAGTAGCGTGCTCCCTCGAGATAGCGAGGCATTCCGCTGGTTCTTCCCCCTCGAACAATGTTTCCCATTCCTCCTCCAAATCGTACAGCATCGGCAGAAACAACCCCTTTCTGCTTGCTTTGGTTGGTTAGAATGACCCTTCCTGTTTCATTCATCCCTTTTTCGAACTCGAATGTTCCCAAATAGACCCAAGTGCCTCCACCCATTTGTTGGTTCACTGAGAAATCACTTCTTCCTCCCTTGTGGAATACAGAGTATTTAGCATCTTCAACGCTTTTAGGATTTGTTTGATAGGTGACATAAACGGCATATTTCCCGGATTCAGGTAGCGTGGGAATCCATTGAGCAAAAGCTCTATCTGCCTTCTTTTCCGTTTTGACCATTCGTGATGTGCCCTCTCTAAATGGGCTCTCCTCATCTAAATAGGTAGCTCGGGGCATAGCAAATCCGCTTTTTGGTGCAGTTGTCCATTTCCCTTTTCTGCTTTTCCCTTCTTGGTAAATACCAGATCCATCGTTATCGACCAATACTTCATTGGATTGATAGTCACGCTCGCGGGGAGTGAATATGATAGCTCCTGCATTTTCAAGCATGGGAATAAGAAAAGGTACTACAATCTCTTTGGCTAGTAAATCTTCACGTGTGCCAAAAAGGGGAGGGCGTTGAAACTCCCAACTTCCTTTTTCTGCTTTGTAATAGATTCCATGGCTTTGCCATATAGCTAGATGTTTATGGGCCAATCCACGATCTATCTTATAAGGTTTTGATAGGTTTTCTACCCAATCTCTATTTTTATGCTCCATCTTGTTCCAAATTCGCTCTTTATCCACTCTCTTTAGAAGTCGGTTAGGAATTAACTCTTCAATTCGTTTTCCGTCACATTCTATATAAAGGGCGTATTTTTGAATCTCTGCAGGCAGTGCTGCACGCAGTTGTTGGTAGATCGTTTGGGTAGATTCTGGGGTGAAGAGTTGATAGCCGAAATTAGTAGTGGGATATACGGTCAGACTCTTTTGGTTGTTGTCTAGCTCGAAGCGGTCAAGTTTACATTCTTTGAGCTGTGTGTAGGGCGATTGAAAGTTTAGAAAATAGTTTTTGAGTGACTCCTCTACTCTTTTGTCTACTCCTTGTGCTGATAGCAAAAAGAGTTGAGTTAGCAAAATAAAAAAGAGAAGAGCAAATCGGTGTATTGGTTGACTAACTGGTGCCATACTTTGAACGAGTCGTTTATGAAGAGGAATGAAAAATAGTTGATTAAAAAAGAGTCATTACCATAATAACAATGCATTCTGCAAATTAGTTAGGGTAACGACTCTTTTTGTCTGTACAATGAGGAGGGTAATTTAATCTACTTTTCCGATGGAGAAGTTTTCGGGATACTTTCCTTTAAAATCTTTGTAGTAAAGTTTTATTTCTTGCATATCCTTGTTGATATCTCCAGAAGGATAGATTACTTTGTCGCAAGTGATACATTTTCGTTTGTAATCAATGGCGACCAATAGAATGGGTAGATTAGCACCCAAGGCTATGTGGTAAAATCCTTTTTTCCAGTTGGGATTGGCTTTCCGTGTTCCTTCTGGCGTAATAGCCAAATGAAATTTAGTGCTCTCTTTGGCTTGTTTTACCATTTGGTCAACCAATGATGTCTTGCGACTTCGGTCAACGGGTATTCCTCCCATCATTCTAAAGATAGGACCCATTGGCCAAAAGAACCAATCTTTTTTCATCATAAAACCTGTTTCACGTCCAATGGCACCCATAAATAGTTTTCCTATAATAAGGTCCCAGTTGGTGGTGTGAGGGGCAGCACACATGATAAACTTGTCAAAGTCTGGAGCGGATACTTCTGTTTTCCATCCCAGTAGTTTGTAGTAGATAAAACTACAAATAGCTTTCTTCATTGTTCTTTCTTTTGCTTATTTCGCCAATTCGTCAGCTACTTTTTGAATTTCTTTGTTTAAGTCAGCATGTAATTTTTTATAGAATCCTTTTACATTTCCTGGTTCTGTGTGGCTGATGCGTGGAATTAATGAAAGGATGTTGTGAGTTGCTGTAAGAATTAGCTCACGGTTCACATCTTCTACCAAGCTGGCCATAAATAGTTCTCCTGAGATATAATAGATATCTTTCTTTAATGCTTTTCTACTTGCCATAGCTGTAATGTTTTAAGTTAGTATACAATCAATTTTAGGACAAAGGTACTATTTTTATTTGTATACGCTTTTCTATTTAAGAAAAAAGAGCGATTTTTGCAGATGTAAAGAGATAATTTTATATACCCTTTAATAATAAAAATAACAACATGGTTAAAAGTGCATTACAAGTAGCTAGAGCTGCTTACCAGCCCAAGCTTCCTAAAGCGTTGAAAGGCGCAGTAAAGATCAAAGAAGGTGCTGCTACACAATCTGTAGCCGATCAAGAAGCTATCAAAGCATTGTTTCCTAATACATACGGTATGCCTATTATCGAGTTTGTAGAGGGCGCAGCTGCTAATCAAGCTCCTATTAATATCGGTGTAATCCTATCAGGTGGTCAAGCTCCTGGTGGTCACAACGTAATTTCTGGTTTGTTTGATGGTATCAAGAAAGTAAACGCTGATAGCAAACTTTACGGTTTCCTTATGGGTCCTGGTGGTTTGGTTGATCACGATTATATGGAACTTACTGCTGAGGTAGTAGATAAATATCGTAACACAGGTGGTTTTGATATCATTGGATCAGGACGTACAAAGTTGGAACAATCGGCTCAATATGACAAAGGTCTTGAGATTATCAAACAATTGGGTATCCAAGCTATCGTAATTATTGGTGGTGATGACTCTAATACCAATGCTTGTGTATTGGCAGAGTACTATGCAGCTGCAAAATGTGGCGTACAAGTAATCGGTTGTCCTAAAACAATTGATGGCGACTTGAAAAACGAAATGATTGAAACCTCTTTCGGGTTTGATACAGCTTGTAAAACTTACTCAGAGGTTATTGGTAACATTCAACGTGACTGTAACTCGGCTCGTAAATACTGGCACTTCATTAAGCTAATGGGTCGTTCGGCTTCACACATCGCTTTGGAGTGTGCTTTGCAAGTACAACCTAACGTATGTATCGTATCAGAAGAGGTTGAAAAGAAGAATATGACACTAGACGAGGTGGTAACTTATGTTGCTGAGATCGTTGCAAAACGTGCTGATCAAGGTAACAACTTTGGTACAGTGCTTATTCCTGAAGGTTTGATTGAGTTTATTCCAGCTATGAAATCATTGATTTCTGAGTTGAATGACTACCTAGCACACCACGCAGAGGAGTTTGCAGCAGTTGAAAAAGCTGAACAACGTGCATACATCATTTCTAAACTTTCTGCTGATAATGCAGCTATCTATGCTTCACTTCCAGAAGGCGTTGCTCGTCAACTTACTTTGGATCGTGACCCACATGGTAACGTACAAGTATCGCTTATTGAGACAGAAAAATTACTTTCAGACATGGTAGCTGTTAAACTAGCTGAGTGGAAAGCTGCAGGTAAATATGTAGGTAAGTTTGCACCACTTCACCACTTCTTCGGTTATGAAGGACGTTGTGCTGCTCCTTCTAACTTCGATGCAGACTACTGTTACTCATTGGGATACACTGCTTCATTGTTGGTAGCGAATGGTAAAACAGGTTATATGTCATCTGTACGCAACACAACAGCTCCTGCTGAAGAGTGGATTGCTGGTGGTGTGCCTATCACTATGATGATGAACATGGAACGTCGTCACGGCGAAATGAAACCAGTTATTCAAAAAGCATTGGTAAGACTTGATGCTGCACCTTTCAAAGCATTTGCTTCACAACGTGAAAGCTGGGCACTTGAAACTGCATACGTTTATCCAGGTCCTATCCAATACTTTGGCCCAACTGAAGTATGTGATGAGCCTACTAAAACATTGCAACTAGAGCAAGCTAAGTAGATCAATCTCAATAGAGAAAAAGAGAGTCCCCTTCGAATAAAAAGAAGGGGATTTCTTGTATCTACCTTATCTTTTAGTACTACCTTAAAGTGATGGTTTTTTTTGTATAGCTTTATAGTTCAAAGATTTGAAAGAGAATATTTGTTTGTCAAAATGGATAAATGAAGAACTCTAATAATTGATTAAACGGTTATAGCTTGTAAAAATTACTCACGGATAGTAGGTAGTGTAAGTATCAATCATGAATCAACTTTAATTCTTCAATGTGATTTTTATTTTGAAAATGAACTATTTACAGTTTGAAATGGTTTAAATAATTTGGTAATCTGTACTTAGTCATAATGTAAGTAGACAATCACTCCTCTTCTTCTATTTCTGTAAAGGGATTGACACAGTCATAGTAAGTTTGATTTGTTTGGTATTCAATATTTATCTCCTGTTTATGTATAAAAAAGTTGCTCCTATACCTACTTCCAAGCCTCGTGCCAGAAAAAAACCTGCCACTAAGCGTAGTGCCAAGCCGGTTCGTAAAAAGCCTTCTCCTTCGAAGAAGAGGTTTGCATTTGTAAATTCTCCACTCTTTCTTATGTGGGTAAGGCGTGTAGGAATGGGATTAATCGCAATTCTCTTTTCTCTTATTTTTTATTACTTCTGCATTCGTCCTTATAGCTACCGTTGGAAACCTTGTTACGGGTTACAGGGATATGGTGTTTGCCTTCCACACGGCTATAATATACATGGTATTGATTTGTCTCACCACCAAGGTGAGATAGATTGGCAGCAACTATCGTTGACTCAAAAAGGTCCTTTTCCCATTCGTTTTATCTTTTTGAAAGCTTCTGAGGGGGGCGATTTCAGTGATCGTCTTTTTCAAGCTAGTTTTGATTCCGCTCGGGCGAATGGTTTTATTCGGGGGGCTTACCATTTTTACAACCCCAAGAGTGATCCCGTGGTGCAAGCTGATTTCTTTATTCAATCGGTAAAGCTTCAACCGGGTGATTTACCTCCTGTACTTGATATTGAGGTGAAGAGTCATGATGAAGAGAAACTTCGTAAGAATCTTAAAATTTGGCTTGATAGGGTAGAGGGGTATTATGGAGTTAAGCCCATCCTTTATACTTCGTACAAATATAAGATGAAATATCTCAATGACTCTTTGTTTAATTCTTATCCCTATTGGCTTGCTCATTATTATGTGGATTCCGTACGCTATGAGGGGAAGTGGGATTTTTGGCAACACACCGATGTAGGTGCTTTGCCAGGTATTAAGGAATGGGTCGATTTGAATGTGTTTAATGGTTCGCTTGAGGAGTTGAAAAAAATGACTTTAAAGCGAGTGAAGAAGTAAAAACGATGGATTTTAGAGCTTTTATGCCAGAGTATTCTAAATTATTGCTTGTGCGATAACACTTTTGGATGGTAGCAAAACATTGAATTCTTCGAAAAACAACAACATTCTATATATAAGAGAACGTCTCCATTCGTGTAAACAAATGGAGACGTTTCTTGTTTTTGAACTTTTTATTCTATTCTTACTGCTACTCATCTCAAGGCAGGTGAACTTCCTTCAATTTTGTTGTCGTTCTTGAAGTGAACGCTTTGAGAGACGATTTGGCTCGCTTTGCATCGGTTATGCTTTGTATTTATTGTAGATGGATTAAAGAGTGATTGTTCTGATTGATGACAACGATTCGATGTTGATTATAGTATCAATACCCTTGAGTTGCAACAGCAGCTCCTCCATACGATCTTTTCCTTCTACTCATCCTTCGAATTGGTTGGAAGGACTCCCGCCTATTTTCATGGCTTTAACAAGTGACCTTTACCATCTTCTTCATCTCTTGCTTGAAAAGAGAGGATGAAAGAGTAGAAAAGTTTATCCCGATGCTACAGTAACTTCTGTTTTAAATTATAGGTTGAATACCCCTAAATTTAAAAGGAAGTGTGGATTACACCAATTTATTTGTAGCAGAATCAGGGAAAACTACGGTAGGTTTAAATAGCTTAGCTTCTTCAAACTCTAACATGGCGTAAGACATGATGATAATAATATCACCTATTTGCACCTTTCTTGCTGCAGCTCCGTTTAAGCAGATACATCCAGAACCCCTCTCTCCCTTAATTATATAAGTTTCAAATCGTTCTCCGTTGTTGTTATCTACAATATGTACCTTTTCGCCTGCAATCATATTCGCTGCATCCATTAAATCCTCATCAATGGTAATGCTTCCCATGTAATTCAAGTTGGCCTCTGTAATACTTACACAGTGTAACTTTGACTTTAATACTTCAATCATCATTGCTTTAAACTTATTCTTTATCTTTATACTTAATATTATCTATTAGTCTAATGTCGCCACAAAAAGCAGCTACACAGCCTACTACAGAGGTTGCTTCTTCCCAATTTGTTAGGGGTTGAAGTGTGTACCCATCTACTATCTCAAAATATTCAAGTGTTAACCCCGTTGAGCGGTTGATCGACTCCTCTACAAACTGTTTGGTTTCAGAAACCGTGTGACTCTCTATAAGATTTCGGCTTTTAAATAGACTCTGAGAGATTTGTAGCGCACATTCTCTCTCTTCGGCAGATAAACGTCTGTTTCGGCTACTCATTGCAAGTCCATCGGCTTCGCGGATAATTGGACAGCCGACGATGTGGATTGGCAACTGCAATTGTTTGGTCATTTCTCGAATAATAGCCAATTGCTGATAATCCTTTTCGCCAAAGTAGGCGGTGTCAGGGTTTACCATTAAAAAGAGTTTACTTACTACTTGACAGACTCCGTTGAAGTGGCCCGCACGAAATTTTCCCTCCATAACTGTGTCGAGTGGGGGATAGCTAAAGAGTCGAGTATCTGTTTTTGGATAAACCTCCTCTACAGAGGGGGCGAAGATAACTGTAGCCCCTGTCTTTTCTAATAAAAGGCAATCTGCCTCTAATGTGCGAGGGTATTTTAGTAAATCATTCGAATCATTGAACTGTGTGGGATTCACAAAGATAGTTACCACTACCACATCATTTTCTGATGTTGCACGTTCTACTAACGAAGTGTGTCCCTCGTGCAGTGCACCCATCGTGGGAACTAAACCTATTTTTTTTCCTTCAGCGCGATATGCGTCAAGTGTAGCCTGAAGTTCTTTTACTGTATGAAGCAATTCCATTTGCAATTAAAATTTTAATTATCTCTTCATTGATAAAAACGTCTGCAAAGATAATTGATAAATTTGATAGCAAACGAAGAAATAATTCTTTTATTTCCGTACAAATAAGAGAATTACGCTGTTTCTTTTACTTGAAACGAACGGTTGTCGAATTATTTACCTTATTCAAACATCACTTATTCAATAGATTAACCTCCTCAGGAAATTATTAAACGAGAGCTCTTGCACTTCTCATCTTTTTTTTTTATATCTTTGCAGAATGTTTATGAGCAACAAATAATAAAGAATGAAGGCAAACAAAGTTTTATTTATTACACAAGAGATTATTCCTTATAATACTGAATCTGAAATGGCCTATATGGGGAGAAATCTTCCTCAGGCAATACAGGAGAAAGGCAAAGAGATTAGAACTTTTATGCCAAAGTGGGGAGTTGTAAACGAACGTAGAAATCAGTTACATGAGGTAATCAGACTTTCGGGAATGAACCTAATTATTGACGATACCGATCATCCTTTGATTATTAAGGTAGCATCTATTCAATCTGCACGTATGCAAGTATACTTCATTGATAATGATGACTACTTTCAACACAGACAAATGACGGCAGATGAGAATGGAGTAGAATATGCCGACAATGACGAGAGAGCGATTTTCTATGCAAGAGGAGTTCTTGAAACGGTGAAAAAGCTTCGTTGGTGTCCCGATATTATCCATTGTCACGGTTGGATGAGTGCATTTGTTCCACTATATATTAAGAAAGCTTACAAGGATGACCCCTCTTTTAGAGATTCAAAGATTATTTTTTCTCTATTTGACGAGGACTTTAAAGCTAATCTTTCGGAGAATGTAGTGAATAAACTACTATTGAAAGATATGACGACATCTGATATCGAACCATTTATGAAGACTCCGGCCAACTACGAAGAGTTGTGTAAATTGGCAATCGCTTACTCGGATGGTGTTATTCAAAATAGTGAAAAGGTAAATGAGAATGTGATGAACTATGCAAAAGAAGCTGGAGTTCCTATTCTTGGTTACCAAACGACAGAAACTTATAAAGAGGCCTTTAATAACTTCTATGATGAAGTATGGGCACTTGAAAAGAAATAATATTTTACAACTGAACCCAATGAAATTCAACTATTTCTTCGCCTTATTGCTAGCTATAGCAACTTGTAGTTGTGATGATTCAACTCCTGATATCGGTAGTACGGTTATTCCTGATGGTGATCATATTGCATCGGGGGTTGCTTCCTATAAAGTACAAACTCATTCGCTTTTGTTGGACTCTGTTTATGCGAGAACCAGTACAGCCTATTTAGGTAAATATACAGATTCGCAGTACGGGGAGTTTACGGCAGACTTTTTGACCCAATTTAACTGTCTTGATAACTTTGAATTCCCAGAAACTATTCAAGAGGTTAGTGGGATTGATTTATCTATGACCTACAATAGTTTTTTTGGCGATTCGCTAAGTTCTATGCATATGCAGATTGATACGTTGGATACAGTTGTGCCAGAGGATAAAAGCAATATGTTTTACACCAATGTTGATCCAACGCTTTATTACAATGAATCAATTTCTCCTATCGCATCTGTAGCCTATTCTGCAACGGGTGTAGGGGTGTTTGATACTATTGTTAACAATGTACGTATCATCACGCAGACTATTAAATTGCCAAAAGATTTGGGTGTTCATATGTATAATAAGTACAAAGAGGATAAGGCTAATTATAAAGACTCAGAGGCTTTTATCAAGAACGTACTAAAGGGGATGTATGTGCATTGCACCCATGGAGATGGAACGGTTCTTTATGTTGAAGATCTTGGCTTAAGACTTTGGTTTACCTATTTGATAAAGAGTTCATCGGGAAAAGTTGACTCATTGGTAACAGGAAATACGAATTTCCCAGTTACTAAAGAGGTTGTTCAATCTAACCGCATTCAAAATTCAGATAGATTGAAGGAGTTGGTGAAGGATCCTAGTTGTACTTACCTTAAAACACCGGCAGGGATTATTACTGAAGCAGTTCTTCCTCTTGAAGAAATTTCTGAAAAGCACGAGAAAGATACCCTGAATGCAGCTAGTATTTCATTTACTCGCTATACAGAGGAGATAGAGTCAGCGAAGTTGATGCCTGCTCCTTCGCTATTGCTATTGACTCGAAAAACAGAGATGAACTCATTCTTTGAAAAGAATAAGATTGCTGACAACATTAGCTCTTACATCATTGAAGCTGGAAGTGGAGCAACTGCTAATACTTATACATACGATAATATTGCACAGCTTATTATGACCTGTTTGAGAGAGAGAGATAAAGGGTTGAAGGATAATCCAAATTGGTTGATTGAAAATCCAGATTGGAATAAAATTGTATTGATTCCAGTTGTTTCTAATTCAATTGGTTATGAAAATAATCTAAGAATGGGAAGTGCTAAACTAAAAGGAGGTACAGAAGCTGGCAATGAACTTGATTTGAAGATTTTATATACTACTTTTGATAAAAAATAAGTTGCTAATAGAAGGTGTGTAGTTTGGAATTTATTCTGACAACTAACTGACGGTAATATATTTATTGCCCACAATCATAAAAAAAGAGGAGATGTCAATCATATTGGCATCTCCTCTTTTTTTATGATTGTGGGGGTAAGAGTTTTGGCTCACTTGCAAAAGTTGTGGAATGGTATTCTTTTTGGGTCCTATGAGGGAATCTTCTTCATTCAAGGTTTAACCCAACTCTCACCTCTAAAATTATTTCTCGTGATTGTTCCACTGATTTCATCTTTTGTAAAATTTCAATTCACTGATGCTTAATGATCCCTTTTTTTGATTCTTGCTAAAAGCAATTTATAAGACACAGTATCCATCTAGCTAATGCACTACAGAATATGACAGATCGAAATAGGAGTTTTTGAAAGTGAAATTTGGATTAAGGTCGCCTGAGTGGAATACTCAATTAGGAATGCAGTCACAGCATTATATTCATCTATCTCTTCTTTCGGGAGATGCTGATTAGGGACGGTTGCGATTTCCCTTATAAATGGCAGTTGTTCTATTTGAGGAAAAGTTCTGTTTGTATGCAGGGTATTCATTTGGTTAGAGGATTGAGAAGAGTCCCAATGGGAGATTTAAAATTGGATGAAATCAATTCATTCTATTCATGGATTTGATTGTGGTAGTTCACTCTTTTTAGTTGAATAGTGAATAGAACTGTGATCGTTCCAACAGGTGTAGTTATAAAAAAGTGTGGGATATACGTTTAAGACTCCGAAGTTTCAATCTCAATTCTATCTCCTATAAAGAGCAAGGTACGCTATTCTATTTTAAGGACGAGGGATGTTGGGGTAATTCACCGTGGAGAATATCAATGATTGGCTACTTGATTCAGAGGTCTGGTTTTTCTTTGTAGATTAGTTGTTACAATCCTATTACATAAAAAATCTTTTGCTACATAAAATCGCTAATAAGAGACATCTTGTTCTTGATAAATCGTTAATTCTCCTCTTTTTTTGTTTATACAAGGTGCTTTTGATGGCGAAATGCTTTGATGTTATAAAACATATTTGTATCTTTGTGTTGGATAAAAAGATAAGGTATAAAAGAAAAGATTGTTTTTAACAGGTATTGCTTAGCCAGTTTTTGAGATGCTAAGTAGAAGTTTTCAGGATTAACATTTTAAAAGTTTTAGGTATTATGAAAAGAATTATTTTAAGTGTGGTAGTGGCTTTAGGTATTGCTGCTACAGGTTTTGCAAGTAACAACGTTTCTCGTAGTAATTGGCATGTTGACATTGATGTCGCGAAATTGAGTAAATATCTTCAGCTTTCGCATACTCAAGTAGAAGAAGTTGCCAACATTTCTGCTTTCTTCTCTGAAAAGATGCAAGGTGCAGGTTTTGCAAAAGAGGAAAGAAGAAGCCAAAAATTGCGTGAAGCGGTTTATGGAAACTTTAAATTGATGAAGCGCACGCTAACAGAGGAGCAATACAGAAAGTATGTACACCTCGTTAATGTAACGTTGAATAATAGAGGTTTAAATATTCATTTGGAAGATATTGCAAGTAAATAATTGAACTTACATCTTTAAAAAGGGGGAATGCATTTTTGTATTCTCCCTTTTTTCTTTTATTGCTGTCTGGTAAAAAAGAGGCTCAAAATATTATTGAAACTCCTTAAAAAGGGGCTTCTCTTTTCGTTGGCTAATGATTTTGTAAGAAACTCAACAGAATAGACCTAAATTGAAGCTTATTTGCTCTCTATTAGATTCGATTATAGGAAAATCAAGCGACTTTCTCAAGGCATTAAGTTTTATCGGACAAGCATATCAATATATAGATACTGCATTGAGATTAAAAGATGAGCCTTTTAAGGAAATAAAAATCCACCCAACTACTGCACTACAGAGTGCGACAGTGCGAAATAGGAGTTATTGAAAGTTGGGCCAGTGTCATTGTTTATTTGGACAGCAATAAAAGAGTAAAAACGTCTCTTTTAGCACTTTACTTGGGATGATGCATATAGCTTCGCTACTCTAACGGGAAGGGATTTGAGATTTATGATCCCTCTTAGAATTGCTCTGAAGTGGGATATCCTCTAAAAGTTGCAGTTATTCTAGCTTTAGTTAAATTAGTATTAGAACGTACTGTTTTGGTTTGTGAAGTGAAAGCTCCTCTTTTTCCTTGTTGTTTTTAGTGTTGCACAGCCATACGACACCCGTTGCACAGCTGTGCAACGGGTGTCGTATGGCTGTGCAACGCTAACTTGGATAGGGGATGAGTGATGGTTGGAGTTGGCTCAGATCTCTTTTTTAGCAGCTATGTGCCCTTTCTTTCCTATATCCATAATAGCTATCAGTTACTGCCTCTTCTGCTTCTTAAGAGTCGTGTGCATGCTCTTAAAGTTCATTGAGAGTAACTTTTTCTGTCTGTATGAGAAAGTATTAGTTATTTGATTCCTCTTTCCAATTTCGTAGCAAATGAAAATAGTCCTTCAATTGTGTTGTGTCCTCTTCTTTGTCTGTCCATACCTCTAGAAGAAGTGGTTTTTCTTGCTCTTCGGGGCTTGCAAAGAGTTGCATGCTCTCTGTCAGCTCTTCTAAGTTACTTACACAAAGGTAGGTAAATCCACGTTCCTCTGCCCAACCTCGTGCACTGGTGTGATGTTCAGCTGTAATAAATTGGTGAGATTGACTCTTCTTATCCATACCTGGAAGAGTATGAAAGATTTCACCACCTTCATTATTGAGTAAAAGAATACGTAGGTTGTTATCAAAATGACGTGTAAAGAGGGCATTCATGTCATAAAAGAAACTCAGGTCACCAATGGCTACGAATTGCAACTTAGTGGAGGCTGCAGCATAGCCCAATGCGGCAGATAACGAACCCTCTATTCCATTTATTCCTCGATTGCAACATACTTCTATTTGAGGGTCAAGTGGAAAGAGCTGTGCATAGCGTACAGCTGAGCTGTTGGCTAGGTGTAGAGTGCTATGAGGTGGCATGTTTTGCATCAGCATGCCAATAGCTGCCATCTCCGAATAGTCAAATTGGGGCTCAGGTAGTTGTTTGCTGAATTTTTCCCACAACAGTGGATAGGTAGTGGGCTTATTCTCCAGCATAAAGGCTATTTTCTCTAAAAATTCGAAGGGATCCATCTCGATAACCGTTGTTAAACAGCCGTATAGATCGACTACTTTCCCATCAGCAGCTATGTGCCAATGCTCTTTAGGTGGATATTTCTCTAAATACTTTTTGAGCTGTTTAGAGACCACGTGTCCTCCGTAAGTAATCAGTAACTGAGGGGCCATAGCCTCTTTTTGCTCTTTGGTTAGGGCATAGATGGCTCTATCAAAATTTTTAATGGCAAATCCTGGAGTGGTTTGATTACTTAAGTGTTCAGTCATCCAAACAAACTGTTTGCAAAGAGGTTTGATATATTTCTTATCAAATTGATAAATCAGATTCATTTGCCCCACCATTACAAGGCGTCGACTATAGCTGTTTAGTCTCTCAATGAGCCCTTTGTAGTCTCGTTCATAGATATTCAAACCTTGGTAGCGAGTGATAACGCGAACCTGTGGAATCTCTTTAGCGCCAAAGCGGTAGATAGGTTCTGATACGGGTATGTTGATGTGCACAGGTCCTTTCCCATGGTGTGTCATCTCTAAAATGGCTTCGTTTATAAGGCGATTACAATACCACTCCTCTTCCGAACTATTTACCTCGGGTAGCTGAACTGATAGTTTAACTAAGGAACCAAAGACTTGGGCTTGAGGCATTGTTTGCCCATCCATCTGTCCAATCCAAGCAAGGGGCCTATCTGCCGAGATAACCAAAAGAGGTACTTGTTGGTAGTATGCTTCGGCAACGGCGGGGTGTAAATTAAGTAGGGCAGATCCCGATGTGCAGCAAACTGCAGCAGGTGATCCGCCTTGTAAGGTGAGTCCGATGGCAAAGAAACCAGCACTTCGTTCGTCTGTAATGGAGTAACAGGTAAATTCAGGTAGGTTGGCAAGTGTATGTACAAGGGCAGCATTGCGGCTACCTGGGCATAGAACAATCTTGTTTACTCCGTGTGCTTTAAGTAAAGCGACTAGTTGGAGGATGTTTCTTTTTTCGGAATACATAATTGGGCTAAATTAAAGAGTGGGAGTGCTAGTGGTTAAGTAAGCCTGTATGGTTCGTAGCTTTTGGTTGGTCTCTTCCCATTCTGCATCAAAATCAGATGAAGCGAGTATGCCTCCTCCAGCATAGAGTGTGGCACTCTTTTCTTTGACTTTCATGCAGCGTAGGTTTACATAGAGACTCGTAGCTCCATTGGGGTCTAACCACCCCACGATACCGCTGTAATAGAGTCGGTCATGTTTCTCTTTCTCTTGAATGAACTGAAAGGTCTCTTTTTTGGGAATACCACAAACGGCAGGAGTAGGGTGTAACTCTTCTAAGATATTACCTAGCATTTTTCTATTTTTTAGAGTAAAGTAGAAATCGCTTTTTAGGTGTATCAATTGTCCAGCACGAGCTGTATATGGTTCCTTTTCGTTGAATTTTCGGTCAAACTGCTTAACAGCACGACGCACATAGTCGGCTACAATGCTTTGTTCTTCTTGGTTCTTTTTGCTCCATTTTACCTGCTCTTTCCCTTCGTTAAAGAGCATAGTGCCCGCCAAAGCAACTGTATGCCACTCATCTCCACTGCCACTGAGCAAAGTTTCGGGTGTACTTCCTATCCAAGTGCCTGTGGTAGGAGTGTGACACAAGTATACCAACATACGTGAATGGAGATTGGCTGCCTTAACAAACGTGTGTAAAGGTGAAAAGTCGTCGTCTAGCGGTTCCTCGTGTGTGCGTGAGAGCACCAACTTTTGGTACTTTTTACTTCCTAATGGGGTCATAAAGTCGCGAAAAGCCTCTAGGTAGCTCTCTTTCTCTTCTGCTTCAGAACTTAAATGAGTATTTGTCTCTACATTGCTTTTGGGCTCGATGTGTATGTGCTCTTGAAAAGCGGAAATGGCTTTACCTATTTCACACCAATCAGTTGCTGTTATATCGGGTTGAATCAATACAAGCGGGTGTTGGTCTGTAATAGAAAATGGTGCCATTACAAATCCTTTTTTCTCATTTAGCTCTTCTAAGCTTTTTAGTTCTTCGGCTTTGCTGGTTGTTTGTAGTACCAATTGGCAACAATCTGTCCAAGGCAATCGATAAAGTGCAAAGCTCACTTCGCACTGGGTCAGTCGATTAATGAGGGTTTGAATTTTTTTTTCAGGTAATTTCATGAACGTTTTACTAGGTAATTCACCACTCGAGCGGTTGAAATTAGTTTTTCTTGCTGATTTTTAATGTCTATATTCCACACGTGGGTGTTTCTCCCTTTGTGAATAATTGTGGCAGTAGCGATCACTTTTTCACCGACAGCTACAGGTGCCAAGTGGTTTCCGCTAACTTGTACGCCACAAGGGTAGCTCTTCTCATCGCAAAGTTTTTCCGATCCGTAGCCAGCGCAAATTTCGGCTAATGCCAAGGAAGCACCTCCATTCAAATAACCATAAGGTTGGCAGGTGCGGTGGTCTACTGGCATCTCGGCACATACTGTTGTTGAGTTGACCGATAGAAAACGGATACCTAAGTGCTCAGCCATAGAGTGATTTGCGTACGGTTTTTCGGGTACATTTTCTTGACTCATCTCTTATTGTCTCTATTCATTAAAAATTGTAGCACAAAAATAGGTAAATTCTTTGGCGGGACAACCTTTTAGGGTTGACTATTTAGCACTATATTTGCATTATGAATTCAGAATTATCTCTAAAGCCGCCTGTTGATGTAGACCGAGTCTTGTTGCATACCTGTTGTGCACCCTGTTCGGCTGCCATTATTGAAGCACTCTTAAGTCAAGGCATTACCCCTGTAATCTTCTTTTACAATCCCAATATTTATCCCATTCAAGAGTATTTACTACGTAAAGAGGAGTGTATGCGATATGCTCGTTGTTTGGGGCTGGAAGTGATTGATGGCGATTATGACCACGATTATTGGTTAACCTCTATCGAGGGGATGGAGCATGAGCCTGAACGAGGGAAACGCTGTTTAGCCTGCTTTCGTATGCGACTGCTTGCTGCTGCTCGTTGTGCAAGCGAACAGGGGTTGCAGCTTGTTACTACTACCTTGGCAGCTAGCCGTTGGAAGAGTTTACAACAGTTAGAGAGTGCTGGAGTTGATGCTTGCAGTCACTATCCGTCTGTAACGTTTTGGGCACATAATTGGAAAAAGGGAGGATTAAACGAGCGTAGGGCTGCCTTGATAAAAACCTATGATTTTTACAAGCAGCCCTACTGCGGGTGTGAGTTTAGTATAAAACCTATTCAATCGGTAGTAACTACGAAATAGGCTCTCTTACTGAACAGAGTAGTGGATAATTTCAGTAAGAATCGGTCTGACTCCACTTACAAAACACTCTACGGCAATTACCATTAGAATAAGTCCCATGAGTCTCATCATTACATTATTCCCAGTATCTCCCAATAGTTTTAGAAGTCTGGTTGAGGCGCGTAGAATGAAATAGGTAATGATGTAAATAAAGGCGATAATTCCTATCAGTGTTCCTTTCATCTCCCAGTCTGTAGCCCTTTCCATAAACATAATTCCATTGGCTATAGCTCCTGGTCCACAGAGCATTGGAATGGCTAGTGGTGTAATGGAGATATCATTGGCATAGGTTTTAATCTCTTCGTCTGTTAGTTTGGTATTGGTATAGCGAGCTTGTAGCATATCATATCCTATCTTTAGGATGATAATACCTGCTGCAATACGAAATCCATTGACTGATATTCCAAAGAACTTAAATAGAACTTGTCCAGAAAAGATGAAGCAAACTAAGGTTATGAATGAGATGATAGTAGCTCTTTTAACGATATGTTTTCGTTCTTTTTCACTCAACCCTTTGGTAATCGTTAGGAATACGGGCATCGTTCCTAGTGGATTGATAAGAGTAAAGAAAGAAGTTAAGCAGAGCAGTGCGAAGGGAAGTAGTTGTTCCATAAGTTAATAGTATGACTTTTTGTTTTTCTTTTCGAACAGACGCTGAAATCTTCTTACAACTTTAATACCTGTCATTACGCCATCATAAATCCAAAGAGCAGACTGTACGTGCTGCATAACACTTTCGATTTTAGTTTTAGGTGGTGAAGTTGTAAAAAAGTCATTGGCTAAGGAACTGATTTTTCTTTCTTTTAAATCAATTTCTGCTTTTAACTCTTCTTTCCTTCGAGTAATTTCTTCTAATGTCATATCGTTCGTTTGTATAGAGTGATTGTTCTAATTCGATTGAATTGTTGCTTTTTATGGCTTTTTATTTAGAAAAATATTTGCTAAGAATTTAGCTAAAGGTCTTTTGATGAGTACATTTCTAAATCGAAGGACAAGTAAAAATAGGAGAGTTAGTCCTCCTGCAATAATACCAAAACTAGCTGCCAATCCACCCACATAAGGGGTCATCAGATGGGCTAATGTAAAGGAGAGATAGAAAAGTACCATTCCACCTAGTAGAAGTAATACCAATGTAAGTAGCGCTGCTGACACCAGAATGGTTGATTTTTCCACCAACTCCAGCTTAGAGTGCTCTTGTCTCAGTTTTACATAAGATTTTATTTCTCTGAAAAGTTCTTCCAGATGTTCTATGTTTTGTTCATTTGAAAACATAAGTAAATAGGTTTTGGTAAAAATAAAAAGAGTATCAATCCCTCCGTTATGAAAATATAGATGGCTGGATTGATACCTCTTTTGGAATTGAATTACTCTATCGTCTTTTCTTTTCTTACTTTAGAGGCAATTTTATCCACTAAATCACTCATTTGTGAAGGATCTAAGTTAATTCCTTTTTCTCGCAAGACTTCTGCAATTTTACGACGAGTTTCTTCTCCTTTGTCAGGAGCAAGTAAAAGTCCAACTGCTGCGCCTACTGCGGCTCCACCGATAAATGCAGCCAATAAATTTAAAGCTTTCATGATTATTATTATTTAAAAGTGTACGCACAAAGAAAGTCATTAATTTTGGAAAAAAAAGAATTGTCGTTTGATTTTCTCTTTGTTAAAAGATTAAAAAATGTTATCGACGCCATTTAAATAGCTTGATTGCTGCTTTTGCTGCTAAAGTATTGTTATTTTTGCGATATAATTTAGGATAAATTTAACTGATAATATTAATTTTGAAAGACGATTCGTTATGAAGAAAATTTTTTTATTTGGTATGGGTCTTTGTGCAGTATGGGCCTTTTCTTCTTGTAAATCAAGTGAAAGCGCATACAAAAAGGCATATGAAAAAGCCAAACAACAAGAACTAGCAGCTGCGCCTGCTACCGATGTAATTGAAATGGCACCGGTTGTTGCGCCTGTTGTGATTCAACCAGCAGCTCCTGTAAATGAAACTGTGCGTGAAGAGAAAGTGGAATTGGTCTCAGGAACGGGATTGAAAGCTTACAGCATTGTGTGTGGTAGCTTTACTGTAAAGGCAAATGCAGAAGGGTTGAAAGACTATTTGGGAGGTCAAGGTTACTCTTCAATGGTTGTTTACAACCCAGATAGAAATATGTATCGCGTTGTGGTAGCTTCGTACGACGATCGTTCGGAGGCTGCTTATGCACGGGATGCTTTTAAAACAAAATATTCAAACCGTGATGACTTTCAAAAGGCTTGGTTGTTGTCTCGTATTTACTAATATATAGATAATACCTATATTAAAGGAAGGAGCTACTCTTAAATAGAAAAGAGTAGCTCCTTTCTCTTTTTTTTCTTTATAACCATTAATGGTAGGAAATAAGTTGTATTTTTGCATGCTATATGGGCAGAATTATAGCGATAGATTATGGAAAGAAGCGAACAGGTATAGCAGTTACCGATAGCTTGCAAATTATTGCAACTGGACTTACTACAGTTTCAACTACTGACTTGTTGGATTTTATTTTGGATTATCTCTCCAAAGAGGTGGTAGAACGTATAATTGTAGGACATCCGAAGCAGATGAATAATGAAGATTCAGAAAATATGCGTCGCATCATTCCTTTCGTAAATTTGCTTAAGAAGAAGATTCCACAAATTCCTATTGAATATGTAGATGAACGATTTACCTCTGTGCTAGCTCATCAAGCGATGTTGGCAGGAGGAGTTAAAAAAAAAGATAGGCAGAATAAAGCACTCGTTGATGAAATTAGTGCAACCATTATTTTGCAAACCTACTTAGAATCGAAAAGAACTATTTAAATAACTGAAGATGATATTACCTATTTATGTGTATGGGCAGCCTGTGTTGCGCAAAGAAGCTGAAGATATTACACCTGATTATCCTAAATTGAAGGAGTTAATAACCAATATGTTTGAAACAATGGATCGGGCAGATGGCGTGGGATTGGCTGCACCTCAAATTGGACTTCCTATTCGCGTTGTTACAGTCGATTTAGATGTGATGGCAGAGGATTATCCAGATTTAAAGGGATACCGCAAGGTTTTTATTAATCCACATATTATCGAGGAAAGTGAAGAAGAATCGACTATGGAAGAGGGATGCTTGAGCTTGCCAGGCATTCATGAGTCGGTAAAGCGCCCTGTTCGTATTCGGGTGACTTACTTAGATGAAGAGATGAATGCACACGATGAGTGGGTAGAGGGATATGTAGCTAGAGTGATGCAGCATGAATTTGACCATTTAGATGGAAAGATGTTTATTGACCACCTATCTACTATGCGCAAGCAGATGATAAAGGGAAAACTGGGTGCTATGCTCCAAGGAAAAGCACGGTGCTCCTATAAAGTGAAAACGATTAAATAAATAAGAATAAGGAGGCTGAATTAAAAAGAGGCTTCCTTTTTCTGTTTTTTTGTGGTTTTAGTAATAGTAAAAACAAATTGCTACACGCCTAATTGTTAGGAGCTACCTTTGAGCTCGCTTAATCTTAATAGTTAGGTCAAAATAGTACCAACTTCTTTATCCTTACTGAACTACGTACGACACCTTAAATGTAATGAGAAAACGAATTTTCTATTTAGGAATAATGCTGCTAACCTCATTGGCAGCACGAGGACAGATTAATACTGATCGCGTATTGGCTATTGGGCGCAATGCACTCTATTTTGAGGATTATGTCCTCTCTATTCAATATTTTAATCAGGTCATAAATGCGAAGTCATACCTAGCAGAACCTTACTTTTATCGCAGTCTAGCCAAAGTAAATTTAGATGATTTTGCAGGAGCTGAACAGGACTGTTCGGAGGCGATAGCACGAAATCCATTTGTCGTTAGCGCTTACCAAGTGCGTGGATTAGCACGTATTCATCAAGAAAATTACGAAGATGCCATAGTCGATTATCAAAAAGCATTGGAGCTAGAGCCCGAAAATATTGGTATTTGGCATAATCTCGTGCTGTGCAAGATGAAAAAAGAGGATTATGTAGGGGCAAAGATTGATTTAAATACAATTATTGAGATTTCACCTCGTTATACAAAAGCTTTTTTAATGAGGGGAGAGGTAGAGCTGAAGCAGAAAGATACATTGGCTGCCGAAAGAGACTTTAATAAAGCGATTGAACTCGATCAATATGACCCTGATAGTTGGGGAAGTCGTGCCATCTTAAAGCTCCAACAACAAAAATATAGTGAGGCTGAGGCTGACTTTGACAAGGCAATCAAACTCTCTGTGCGCAATTCAGGACTCTACATAAACAGAGCGTTGGCTCGTTATCACCAACACAACTTACGAGGAGCAATGTCAGACTATGACTTGGCTCTTGATGTAGATCCCTCTAATTTTATTGGTCACTACAACCGAGGCTTGTTGCGTGCGCAGGTAGGTGATGACAATCGGGCTATTGAAGATTTTGATTTTGTGATAGAGGTGGAGCCTGATAATATGATGGCTATCTTTAATAGAGGGATGTTGTTGGATCAAACGGGAGATTACCAACAGGCCATTCAGGACTATTCCACAGTCTTAAATAACTATCCTCGCTTTTTAGCAGGCTACCAGTACCGTGCACAAGCACGTCGGAAGATAGGTGATATCAAAGGGGCTGATGCAGATGAATTTGTTTTGCTTAAAGCGCAATTGGATCGCCAAAATGGAGTCAACCAAGGAGTGGCTGATAATGAATCGGACGAGGAGAAAGAATCGAAAGAGGGAACACGTAAAAAGTCTGATAAGAATGTAAATAACTATCGAAAGATTGTTGTAGCAGATAACGAAGGGGCTGAAGAGGTATATAAAAGCGATTACAGGGGTAAAGTGCAGGATAAAAAAGTAACCATTACACCTCGCCCTATGTTTGTACTGACCTACTACGAACGTATGGATGAGGTGAAGCGCCAAATAAATTCTTGTAAGCAGGTTGATGAACTAAATGCTTTAAGAATATTGCCCAATCGGTTACTTATAACCAATGAAGAGGCTGCCTTGAACGAAGCACAAGTTGGAAAGCAATTTGCCTCTATTGATGAACAAACAGCAGCTATTGTTTCCAATCCAACGGATGCTTATAAACATTTTGCTCGCTCGCTTGACTTCTATTTGGTGCAAGATTTTTCCAATGCTATCGAAGATTTAAATCAAGCTATCTATCATAGGCCAAACTTTTTCTTAGCCTATTTCAATAGAGCTTTGATTCGTTTTAAACAGTTAGAGTATTTAAAAGTAGACAAGAACTATGATTTAACAAAAGTAGAAGAGGAGTCTATGGTAAAAGCAGTTGATTATGATTGGGTGAAGCGTGATTTGGATAAGGTTATTGATTTAGCACCCGATTTTGTTTACGGCTATTATAACCGAGCTAATCTTAATTTAATTTTGAGGGATTATCGAGCAGCATTGGCTGATTATGATAAAGCTATTCAATTGGATCCCAAGTGTGCAGATGCTTACTTTAATCGTGGGCTTGTTCATATCTATTTGGGAAACAATCGATTGGGCGTTCTTGATTTGAGCAAGGCTGGTGAATTGGGCCTTTTCTCTGCATACAATATTATAAAACGATTCACAGAAAAACCTTAAATTAATCGAACTAACGTCTGTAGGATAGATAGTTTTAAATATGAAACCAATGGCTGGAAAAGAACAAATATCAAAGCAGTTATTATCGTGTACACCAAAAGAGTTATATTGTTTGCAAGCATGTGCTTATATGATGGTCTCAGTGTCTAAATCGATGATTACTAGTATTTGTAAAAAAAAGGGAATAGGTGGCATTGAATCTTCTCATTTGTTTAAAAATTTATTAGAGAAAAAATTAATAGTCGAAAGTCTTTATGACTGTGATCATCAAAATAGCTACGTTTTAGATACACATGTTTACATACAAATGTTTATTCAATTGGCAAAGGAGCCCGAGTCAAATGATAAACAGTTTGGACAGTTTAAAAGAGACACTCTCTCTTTTTTTCTTAAAAGAGAGGATGTTATTGCTGAAGAACGTTCATTCATTCTAAATTATTTGCGTTTTCAAGATGTAGTAAGTTTGAATCGCTCCAACGATAATTGCTTTGATTTCGATACTTTTAGTAATATTCTCCCCCATTTTTATGAGTATGAAGAGTTGAGGCCTTTGTTGCTTCATCTGCCAGCTTCACATCTTTTAAAAATAGCAGGAGATTGTAAAAAAAATGCGGAACTTTATTTGGATCCTAATAGTTTTCAACGAGTAGACTACTTTTTTCAATCAATTCATCTTACAAAAAAGCAAAAAGAGGGAATAGAATCCTCTTTTGGACTCTATAAGCTTATTTTTTCAGGTAAGTGGGAGGGGATAGATAAAGGGATAACCACTGGACTTTTAACTACTGTTTTGGCAACAGCTTTTTGGGAACAACTGCAAGGAAACTTTCAACAGGCTGTAATTTTATATGAAAAATGCATTAAAATAAGGCCTAGTGGATATTTCTTGAATGAGTTTTTCTATAATTTTGCTTATGTATGTGCACTGATGCAACTTAAAACAGCCCAAAGTAAAGCTAAGCTTCTGATGCTAAGTAAAAAGAAAATAGATGAAAATCAGGCTCCTTTTTTCGCACCCATTTCCCTTTTGTTAGATATAGCAACAAATGTTGATTTAGAAAAAGTAAGAGAAAGAGGGAATAGAGGGCTTGTCTCTTCTCCATTAGTTGCTGCCTTATATGAGTTAGTGATTGAACATTATGGATTGGGAGAGAACTTCAAAAGGGATATCTCTAGTGTGGAGTATGTTTTAGAAAATCCTGATTTGAAATATTTAAGGTCACTCTTTTCTTTAGAGTTCCCTCAATTGGCCGAAAAGAAGGGAGTCCCTTGCAATGAATTATCTATAAGTTCTTTGCTTCCTTCGTGTAAAAAATGTATGGCGTGGGAACGAACTCTTAATTTATTACTAGATGTTCCTGAATCAAATCAAAAAGAGGAAAAATCTTATCGAATGGTTTATTTGGTGGATAAGAAATTTCGTATAACTCCTAAACTTCAGGTACTTGGAAAGACAGGTGCTTGGTCAAAAGGAAGAAAGATAGTTCTTTCTAGTTTTTATGCGGGTATACCTGAAATGAGCGATTTTGATAGAGAGGTTGCAAAAAGTGTTGAACAAGGACGTTCATTTAGTTACTATTCCTACCGCGATGATACTTACTCACTTTATGGTGCCGAAGCATTGAAGAAGTTAATAGGTTATCCTTATCTCTTTGCTTATGAACATGAAACAGTGGTGATAGATCTTGTTTTAGAAACTCCTTACTTGACCATTCAGAAGGATAAAAACGGATTTGTTCTTGAATCGAATATCTCAAATCCTCAGGATAGAAAGCTACTAAGCTGCGAAAGGGAGAGTCAATCTCGTATTAAAATCATCGAGATGAGTGCTAGGCAGAAAGAGATTTTGGAGATTCTTTCTCGTATTAAGGAGCTTCCTTTGGAGGCAGAAGATAAGTTACAGAAACTGCTGAATACAATTAATAATGACATAACCATTCATTCTGATTTAGTATCTTCAGATACCTCAATTACGCAAATAGTTGGAGACTCTTCGATAATCGTGCAGATTCTACCGGTAGGTGATGAGTTTAAAGTGGGTCTTTATGTCAAGCCTTTTTCACTATTTCCCCCTTATTGTACGCCAGCTAAAGGGACTAAAACGGTTATGGGGCAGGGGGAACAATCCTCTGTGCAGGCTTTGCGTAACATGGATGAAGAGAAAAAGAATATGAATGGGCTGTGTGATGCATTGACAAATTTTGAATTTGTAGAAGAAAACATGATACAGCTCTATTCACCTGCAGAGTGCTTGGAGTTTCTTGATGTAGTGCATGCCATTGAAACGGTTTGTGTAGAGTGGCCTGAAGGGGTTAGATTAAAGTTGGCAGGGGCTGCCTCCGCTAGCAATTTTACCGTTTCAATTAAGGGGAAAGGACGTTGGTTTGAAATGGTAGGAGAGCTGAAATATAACAATAATCAAACAATTGCATTGCATGATTTATTGGAACAGTTCTCAGCCAACAACAGCCAGCGTTTTATCTCATTGGGAGATAATGAATATTTGGCTTTGACTGAACAACTTCGAAAGATGTTACTCTCTATTCAGTCTGTAGCGAGTAAGGGTAAAAAGGAAGAGCTGAAAGTCTCTGAGTTTGTAGCACCGCTTTTACGAACATTTGAATCGGATGGATTAAACCTAAATGCAGATAGCTCTTACAAGAAATTGGTGAAGAAAATAGACAAAGCGGATAAGATGAAGTTTGATATCCCTACCACGCTTCAAGCTTCGTTACGCGAATACCAAGAAGAGGGATTCCGTTGGATGGCAAAGTTGAATGAGTGGGGAGCTGGGGCTTGTCTAGCTGATGATATGGGTTTGGGGAAAACTGTACAAACAATAGCAATGCTTTGTCATCAGGCACCTCAGGGAGCTGCGCTTGTCATAGCACCCGCTTCGGTGGTATCCAATTGGAAAGCAGAATTGGCTAGATTTGCACCTGCGTTGGAGGTGTTTGTATTGAATGAAGCAGCCAATCGCTCAGAACTAATCAGTCAGGCTGCAGAACACGATGTGATAATATCAACCTATGGATTGTTAAATATTGAAGTCGAAATATTGACTGCAAAAAAATGGAAAACCATTGTACTTGATGAGGCGCACTCTATAAAGAATAGAGAGACGAAAATCTCGAAGGCTGCCATGCAGTTGGAGGGTGATTTTAGATTAATGCTTACGGGTACACCAGTGCAGAACCATTTGAGTGAGATTTGGAACCTTTTTCAATTTATGAATCCAGGTATGTTGGGCTCTTTTGAACAGTTCAACCAACGTTTTATCATTCCTATTGAGATGGGTGATAATAAAGAGAAACGCAAAGAGCTGAAAAATATAATTGCTCCTTTCTTACTTCGTCGTACTAAAAACGAAGTATTGACAGAGTTGCCTGGGAAAACTGAAATAGTGATTCCAGTGGAATTGAGTGTAACGGAGGAGGCTTTTTATGAGACTCTTCGTAAAAAAGCAGAACTAAATCTCCTAGCAAGTGAAAAGAACTCTATTCAAACACTAGCTGAGATTACTCGTCTTCGTCAAGCAGCAAGTCATGTGGGATTAGTGGATGACTCCTTTAAAGAGGAGTCTGTGAAGATGGGGGCTTTCTTTGATTTAGTAGATGTAATGAAGGAGAACAATCACCGTTCCTTGGTATTTAGTCAGTTTACTTCCCATTTGGCCCTTTTTAGAGAGGCACTAGACAAGCGTGGAATAAAGTATCTCTATTTAGATGGCTCGACACCTATTGCCGAGCGTGGAAAGTTGGTGAAAAAGTTTCAAACGGGCAATCAGTTGCTTTTCTTAATTAGCTTGAAGGCAGGTGGACTTGGTTTGAATCTGACTGCAGCTGATTTTATCGTCCACCTAGACCCTTGGTGGAATCCTGCTATTGAAGATCAAGCATCGGACCGAGCTTATCGGATCGGTCAAAGCCGCCCGGTTACGGTTTATCGATTAATAGCTAAAAATACCATTGAAGAAAAAATAGTAGAACTGCATCGGACGAAAAAGGATTTAGCCAATTCACTACTTGATGGAACCAACCAATCACACAAACTAACTCGTGATGAATTGTTGCAACTCTTGAGTAGGGGATAGATAAAAGTTAACAGCCTAATCGCTTACTTACTAGAGGTATCCGTTCGTTGTTAATCACTTCTTTGGGGGGTATAACTTATTGAATAACAGCTTTAAAATAAAAGAAAAGATGGAAAGTTTTTTAAAACAAGTTGCGAATAATCTGTACGACTGTATGGATGGAAATTTAGGACATGTTGCTGTGGTATTTCCAAATAAACGGGCAACTCTTTTCTTTAATGAACATTTGGTTGAATTGAGTGATAAGCCTCTTTGGTCACCTGCCTATTTGAGTATTAGTGAGCTCTTTCGCAGTCTCTCTTCTTGGGAGTTAGGAGATCCTATAAAGTTAGTATGTGAACTCTATAAACAATTCCAACTACATACTCAAAGCAAAGAGAGCTTAGACGAATTCTACTTCTGGGGAGAGATGCTTCTCAGTGACTTTGATGATGCCGATAAGAATTGCATCGATACCGATAGACTCTTTACCAACTTGCAAGAGTTGAAGGAGATAATGGATGATTATGACTTTTTAGATAGTGAAAAAGAGGCTGCTATACAACAATTCTTTCAAAATTTCTCTCTCGAGAAGCGCACTGCACTTAAAGAACATTTTATATCGATGTGGGATGTTTTAGGAGCTATCTATACCGATTTTAAAGCTGCATTGGCAGCGCAAGATATTGCTTACGAGGGTATGCTATATCGCGAGGTTATTGAGTCGATTGATGTAGAAACTCTTCCCTATACCACCTATGTATTTGTGGGTTTTAATGTACTTAATCAGGTGGAGCAGCGCCTTTTCCAGAAATTAGAGTCAGCTGGTCGTGCCCGTTTTTATTGGGATTACGACCACTTCTACTTGGGTCGTGAAAAAGGATATGAAGCGGGGGAGTTCTTACGCCGAAATTTGGATCAATTTCCCAATAGCTTGCCTAGTGAGCTTTTTAATAATTTATCGCATCCCAAAAAGATTCACTACATTGCAGCCTCAACAGAGAATGCACAAGCACGCTATCTTCCTACTTGGATTCGTCAGAATCTAACCACTCCAGAGAAGGAGAGTGCAATTGTGCTTTGCAATGAAGCGTTGTTACAACCGGTACTCCACTCTTTGCCTGAAGAGGTGAAGCATATCAATGTGACTATGGGATTTCCCCTTTCACAAACTCCTATTTATAGTTTCCTCACGCTGTGGCTAGATTTACAGATCACAGGTTATACATCTCAAACGGGGCGATTTACCTACCAAACAGTGGTCCCTTTATTGAGGCACAGTTACACCTCTCAGTTAAGTAAAAATGCGATTCAACTTGAGCAGATGTTGACGAAGAAGAATCGTTTCTATCCACTTCCTAGTGAGTTGCAAAAAGATCCCTTTTTGGAGTTGCTTTTTAAACCACAACCTGATAACTTGTCTCTTTGTCAATCCCTTCTTGTTATCATGAAGGAACTTTCCCAACTGTATAAAGGTAGCAAAGAGGGGAATGATACTTTGGCTCAGCTCTACCAAGAGTCACTTTTTAAAGCCTATACGCTTGTCAATCGTTTTTATACTTTAATTGAGTCGGGTGATTTAAAAGTCCATTCTACCACCTTTCGCCGTCTGCTTATAAAAGTACTAAGTGGTACTAATATCCCTTTTCACGGTGAGCCAGCTATTGGATTGCAAGTAATGGGGGTGCTTGAAACGCGTAACTTAGACTTTCGCCACTTGGTCATGCTCTCGGTAAATGAAGGAGAGTTGCCCAAATCGGGAGGTGACACCTCTTTTATCCCCTATAACCTACGTAAGGCTTTTGGAATGACTACTTTGGAGCATAAAATAGCTGTTTATGCCTACTATTTCTATCGTCTTTTACAACGAGCTGAACGGGTAACATTGCTTTATAACACCAGTTCGGATGGATTGAATAGAGGTGAATGGAGTCGTTTTATGTTGCAGTTTTTGATAGAGTATGGTCACCCCATTGAACAGAGCTCTTTAGAGGCAGCGCAATCTCCACAAGGCGCACCACCTATTGTTATTCCGAAAACAGCTCAGGTAATGAAAAGGATGCAGAGTCGATTTGATTTGCGGATTAATTCGGAAGCGAACTTCTCTCCTTCGGCACTGAATACCTATTTGGACTGCCCACTTAAATTTTATTTCAGATATGTAGCCAATCTAAAAACTCCCGATGAGGTGAGTGCAGAGATTGATTCGGCTACCTTTGGTAGCATCTTTCACCGTGCAGCCGAAACGCTTTATGATGAGTTATCAGCACGTAGTAAAATGATTCAGAAGGTTGATTTAGAGACTCTTTTGAAAGATGATATACGCATACATAGACATGTTGATGAAGCTTTTAAGAAGTTGTTCTTTCAAGTTGGAACAACTGAAAAACCTGAGTATAATGGTGTGCAGCTAATTAATGCAGAGGTCATAGCACGTTATATAAAACAGCTCCTAATCAATGATTTACACTATGCTCCTTTTACCTATGTTAAGTCAGAGGAAAAGGTATATGAAGAGATAGACATAGAGATAGCTGGAAAGGGAAAAATTCATTCTCGTATTGGTGGATTTATTGACCGTTTAGATAGCAAGGAGGGTACTCTTCGCATTGTAGATTATAAAACGGGAGGAAATGCCTCTACACCTAAAGATGTTGAATCACTTTTTGTGCCTGACAAGAAGCGTTCCAATTACATTTTCCAAACGTTTCTTTATGCAGCGATTCTTTGTAAAAAGCAATCACAGAAGGTAGCGCCGGCCTTGCTCTATATTCACCGAGCAGCCAATTCAGAAAGTTATTCCCCCGTTATCGAAATGGGTGAAGCGCGTAAGAAACTTCCAGTAGATAACTTTGCAGAATATGAAACCGAGTTTCGTAACCATTTGCAACATTTGCTAGAGGAGGTATTTAATCCTGACCTTTCATTTGAACAAACCAAAATAGAGGGAGCTTGTGAATATTGTGATTATAAATCTTTTTGTAAAAGGTAAATTTGAGTTAGTCGATGTAATTAAGGAGTTATCTTAGATAAGTGTACTTTCTAATTTTAACTCCCTTTCCCCCTTTTTACTTTCAAGGCTTCTTTTGTCTTTTTTCTTATCTCTCTCTCTTGAAAATTCAGCTGGATGATCTGTTATTGATGAATACTGAAACCAAAATACGCTTTTCTAGGAAGTATGGTTTTTATGATGCTTTTTCTGAAGAGGTGAATTGGACTGTTCCTCGTTATTTGGCTATTGACCAATGTCCTATTGCGCCAATGATTGAGAATCATCGTACAGGATTGCTTTGGGACTTGTTTATGAGTTGTGAGGAGATTCAACAAGGGCTTACCAAATTGGGCTTTACATATTAATATTTGATTTACTAGATAAGAGATGAAATGAAAAACGTAAAATTATTTTTAGGGCTTGCTTTTGCTTGTGCCTTTACCTCATGCATAGAAGGTGGTAATAAAACAAAAGATGCTGAAATGGATCAGTTTGTATCAGACTTAATGTCTAAAATGACTTTGCAGGAGAAAATAGGTCAATTAAACCTTCCTGTAACAGGTGACATCGTAACTGGTCAAGCCAAGAGTAGTAATTTAGCGATTCAATTAAAGAATGGTACAGTAGGTGGCGTTTTTAATCTAAAAGGGGTTGAAAAAATTAAAGATGTGCAGCGTGTAGCTGTTGAAGAGAGTAGACTCGGTATCCCCTTGATTTTCGGTATGGATGTGATACACGGGTATGAAACCGTTTTCCCTATTCCATTGGGATTGGCTTGTAGCTGGGATATGGAGGCGGTTAAACTTTCTGCTGAGATTGCATCTAAGGAGGCTACAGCAGATGGTATTAACTGGACCTTTAGTCCTATGGTCGATATATCGAGAGATGCTCGTTGGGGGCGTATGTCAGAGGGATCAGGAGAAGATCCTTTCTTAGGCTCTGAAATAGCTAAAGCCATGGTTCATGGTTATCAAGGAAGTGATTTGGCTGATAATAAAACGATGCTAGCTTGTGTAAAGCACTTTGCACTTTATGGAGCACCTGATGCGGGTAGAGATTACAACACGGTTGATATGAGTCGTGTACGTATGTTTAATGAATATTTTCCTCCTTACAAGGCTGCAATTGAAGCAGGTGTAGGTACGGTTATGACTTCATTTAATGATGTTGATGGTATTCCAGCTTCTGGTAACAAGTGGCTGATGACTGAAGTACTACGTAATATGTGGGGATTTAACGGTTTTGTTGTAACGGACTTTACTGCTATTGCTGAGATGATAGAACATGGCATGGGTGATTTGCAAAACTCCTCTGTTATGGCATTGAAAGCAGGAACAGATATGGATATGGTTTCAGAAGGATTCTTAACAACGATTGAAAAATCAATTAATGAGGGAAAGTTAAGTGAGAATGATGTCAATGTAGCTTGTCGTAGAATTCTTGAAGCTAAATACAAACTAGGTTTATTTCAAGACCCTTATAAATACTGTGATGTAAATCGTCCTGCAAATGATATCTTTACTGCTGAGAACAGAGCGAAGGCTCGCGAAATTGCTTCAAAAACATTTGTACTTCTTAAGAATGAAAGCAATACTCTTCCTTTAAAAAAGAGAGGGAAAATAGCTCTTATTGGTCCACTTGCTAATACGAAGGCCAATATGCCTGGTACTTGGAGTGTTGCAGCTGTATCAGAACGCTATAACACAGTTTATGAGAGCATGAAACAAGCGGTTGGTAAAGATGCTGAAATTATTTATGCAAAGGGGTGTAACTTAGCTTATGATGCTGAATTTGAGGCTAGAGCTACTATGTTTGGACGTGAAATGCGCGATAGTAGAAGTGTAGAGGTGATGAGACAGGAGGCATTGGCAGCTGCACGTAGAGCAGATGTTATTGTATGTGCTATGGGCGAATCATCAGAAATGAGTGGTGAAAGTAGCTCACGCACAAATCTTGATATGCCAGATGCACAAATGGATTTGCTTAAGGAATTGAAGAAATTAGGTAAACCAATTGTTTTGCTAAACTTCTCTGGACGTAGTACTGTTATGACTTGGGAGAGCAAAAACATACCTGCTATCTTAAATGTATGGTTTGGTGGTAGCGAGGCTGCTGATGCTATTTGTGATGTTGTATTTGGAGATGTGGTTCCATCGGGTAAATTGGTAACTACTATGCCTAAGAATGTTGGACAACTTCCTTTATTCTATAACCATAAAAATACAGGTCGCCCACAAGATGACTCGCAATGGTTCACTAAATTCCGTAGCAACTATTTAGATGTTGATAACCGTCCACTCTATCCATTTGGTTATGGTCTTTCTTATACTACTTTTGAATATTCAAATATGCAATTAAGTAGCAAAGAACTTTCAACTACAGGTTCTATTGAAGTAACGGTTGACGTGAAAAATAGTGGTAATTATGATGCAGATGAGGTTGTACAACTCTATATCCGTGACGTTGTTTGCAGTATTACTCGTCCAATGAAGGAACTTAAAGGTTTCCAACGTGTTAATATCAAGAAGGGCGAGGTAAAAACTGTAAAATTCCAAATAACTCCTGAATTGCTGAAATTCTACAACTCTGATCTTGAATTTATTTATGAACTAGGTGAGTTTGATATTATGGTTGGACCAAACAGTGAAGAACTGATGGTTCAAAGAATTGAATTGAAATAAGAGAGGAATCAATTTATTTTTTATTGTTGTCCGATAAAACTTAATGCCTTTAGAAAGTCGTTTGATTTTCCTATAATAGAATCCATTAGAGAGCAAATAAGCTTCAACTTAGGTCTATTCTATTGAGTTTATCAAAAAAGCATTAGCTAGTGAAAAGGCAATTCCATTTTTTTAGGAGTCTCATTAAGCCGTTGATTATTAGATTATATGATGGTTTATTCTCTTTTTTATCGGACAGCAATATTTAAATTTAGTCTAAACCGTATTCTTTTTATTTGGAAAAGGAAAAGACCCGATCATTCATTTTGAATTAATTTTTAGCGGAGAGCAATACAAAAGATGGGCTAGTGATTTTATTCACTAGCCCATCTTTATAATATGATAGAATTTGTACAGATTCGGTCTTGTTTTTCACTACAGAATCCTTTGCGTATGAATTTCTATTGTACCTAGTGTCAATTGACTCTAGGCAATCAAGTTACATAGTCGTTTCTTACTACTAGAATGAGTAGCGAGCAAATAATGTAGCACAAAACCAATCTTTGGTATTGGGTACGTTGTTTTTAATAGCCCCTCCCGGTGCAGCATAGGCTGCATTAAAGTGGAAATACCATTGTTGCGAGTGGAAATACTTAAGCGTTAAGTTGTACTCTGTCCCATAAAATTTGGAGTCAGAAAGTGTGGATAAAGCTGGATTTCCTCCAATGTTATTGTATTCGTCAGCATAAAATAACCAAAATTGCCCCACTAACTGCATACGTTTAGCAGGATTGTATATAGCCTGAATGCGGTGACTTCTCTCATTGCTGTTTTGTACAACTTTGTACATTGCTGATCCTTGTACCCATTGTTCGCCATTTCCTCCTGTATAGAGTGCATCCCATCGATTGTATGAAGAAGAGTTGGGATTATCTCCATCAAAGTGTGCATATCGATAGCTTATGGTAGGGTTTCCTTTAACGTGTGAGAAGCTCCATCCAGCCTCGCCATAATAGGCCCAGGCATTCATCTTAAAGTTTCGATTGCGTTGGTATCCCACCTCACTTTTAATAAAGAGTCCTCCATTCTTATTAGTCGTTTTAAAGAAACGCAAGTTGTATACTTCCAGTCCTTCTCGCGAATAGATGTTTCCATCGGGTAGGTAGTAACGGAAGTTAGAACTAGGTACAGTTAGGTAGGAAAAAGCGAGCGTTGCATTTTTTTTGTTGCTTACCTCTAGGTTCACACCATTGATGGTGGTATGGCTATTAAGTATGGGTAATTCATTTGGTTTAAGTGAAAAACCTTGTAGCATAATGCGATTCCAAGTAAAACTTCCTGTGATAGATGGTTTGGAAGCCCAACGTGGATTTAGTTGCAATGCAGCTCGGTCATGTCCATTCATCGAGGTGTTGGTTATTAGCCATCCATCTCCAAGCATAAACGATTTACGCCCATAGGTAAAATTGTATCGATAGCGGTTCCCTGATTTAAGCTCTTGACCACCTACTATACCTATAAAAGCATCCTCTACATCGGCATGCATCCGTGCTTTCTTTGTAAATAATTCATCGCCTGCTGAAAAAGAAACCAAGTAGCTGGCACCTCCATACAAGTGTAAGTTGATTTTGGGTATTACATTGAATACTCCATAGAGACCTGCACTTGCGAATCCCTCTAGCCAAGCAGACCATCCTTTTCCGGTAGGTGAGTCTGCCAATGGATTTCCATTGGTCATTGATTCTGGATTGCCAAACCAAGTATTACTGTTGGTATAGGCCATCTCTGAAGCTGCCATACGCATAGTAAGATAGGCTCGCTCTGAATTATAGAGCACAGGTAGCATCTTTTTGTTGTTGAAAGCATTCTGGTTTGTTACCGCTTTTTCCTTCTGCCTCAAAACCACTTGTACTCTTATTTGAACGCCATTCTCTGCTGTGGGCAATACATTTAGCGTAGATTTTTCGACAAATGGAAGTAGGTTTAGTTTAGAAATGTAGTACGAAGACATAACTCCGCTGTATTGACTTTGCAAAGGTACAGCAAATTCACTCTCTATAACTTTCTTGTACGACTCTGCTAGAACCGAATCAAGTGGTATGTTTTGAAAACTAAACTCTACTTGTTGCACAATATTCCCTTCGTAAATAGAAGAAGGGTTATTGATTTGTGCAAAAGAGAGGGTGCTTGCTATAAGCCATACCAAGCACCCTGTTATTAATCTCTTCATATATTCCGCTGAGCTATTTATTTGCGCTTAAACTAGAAATCTGTCCATCCTCCGTCTGTAGCCATAACTAGACCTGTTATCGCTGAAGCTTCGTCTGAGATGAGGTATAAAATATTAGAAGCTTGTTCCCAAGCCATTGAACCACGTTTCTCTGAATCACAGTGTTTTAGTAAGCTTTGAGTCTTTATACCTCCCATGCCGAAACTCTTTTTTGTATGCATTTCAGCTTGTACAAAATAGCCTGCACGTCTTACCATAGGTGTAAGGGTTTCTGCCATATTGACTGAATTAACTCGAATTCCGTAAGGAGCATAATCTATTGCTGCATTGCGGGTTAATCCGTTTACTGCATGTTTGCTCGCTACGTATGCAGGGTTTCCTGCAAGGCCTGTCATACCTGCAATGGAGCCAACCAATACTACTGAACCACCATTTCCTTGTTCTAAAAGTTGGCGAAGTGTAGAGCGAAGTGAGTAAAAGCTACCCTCTGCATTGGTTTTAAATACGTTTTTCCAATATTCGTCGGTTGCATCCACAATAGAAGCAGGCAATAGCTTTTTTTGTTCTTCGTCATAAGTCAAGATCTCTCCTGAATAGCAACCGTCCATAATGCCTGCATTAAGTACTGCGTAGTCCAATTTACCAAAATTGTCCACTGCTGCTTGAACCGCACGATCGCAATCCTCTGGCTTGCTTATGTCTCCTTGAACAAATAGAGCTTTCCCACCCCCTACGGAGGATACTGTTTGGTTGATGAGGTCAGTCGTTTCTTGTCCTGCCTCTTTTAACCAGTCCATAATGATTACGTTGGCACCCTCTTTCACTGCACGAGTTGCTGTTGACTTACCAATACCTCTTGCACCTCCTGTGATGAGGATGGTTTTCCCAGCGAATCGTCCTGGTATAAAGTAATCTTCTGATAGGCGAGTCACATCACGTTTTAGAGGCTCTTTGGTACCCTCTTGTGCCATTGAAGCAGTTGAAACAGCTAAAAAACAAGCACTGCAAAGTAGAAATTGTACAAATTTCATGTCTTTAATTTTTAATTGATTTGTTTTCTGTAATGAATAAGGAATCTCTAGTTCTTTCATTCGATACCAAAGTTAACAGCTAGTTAGAGGAAAAGTTGAATAGGAATGGGTAATAAAATAGAATGAAGCCTAAATTTAACTATTTTTCGATAGAGTAGGAGCAGAAATAGCTTTTAGAGTGGAAAAAACAATAAAAGAGTGAGCTCACCCGATAAACCCTGGGGACTACGCATATAATTTCGTTAGCCTAAAGAGGAAGAACTTTACATCAGTTACAGCTCACCTGTAAAAGTTGTGGGATGGTATTCTTTTTGTTCATTTTGTCGTCTGTTTACCAATCCCTTTTTTAGTATGCTATTACCCTTTTAGAAAGCCTAAAGCTCTCTTCTACTTAAAATAAAAGAGCAAAAAAAAGCTTCAATCCTTCACACATTCTAATTATCAATAGGTTATGGTGAAGAGAGCAGAAAATAGTCTTCACCAAACCTTCACTAAAGAATCTTTATTGACCCAGTTTTGCTTGGGGGCCAACTTTCTCAGATGAGCCGAACTTCTTCAACAACCTTGAGACTAATGCATCGGCAGAATGTTTTAATGCAAAGCTAAAAAGGTTTAGGGTAGACTTAAGAAGGG
>JBOFMR010000032.1:0-2379 GCA_051658485.1 Phocaeicola sp.
CAATAATGAAAAGGATTCTATACCATAATTGGGTACACTCTCCCACTATAAGCCTTTAGAAAGCATTCTAAGGCATATTATTTGCATTTACTAGAATAAACTAGTCTTTCTAGGAAGCCTAAAATTCATCTATACACAGCTGTGACTCTCTTCATATCTAGTCATGGTGCAAGGTTTTAATCAAGAACATGTAAAAAGCCTTGCACTTATGCAATAAAATGAGCCCATATAGTATTATAAATCAACTTATTTCCACTTTTTCAGCAGACCCTAATTAAAAGGGACATATTCTTGGAAATCAATCAACAATTCAATAACCTCACCATAATTTTTACTACCCGAAGAGATTTTATTTCCTTTTAAAAATTGATTATACAACCACGATTGCACCTCACCAACCAATGGGCTGTAACGATTGCTCCAATAGGTTGTTTTTGCACGCATCTCTTCCAATACTTCAGGGCGAATAGTAGCAAGTAAACTATTAAAACTATCCCTAGGAAGCAAATTAGAAGCATTATTCAAAACATAAGGTAGTAGATTGAAATAAGCACTATAACGTATCTCCTTACGCACAGAGCGACTACACACCTGAAAAGCCCAATAATTGGCTTCAGCTTCACTACTCACGCCCAACATATGAGCATATTCATGTGCATATGAAAAAGGGTATTGAATAGCTAGCAACTCTTCATTCAATTGCATCTCAATAAAAAAAGGTCCTACATAACCCAATACGCCTACACTAGAATAGAGCCTATTAAATAGTAGCTCTTTAGGATGCTGATAACTCTGGGGAGTACTCAATCCATAACTCTTCTTCACCTGCGAATAAAGAGATTTCACCTCCTGCTCCAACTCCTCCGAATCAAACTCTACCTGATCTGTATAAGACAAATTTAAATTCCTCACATAACTATCTAGATAATGCAGAAAATGATCCCTACTGTAAGCCGTTTTATCGACCTTCATCCGTTCATAAATAGAAGAACGATAGTAACTCATACCCCAGCCCAGATAAAACCAAATATAAATCCAAGCAACTCTCAAAAGAGAATTCTTTATAATCCTCCAAACAGTATGCTTCTCACCCCTACGAAAACGCGCTACAATGGGATAGATTAACAATAAAAGTACTACCCCTACGATTAAGACCTCTTCAAGTGAATAGGGAATTAATGAAGCAATACCTGATAAAAATGCAGATAAAGTAGGATAGAGATAATACATATAAGCATCTGCCCAATACGGTAAATAACGACAAGCAATAACAAAGGCAAATAACAAAACCAAAGGTAGCCATTTAATGCAACTCCACAATATTTTCTTCATAGATGCAAAAATAAGATTTATTATCCATCTTTTAAATTCGAGATAAACCCTTTTTCCTTTTTAGCTTATAATTTCATATTGCCATCCGGTGAAACTTAATGCTTCTAGAATATTGCTTGATTTTTCTACAATCGAATCTATTAGAGAGGAAATAAGCTTCAATTTAACTCTATTCTATTGAGAATATCAAAAAACAATTGGCTCCTAAAAAGAAAGGCCTATTATTGAAAAGTCCTATCAAATCATTAACAATCATGTGATGTAATGATTCTTTCCTCTTATCAGGAAGCAATAAATTTCATTCCTTTTACTAAGAAATCACTAGTACCCAAATACAGCTTTTGCAGGTGTATAAAAATGATCTCTTCAGCAAATATGACAAAAGGTAGAGGATAATGCAATCTTTTATTCGCACTAGAGAGTTCAAAATTGCAGGAATCAATGGACTAGAATGGTTGACCCGTACGTTAGAAAAAATCAAACAAGATTCTACGGAAGAAGAAATCAAAAAGCTACTACCAAAAAACTATCGGACAGACTAGAAATAGTACCGGAAGTACTATTGAGGCCATATTGCACAGGCAACGGCAGAATTCGGATGGATACTCTGTATCCATCCGAATTCTGCCGTATTTTTCTTCTCTTTTTTCTTTCCGACTTTTGTATTCAAAAAAACTATGTTTAATTTGAATGAAACCAATCGTTTCGTTATTAGTCATACTAGTACTGATATGCGCAAAGGTGTTGACACTCTTTGTGGTGAGATTCGCCATTTTAGTTTAGAACCCACTAATGGTGATGTTTATATTTTTGTTGGCCGCTCTCGTAAAGTTATGAAGCTGCTTCATTGGGAGCGAGGTGGGTATGTAGTTTACTATAAGCGTTTGGCTCAAGGGAGATTCCATTCTAAGATATTTCTAAAAGATGGCAGTGGATTTCGTTCTATAAGATGGGATGAATTAGTTCTTCTTATGGAAGGTATTTCCCCTAAGGTTGTTAGAAGAGCTCGTTTTCGTTTAGATAATGAACTAGATAAGAGTGATAAAA